>DASRSM010000044.1:0-21308 GCA_035656415.1 Vulcanimicrobiaceae bacterium | reverse complement strand
TCAAGGAGCGCAAAGGCATCGAGAGCAGCGCGCTCTATCTGCAGTACCAGTTGTACACGCAGTTCCTCAAGATGCCGGGCGTGACGGCGCTCCCCGCGAATCCACCGCCGATTCCCGGGTTGGGTTCGACGGGTGGTTTTGCGTTCGAGATCGAGGACGTCAACAATCTCGGCTTGCCGGCGCTGAGTAAAGTCGCCGAGACGATCAAAGCGAAAGCCGCCGCCGATCCCAAGCTCGGAGCGATTCGTTATCCGACGATCTTCAGCGGTCCCTATCTGCAGGCGACGTTCGATCGCGCAAAGGCGCAGCAGTTCGGCATCTCGCCGTCGAGTTTCTTCCAGACGCTCAACGCGAGCACCGGTTCTACGTTCGTGAACTTCTTCGACTACGGAAGCCGGTCGTACAACGTGCTCGTGCAGGCTCGCGCGAAAGACCGCGCGACGATGCAATCGCTCTCGCGCGTGTACGTCGCCAACTCGGCCGGCGCCATGATGCCCGCGTCGCAGTTCCTCAAGACGCAGAGCGTCGACGCATACGTGACGATCATGAGGTTCAACGAATACAACGCCATCGAAATCGACGGCCAGCCGTCGGCCAACTCTAGCTCGGGCAACGCGCTCAATACGATGATGCGCTTGGCGAAGGAGAACTTGCCGCCCGGCATGTCGTATGCTTGGAGCGGCATCGCGCGCGAACAAGTGTCCAGCGGACCGCAGACGATTCTCATCTTCGGGATGGGCCTGCTGTTCGTGTTCTTGATCCTCGTCGCTCAGTACGAGAGCTTGACGACGCCGTTCGTTATCATGCTGGCCGTGCCGCTCGCGCTGCTCGGGGCGGTCGGTGCGATATTTCTTCGCTTCTGGGCCGGCGTCGTAGAGTTCCTCATTCGCAGCAAGCTGGGCGGCCACCCCGTGCCGATCTACATCACGACGAGCGATATCTACTCGCAAATCGGCTACATCATGCTGGTCGGGCTCGCGGCGAAGAACGCCATTCTGATCGTCGAGTTCGCAAACCAGCTTCGCGAGGAGGGTCGCGAAGCGATCGACGCCGTCACGCACGCCGCCGCGACGCGTCTGCGGCCGATCCTCATGACGTCGATCGCGTTTATCTTAGGTATTCTGCCGCTGGCATTCGCTCACGGCGACGGGGCGCAATCCCGGATCTCGCTCGGTACGGCCGTCTTAGGCGGCATGCTCGTCTCGACCGTGATGAACCTCGCAATCGTACCGGTGCTCTACGTGCTGGTCGTCAACTGGACCGAACGCAAAAAGAAGAAACCGGAAACCACCGAACTTCCGCCGCCGCCGCTCACGGAACCGCCGCGCCTCGTGTCGTCCTAACAAATGTCGTTCCGACAAGTGTCATCCTGAGCTTGTCGAAGGACGCATCATGAGAAAAGCTCTCGTTGTTTTTGCGTTATGCATAAGCACGACGGGGTTCGCCTTTGCCAAAATTCCCTCGGAATCGACGCATGCGCAGATCGTGTCAGCGATGCAGGCTCGCATCAAAGTACCGGTGCTCATCGTAGGCCCAATGGCCCAAGCGGGAACGTGGATGCTGACTCGTTGGGACACCGGCGATTCCGGCGGTAAGGGTGAAGCGGTCCTCAGACAAAGCGGTTCGGCGTGGGCGGTCGTTCGTTCTGCCGGCGGCACGATGGAAAACGCGCGCTATCTCGAGTCGATCGGCGTCCCCGCTGCGATCGCCCAAGCACTCGTCAAAGACATGAAGAGACTCTAGACGCTGCCGCGCAACGTGGGATAGAGTGAACGCATGGCTACACTGCTCGAACCGGCCGTGCTCGATCACTCTCTACGATGGAACGGTGGCCGGCGCATGTACGCGATCGTTTTCGATCTCGATACGGAGGCGTTGGCGAACGCTTATCCGACTTCGAATTGGAACAATGCTTACCGAGACATTCGCGACGGGCTGTGCGAGTTCGGCTTCACGTGGCAACAGGGCAGCGTGCAATTTGGCGGACCGGACGTAACGCCCGTCGTCTGCGTTCTCGCCGTTCAGGAACTCGTACGACGCTTCTCCTGGTTGGCTCCCAGCGTGCGCGATATCCGGATGCTGCGGATAGAAGAAAACAACGACCTGATGCCGGCGCTCTCTAGTTCATTCTAAAGCATCACATACCCATCACGTCGAGCGTCCCATCGCTTTCGACGAGCATCGGGACGCCGCCGACACCGGTGACAACCTCGACGACGTTGCCGACGGGCAGCGGTGCGGTCTCGTACCTTCCCGACGCCACCGCGGCGCCGAAGATGCGGCCGGATTCGGCGGCGTAAATCGCCGATTCGCTGCCGACGACGTCTTCGACGGGATGTGAAAACGTGGCGACCGTCGCGCCACCGATGATCTTCACCGTACCGTCCTGGTCGCCATAATAGCCTACGCTCGGCGACGTCGCGTTCGTGCCCACTCCGATCGCACCCGGAACGAGAGTGGAAACGTGTGCGGTATAGCTGTAGACCTCGCGCGGCGACGTGCTGTCGGCGGTCACGATATAGTCCGTCGTGCCAAGGACGCGAATCTTGCGCTCGTATCCGTCTGCGGCAATGACGGAATTGGTGGCATCGTACACGACGGGGCCAATGAATATGGAACAGAACGTGGCCGGCGATCCGTCTGCTCCGATTGGGACGTTGTAGGTGGCCGGGCACGGGTTCGCCCCTCCTCCGTAGGTTGCACCTATGGCCGACATATAGAATACGCCGTACTGCGTTCCGTTCTCATCGAAAAATCCCCTAAATCCGTTTGCGCCGAGATCGACCGGCGCAAACGCGAACGGTCCGTCATCCCCGTCGTTGCCGTCGGCCACCCCGTAAGCGCCGCTCGCGGTGTTGTAAGCGAGCGCCACCTGCTGCGCTCCGGAGTTCCCGATTACAAAAATCGCGTTTGGGTTGTCGCAGGGAAAGCCGCCGCACGCCGTGCTTCCGCCAGGTATCGGCACCTGCGTGGCGGTCAGCACGTCTATTGGCATCGGAGGCGAGATTCGCGATGCAATACCGGGCACGAGCCGGATCGACGTCGCATGAAACGCGACCGTCGTATGAATGCCTCGGTTTGCGCGGGGCGTCAGCGTAATCGTACCGACGTGTTGCTTTCCGTTGTATGCAAATGCGATGGGCGTCCCGGGCGCCGATACGGTTTTGACCGAAAGACGCAATGCCGCACTGTTAGATCTGAGGCTGAAGACCAGCGGATTGCCGTTGGCGTCGGTGTAATGTCCGTCAGGCGTAATGATGCGGCCGTCGGCGTCACGTGCATCGAAGTTCAAGTACCCCGTACTCGCAGGTACGACTGGAAGCACGTTCGACTGCGGCACGAGAGCGACGCTCGCGGGAACGCCGTCGAGGGTAAAGTCAAACGCGTTGCCGCTTTTGAAAACGACGACCGTTGCCGAGCCGCGCGACAGTACGCGGCTTTTCTTGTCTTCGAGCTGTATCGTTATCGCGTCGATCCCGAGCGGCGCGACGATCTTCCCGGTGCACACGGCAGTGCAACGGAACTTCTGCGTCGTCGAGCTCGACTGATTCGCGCCTCGTACGGTGACGGCAACTTTTCGCGTAGCCGATGAAACGAATGCCGGAGTCGCTCGATGTTGGCCGGAGCCACGCGTGCGCCCGGGGACGGCGATGCGGAAACGAATGATTCCGTATCCCTTTGTAACGCCGGACGTACGGATGCCGGCCGCATCGGACGCGCCGTGCGCTGCCGGGACGAGCGGCGGCAACGACATCTTAGCGCCGGAACATGCGGAAGTGATGAGCGCAAGCGACGCGGCAGCGGTCGCTTTGGCGAAATGCAGACGCACGCAACCTCCTCGACAGCGGGAAACCGTCTCCTTGACGGTTCGCCGTAGGAGGCAGGAGCGATGCCGGTCGAGGGCTAGGTCGCTTTTACCGCCGCCGTCAGTTCGTCGACTGACGCTTTCGCGTCGCCGAAGAGCATCGAGCAGTTCGGCATCTCGTACAGCGGGTTTTCGATTCCGGCAAACCCCGAGCGCATGGAGCGCTTCAATACGACAACGTTGTTGGCTTTGTCGACGTCGAGAATGGGCATGCCGTAAATCGGAGAGCTCGGCACGTTGCGCGCGGCCGGGTTCGTCACGTCGTTCGCGCCGATGACGAGCGCGACGTCGGTCGTCGCAAACTCGGGGTTGACGTCTTCCATGTCGAGCAGCTGATTGTAGGGCACGTTCGCTTCTGCCAACAGCACGTTCATGTGTCCCGGCATCCGTCCCGCAACCGGATGAATCGCGTAGAGCACTTTCACGCCGCGCTTTTCGAGCTGATCGGCCAGCGCTTTGACGCTGTGCTGCGCCTGCGCGACCGCCATGCCGTACCCGGGAACGAAGATGACCTTCTTCGCGTAGGCGAGCATGATCGCGACGTCGTCGGCGCTGGCTTGACGGATTTGCTGGGGTCCGCCCGAGCCCGCCGCGGGCTCCATGCCGCCCGACGCACCGAACGCACCGAACAGCACGTTGGTCAACGGGCGGTTCATGGCTTTGCTCATCGCGACGGTGAGAATCGTACCGCTCGCACCGACGAGTGCGCCGCAAATAATGAGCAGTACCGAGTTGATCTCGAAGCCGGTAATCGCAACGGCGACGCCGGTCGCGGAGTTCAGCATTGAGATGACGACCGGCATATCGGCGCCGCCGATGGGCAGCACGAAGAGCACGCCGAGAAGGAGCGCCGCAATCACCAATCCGATGAACGCGCCCGGCGGCAGAGCGCCGAGCGTTACGCAGAACCAAACGCCGAGCCCCAAAATTGCGAGCAAGATCAGCGCGTTGACGATCTGTTGGCCCGGATACGTCACGGGACGGCCGGTCATCAATTCTTGCAACTTGAGAAATGCGATGAGCGAACCGGCGAAACTCACCGACCCAATAATGAGCGAAAGCACGAGCGAGAGCGCGATGACGGTATCGAACGACGCGCCGCCGTTCTGCGATACGTAATATTCGACGATCGAGATGAGCGCGGCCGCGCCGCCGCCGGCGCCGTTATAAAGCGCCACCATCTGCGGCATCGCCGTCATCTTGACTTTGAACGCGGCGAAGACACCGATGCCCGCGCCGATTGCGCCGCCGACGAGAATCGCCAACCACCCGACCGCACCGGTTTGAACGAGAATGCCGATCAGCGCGATCGCCATTCCGACCATGGCGTAGCGGTTGCCGCGTCTGGCCGTCGCCGGCGAGTTCAGCTCGTGAAGGCCGTATATGAAGAGTGCGATGGCGACGAGGTCGGCAAGCGCGAGCGCGATGTCCTTAGAACTCATCTCAACGCCCTCCGGGCGCCGCGCTGACGCGCGGGGACATCCTGTCCTTGACAATGGCTCACTTCGTGTTCGCTCACTTGGTGCGCTCCTTACCCTTGAACATCTCGAGCATTCGCTCGGTAACGGCGAATCCGCCGAAGACGTTGATTGCCCCGAGCGTCACCGCAGCGGTGGCCAAGATCGTCAGCAGTACGGTCGGCGTTCCGCCGAAGAGCTGCCCGACGATGACGATTGCGCCGGCCAGGACGATTCCGTGAATCGCGTTGGTGGCCGACATCAACGGCGTGTGCAGAGTCGTCGGCACTTTCGAAATCACTTCGAACCCGACGAAGATTGCGAGCACGAGCACCGTCAAGAAGTTGATGTAGTGCGCGACGTCGGTCACGATGCGCTCCCTCCTACCAGAACGTTGCCTGCGTGAACGACGCACGCGCCTTTGGCGACGTCATCGTTCATGTCGATCGTCAGCACGCCGTCTTTGATCCACGGCGATAACAGCGCGTAGAGATTGCGCGAGTAGAGCTGGCTCGCGTGATACGGCATCGTCGACGGAAGGTTCGTCGTTCCGACGATCGACACGCCGTTGGCTGTAAGCACGGTTTCGTCGGCTTTGGTCAGGGCGCAGTTACCGCCGGCCTCGGCGGCGATGTCGACGATCGCGCTTCCGGGTTTCATCGCCGCAACTGCCGCTTCGCTCACCAGTACGGGCGCTTTGCGGCCGGGAACGAGCGCGGTCGTAATCACGACGTCGTTCGCTCCGATTTGCTCGACCATCCACGCCCGCTGCCGCTCTTGCTGCTCGGGCGTCAGCTCTTTCGCATAACCGCCCGCGCCCTCGGCGTCGCCGCCGAGATCGAATTCCAAGAACGTCGCGCCCAGCGACTGCACTTGCTCTTTGACGACCGCGCGCACGTCGTAACCGCTTACAACCGCGCCGAGCCGCCGCGCGGTGGCGATCGCCTGCAATCCCGCGACGCCTGCGCCGAGTATCAGCACTTTCGCGGGCGGAATCGTTCCCGCGGCCGTCGTGAGCATCGGGAAGAACTTGGGCAGGGTGGCCGCGCCGAGCAGTACGGCCTTATAACCTGCGATGTTGCTTTGCGACGAGAGTGCGTCCATCGATTGCGCGCGCGTGATGCGCGGAATCATCTCCATCGCCAAGGCCGTGACGCCGGCGCGCGCGAGATCCGCTAGAAACGCGGAATCGCCGAGCGGATTGAAAAAGCCCACGACGACCGTACCCGGCTTGAGCGCTCCCAGCATATCCGCTGAAGTCCGGCCGACGGTGAGCACGGCGCCGGCATCGGCGACGAGAGCGTGTGGATCGTCGGCGAGCGTGGCTCCTGCAGCCGTGTAGAGATCGTCGGGAAAGGCTGCCGCGCTGCCCGCTCCGCGCTGCACTCGAACCGCAATACCGGACTTGACGAACTTCGAGACCGTTTCGGGCACAAGCGCAACCCTGCGCTCTTTAGAAGCGGCCTCGCGGGGTACCGCAAAAATCATAGGCTTGGCATACGCCCGCGGCCTGCGGACTCCTACGAAGTCTAAGAGTTAGCGTCCGATGGCGAACAGCGCCATGCCGAGCGCGACGATGAACGCGATTGCGCCGGCGGCGTGTCCGGCGTGCGAGACGCCGAGGCGTCTGCCGCGCGCGTTGAAAACGATTGCGAAATCGGCGAACGAGACGACGATGCCGATAACGATCAGCGTCACCAGCAGCAAGAAGACGTGCGCGTAGACGGCGATGGCCAGCGCGACGCCGATGGCGATATCGCGAATCGCGGTGGCGTGCACGAAACCGCGCGACGTGGCGTCGCTCACGTGTACGCCGTACAACCGCGAGACGGCCTCGGGAAAGAGCAGTCCCGCGACGCCGATCGCGACGAGCGCCAGCGCCAGAAGGTAGCACAACAGCGTCAGCGGCGACACGTTACGCGATCGCCACCACGTTGCGCAGAACGCCGATTCCCTCGATATCGACCTCCATCACGTCGCCGCCGGCCAGAAACTCGGGCGGCGTGCGTGCGAACCCGACGCCCTCGGGCGTTCCCGTTGCGATAATGTCCCCGGGAAGCAGCGTCATTCCCTTGCTTAGTTCGGCAATCAAGCGCGGAATGCGAAAGATCATCTGCGCCGTGCTGCTGTGCTGCTTCTCGACGCCATTGCGGCGAAAGCGAATCTCGAGTGCCTGCGGGTCGCCGAGCTCTTCCGGCGTGACGATCCACGGCCCGATCGGACACGAGTTGTCGAGGCTCTTGCCTTTGAACCACTGAACGTGCGCGCGCTGGAGGTCGCGCGCCGTAACGTCGTTGAGTGCCGTGTAACCGAAGACGACGTCGTACGCCTCATCTTTGGAAACGTCCCGGCAGCGCGCCCCGATGACGACGGCGAGCTCCGCTTCGAAGTCGTACTCGGAAGAGACCCTCGCGTCGAGATGCAGCGTCGAATCGGGCGCCGCGATCGCGGTTGGAGCTTTCGTGAAAAACGTCGGTACGTCGGGCAGCTTGAGCTCGCGGCCCGCGGCGCGGGCGCCTTCCTTGGCGTGCTCGAGATAGTTGCGTCCGACGCAAAAAACGTTGCGCTCGGGGCGAATCGGCGCGTCGAGCGTTACGCTCGAAAGCGGAATCAGGTCGTCGGCGGAATGCCACGCAATGCGCTCGTGCGGAGCGAGCGCGACGTATTCGCGCAGCGTTGCCGTCGAGATCGTTCGTATCGCGTCTCCCTCGACGACGCCGGGCCGCGCTGCTCCGCCGGGCGGCCGAAACGTGACGAATCGCACGCGTTAGTGCGGAGACGGGCTCGGCGCGGGCGACTGACCGCGAATCTGGTTGAGCGAGGGAAGCCCCTCGTTTTGCTGCTGCTGTTTCTTCAGCGCGGCCTGAAGCTGTTTCTCGGCGGTCTCGTACATCGCGGTCGCGGCCCCGTCTTCGGCTCCCCAATTCCCACCCTCGCTGACGAGTGCGATATTGCGAGCAACCTTCTTCGATTTAGGATCGTAATCGAAGCTCACGCGAAAGGTACCTACGGTCGCACTGCCGTCCGGCTTGCGAATCCACATTTGCAGCGTATTGCCGTACGTCATCAAGTTGAACGTCTGGACCTTCGAAAGTTTCGAAGGTTTCGATTTGACGACTTGACCCTTTTTGTTCACTTCGACGAGATATTCGCTGTGCAGCGGCACCGCCGGAAGCTTGATCTGCGGCATTGCCGCTTGACCGCTCGCGCCCGGTGGAGGCGTTGCGGCTGCGGATAAAACGGGCAGCCCGAAGAGCAATATAAAGAACGCGACGGCGTGACGGACCTTCATCAACGGTTTCTTCCTAGCTAGTTGCGGGAGAGGATGGCGAACGGGTGGCCGCAGGATCCACAGGCCACGACGACTTGAATGTGCTCCTTCTCGCGCGTCGCGTCGGCCGTCAGTGAGTCGTCTTCACACCCGCAGAATCGGCAGCGAGTCGATGTGGGATGACCGTCGGCGGCTTGCTCGTCCACACCCAAGGCCTTAAGCGCCTTCGCGCCCCCAACCTGCCCGGCCGGGGTCGACGCAGGCGAGGGCGAAGACTTGCGCCGCAACATGGTGCTCGTCCGTTTTCTTCTCTCGGTCCTGGTCGTGCTCGCCGTTTCCATCGCGCCCGTCAGCGCGGAGCGTCCCATCGTCGACTTGCATCGCCTCGACGCGTATTTCGCGCTTTTTGCGGGCGACTCGAACGTCCCGTGGAAGTCCACGACGGTTAGATTGGACACCTACTCGAGCGCGCCGGTTCGCTTTGCCGTCTATCAAGTCGACCCGGCCGACGTGCTCACCGCGGGCTCGAACGCCCGTCCGCGTGCGATTTCGATGCGCGGCCGTCGTCCCGCCGTATCGTTTTCGTTTACGCCTCCCGGCGGCTATCAATTTCAATCGAACGAAGTCGACGTGCAGCTCGGATCGCGCGAAGGATTCTTTATCGTCGAAGCGCGGCGCGGCGACGTCGGCGAGCAAGTGTGGATCAATCGTTCGCGCGTCGGATTGGTATCGAAGGAAACGCCGAGCGAACTGATTCTCTACGGAACCGATTTGAGCAGCGGTCGCGCGATCTCGCGCATGCGCGTCTCCTTCGTCGTCAACGATCGCTTCGTGACGATGTACTCGGACCAGCACGGCATCGTGCGGTGGAGCCGCTCGCCGCGTCCGGTGTTCGCGCTCGCGCAATGGGGATCGAGTTACGCGTTTTTGAGTTTGCTTCCGCAAGCGCCGTTGCCGTCGACCATCGTCGGCGTGCGGACCGATTCGGCCGTCGTTCACGCCGGCGAGAGCGTGCGCGTCGTCGGATTTGCGCGCACTCGCGACGGCAGCGTCCTGCGTCCGACACGCGGCGACGCCCTTGTCTCGATACGGCAAGGCGCGGCGCTGATCGGCCAGCAGCGCGCCGCGCTCGATAGCGCCGGTGCCTTTTCGGCGACCTTCGCGATTCCGGCCGAAGCAAAAAGCGCCGACTACGCGGTTCTAGCCCAAGCCGGCGGCGGCACCGGAGGTGCGACACTGCACGTCGACGCCAACGCCAGCGGTCTCTCGCTCGACGTTTCCGCGCAGTGCGGTGAAAGCTGCGATCCCGCGCGCGACGTTCCGCTGCTCGTGCACTCGTCGCGCAGCGGTGTCCCCGTGCACGTGTCGGTCGTTCGTTCTCCGCATGTGTACGTTGGATATACGCCCGAGACGACGCCGTGGGGCACGACCACGTGGCTCGATCAAACGGTGCACACGGGCGACGACGGAAATGCCGTCGTCAGCGTGCCGCATCCCAGCGACGAGCTCGGTTCGACGTACGGCGTGCGCGTCGAATCAGGCGGCGCGACGGCAGACACGCGCGTCGTCGTTCCGACTGCGCGCGCGGCGGTGCGCGTCGCGCTGGATCGCGACGAAGAGACACTCGGTACTCCGGTGTTTTTCAACGTGTACGCTAACGACGTCGCGACCGGCAAACCGCTCGCGAATCACGCGGTTACGGTGCAGCTCGTCCACGGCTCGTCGACGTCGCAGCAGACTCTGACGCTCGACGGCGACGGTCACGTACGAGGGAGCTTCACCGCGCCGCCGCTCGGAACGAATCTGATCTTCGCGATCGTCGACGAAGGGGGCCGCTCGATGGACGCCGCGCAAGCGCAAGTGGTCACGCAAGCCGCCACCGGAACCGTCGACGGCGGCAGCGGGGACGTACACATCGCACTCGACAAAACGGCGTATCGCAGCGGCGACTCCGTCGCCGTAGACGCGAGCGCTCCGGGAGCGCTAGGCGACGCGCTCGTAACCCTCGAGAGCGCGCTCGGCGTTCAAGCGACGGTGGTATCGACGAACGGCGGTCATGCAATCGCGCACTTCAAGGCGGTCGATGCGACCGGACAACTTCGCGTCGGCGCGGCGTTCGTACGCGACGGCGCGATTGCGTGGAACGGCACCGCGCTCGGGCTCGTCGCTCCGGGACGGCCGCAGTACGTTCCGATCGCGCTCGTACGCTCCGATTTCGCACCGGGCGAAGCCGCCAGCATTCCGCTGCGGGATCAAACGCGCGCTGCGGGTACGGTGGTCGTGCGCATCAGCCGCGGAACGCCGTCGGGCAGCGCGCTCTTCGATTCGGCGCCGTCGCTGCTGGAAATCGGCGTCGCAACGACGCAGAGCAGCGCGCAGGCCGCGGTGACGTGGCATCCGTGGGTCGATTCGACCGGCGAGCACGCACAGGTGCTGGGCTTCGTTCGCCGCACGCAGCCGCCGAATACGGTCGAGCTCGCGCAAGCCGAAACCCAAGCCGTTTCGTGGAGCGTCGCGCGCGCGACCAACGGTACGATCGACGTGCAAATGCCGGCGCAAAGCGGCCGCTACACGCTTTCGGTACTCGCGATTTCCGACGACGGCAGCGTAAGCGCCGGCTCTTCAAGCGTGACGGTGCGCCGATGAGTCTCATGCTGCTCGATACCTACGGGCTCGTCTACCGCGCCTTCTTTGCGTTGCCGGGACTGACGACCAGCAAAGGCGTTCCGATCAACGCCGCTTACGGTTTCACGATGATGCTCAACAAGATCATCGCCGACGAGAAACCGACGCACGTGATCGCGGCGTTCGACAAAGGCATGCCGGCGGATCGGGTCGCGCTGTATAAAGAGTACAAAGCCCAGCGCACCGCCATGCCCGACGAGTTGCGTGGCCAGTTCGCGCTGGTGCGGCGCATTTTGGCGGTGCACCGCATTCCCATCATCGAAATGGAGGGGCAAGAAGCCGATGATGTGATCGCTACGCTCGCGCGTCAAGCCGAAGAGGCCGGCGAACAAACGATCGTCGTAACGGGCGATCTCGATTTGCTGCAGATCGTCGACGAACGCACGACCGTATTGACGACGCGCCGCGGCATCACGGAGCTCGGGCGGTACGATCCGGCGGCGGTGCGCGAACGCTTCGGTCTCGATCCGTTGCAGCTTCCCGATTATCGCGGGCTCAAAGGCGATCCGTCCGACAACCTGCCGGGCATTCCCGGCGTCGGTGAAAAGACGGCCACGAAACTGTTGCAGGCTGCCGGTTCGCTCGACGTGCTCGTCGAGCGTCCGGAACTTGCCGGACATCCGAAGCTGCAAAAACTCGTCGAGGAATACGGCGAGCAAGCGCGGCTTTGCCGCGCCGTTTCGGTGGTGCGTCGCGATCTGCCGCTGTCGGTCGACTGGGAAGAAAGCCGTTATCAGCTGCCGAGCGATACCGAACTGTATCCGCTCTACAGCGAGCTCGAGTTCAAGTCGTTGCTGGCCAAGCTGCAAGCGCCGACGGGACTCCCGCTGCTCGACACGGGTAAGGAGCTGCAAGGCACGTATCGCACGTACGTCGCGTCGGTCGATCCGCCTGAGTTCGCGCGATTGGGCGAAGAGCTTCGCGCGATGGCATCGTCGCCGCACGTCGCTTTTGCCGTACTCGACGATACGATCGGCGTTACCGATCGCGCCGGCACCGGTGTTTCGCTTGCAGCGGACGCGTTGACGCACGAACCCGTGCGCGACGCACTGCGCGCGATCTTTTTGGGAGAAGCGGCGACCGCGGCATACGATGCCAAGCGCGTGCTGCACGTCTTGCGCGCGCACGGAATCGAAGGCGCGCGCTTCGCCGGCGATGCGATGATCGCCGCACATTTGCTCGATCCGGGGCGCGGTTTCGCCGATCTCGAAGACGCTGCGGCGGAGTTCCTCCACTCCAGCGTTCCCGCCGATGCGGCGGCGCATGCGAACGCGGCGTTCGCGCTCGTCGAAACACAAACGCCTATGCTCGAAGAGCGCGCGCAGCTCGCTCTGTATCGCGACGTCGAAGTTCCGCTGGCGCCGGTGCTCGCCACACTGGAAGCTGCCGGCATCGCGATCGATCCGCGCGAACTGTCCACGATCGGCGAACAAATCGACGCAGCCGCGTCACGCCTGCAGAAACGAATCTACGATTTTGCCGGAGAAGAGTTCAACATCGGCTCGCCCCAGCAGCTCGGCAAAATTCTCTTCGGCAAGCTCGAGATTCCGGGCGGCAAGAAAACGAAGACCGGCTGGGCCACCGGCGTCGAAGTGCTCCAGGGATTGTCGCGCGAGTATCCGATCTGCGCGCTCGTGCTCGAATGGCGCGAGGTCACGAAGCTCAAGAATACGTACGTGGACGTCATTCCCGGCCTGGTCGATGCGCGCGACGGCCGCTTACATACCGAGTTCAATCAGACGGCCACTGCCACGGGACGTCTTTCCTCGACGAATCCCAATCTGCAAAACATCCCGGTGCGGGGCGAACTCGGCCGGCGCATACGCAAAGCGTTCGTCGCGCGCGACGACGATCACGTCTTGCTCGCCGCGGATTACAGCCAAATCGAGCTGCGACTCATGGCGCATCTCTCCGGCGACAGCGCGATGCGCGAAGCGTTCGAGCATCGGCAAGACATTCACGATTTTACCGCGCGCCAAATCTTTGCCGTGCCGGCGAACGCGCAGGTCGACGGCAATCAGCGCCGCATGGCCAAGAGCGTCAACTTCGGGCTCCTCTACGGAATGTCGGACTTCGGCTTGGCGCAGCGTTTGGAAATCGGCCGCGCCGAAGCCAAAGACATTACGGCCGCCTATTTCGCTCGCTTTCCGTCGGTACGCGCGTATATCGATCGAACCATCGAAGAGGGCCGGCGTAACGGTTACGTATCGACGATCCTAGGGCGTCGCCGCTACATGCCGGGACTGAGCTCCGGCAACTATATGCTGCGCGCCGCGGCGGAGCGCGAAGCGACGAATGCGCCGCTACAAGGCAGCGCTGCCGATCTCATGAAGCTGGCGATGGTTCGTATCGACCGTGCGCTGCGCGAGTCGGGCCTCGACGCCGTGATGCTTTTGCAGATCCACGACGAGCTGATTTTCGAAGTACGTTCGTCGCAGCGAAACGAAGTAGCGGCGCTGGTGCGAAAGCACATGGAAGCGGCGATCGCGCTTACCGTTCCATTAGAAGTCACGTTGAAGTCGGGACGCAACTGGTACGACGTCGAAAGCATCGAGGAGGACATCGCGGAGGGAGCCATTGTTTAACGTACTCATCGCGGCGGCGCTCTCCGTCGTCGTCGTGCACGCCCCCAAGGCCGACCTGCAGCTCGAGGTTGCCAAAACGGCTAAGCAGCGCGAATACGGTCTGATGAATCGGACGTCGCTGCCGCCGCACACGGGCATGATCTTCGTCTTCCCGATAGACGGCGACGTAGCGTTCTGGATGAAGAACACGCTCGTACCGCTCGACATGGTGTTCGTCGGAACCGACGGCACCGTTCGGCTCGTCGATGCAAACGTGGCGGTCGTCCCGTCCTCGACGCCCGACGGCAAGATCCCGCTCGAGAACGGTACGGGGAAGTACGTCATCGAGCTGCCCGCCGGCGAGGCGGCGCAAGACGGAATCGTTACCGGAACCCGGCTGAATTTGGCAGAAGTTCCCCCGGCAGCGCCGAACTAGCAACCCCATGGCTAAGAGTCTACGGATGATGCTTTCGGACACGGCCGGCGGAACGCTCATCGAGTACGCGCTGATCATCGCGCTCGTCGCGGCCGTCGCGGTATTGGCGGTCTCCAAGCTGGGTTCGAACAACAGCTCCGTCCTGAGCAAATCCGCCGCTAGCATCTAGCGGCTAGAGGCGGTGCCGGAACTTCCCGAGGTCGAGACGATTGTACGCGGCCTTAGTTCTGCAATCGCCGGGCGGCGCATAACCAAGGTAGAGATCCGCCTCCCGAAGATCGCTCAAGCGCCGCCGGGCGTTTCCTTCGAACGGGCCGTGACCGGTCAAACCGTCGTCGACGTGACCCGCCGAGGAAAGTACGCCGTCATCGAACTCTCCGGCGGAGGCTCCCTCGTCACGAGCCTGCGCATGACGGGCCGGCTCGTGGTAGCGAGCCCGTCACAGAGCGATTTCCGGGGCACCCACGTGGTGTTGCGGTTTGCCGATGGCGGCCGTCTGAGCTTCGCCGACGTGCGGACCTTCGGCCGTATGCGCCTCGTCGAACCGGGCGAACCCTGGGATCGCGACCTCGGGGTCGAGCCGTTATCTTCAGGCTTTACACAGGAAGCCTTTATCGGTATGCTGGCGGGGCGGACGACGCCGGTCAAGGCATTGCTGCTCGACCAGCGGCGCATCGCGGGTATAGGTAACATCTACGCCTGCGAGGCGCTGTGGGAAGCTCGGATCCGTCCGAGCCGTCCCGCCAAGGCGTTGACGAAACCAGCGATTCGCCGGTTATACCACGCCGTCGTGGACGTCTTGACCCGGGCTATCGAGCTGCGGGGAACGAGCGTCGACGACTACGTGGATGCCGATGGTCTTCGGGGAGGCTTTCAAAACGTTCTCTCCGTCTACGGCAGGCTCGGCGAACCGTGTCCGCGCTGCGGAGGCCCGATCGTACGAACGGTCCTGGCGCAGCGAGGAACGTGGTGGTGCCGGCGGTGTCAACGGTGACGTCTGCAAAAAATAAATTAATTTAAGGTAGGAAAACCAACATCTCTACGACTGAAATCGCTCCCGCTCAATATGAGGAAGATCAACTCGCACTCGAACAGCGGCTCTACGAAGAATCGCTGAAAGTCCTCGACGAGGGCCAAGTCCTCACCGGCATGGTCGTCCAAAAAGATAAGGACGAACTGCTCGTCGACGTCGGCGGAAAATCCGAAGGCGTCCTCCCGTTCCGCGAGCTTTCGCTCGCAGTCGATCCAAAAGTCATCAAGGTCGGCGACACGCTCGAAGTGATGATTCATCGCATCGACGACATGGACGGAACGCTCTTCTTGTCGGAACGCCGCGCTCGCGCCCTCAAGACGTGGGAGAAAGTCATCGAAGCCCACGAACGCGACGAAGTCATCGAAGCGACCGTAACGCAAGTCGTGAAAGGCGGCGTTCTGGTGGATCTCGGCATGCGCGGATTCGTTCCGGCATCGCAGATTCGCCGTCAGCCCGTCGGCAATCTCGACGAGCTCGTCGGACAGCGCCTGCGTCTGAAAGTGATCGATCTCGATCACAAACGGCATCGCGTCGTGCTCTCGCAGCGTCTGGTTCTCGAAGAAGAGCTGCAAGCGAAGAAGCAAGAACTTCTCGATACGCTCGAAGTCGGACAGATCCGCGAAGGCGTCGTCGTACGTTTGGCCGATTTCGGCGCGTTCGTCGATCTCGGCGGCATCGACGGCCTGATTCACAACAGCGAGCTGTCCTACGCGCGTATCAAGCATCCGTCGGAAGTCGTCAAGATCGGCGACGTCGTGCAAGTCGAAATCATGAAGTTCGACGCCGAGGCGAAGAAAGTTAGCCTCTCGCTCAAGCACGCGCTTCCGGATCCTTGGGACGAACACGCGGACAAGCTGTACGAAACGAACAAGCTGACCGCTCAAGTCGTCAAGGTCACGCCGAATTATCTGCTCGTCGAAATCATCCCCGGCATCCTTGCAATGGTGCCGAAGGGCGAGTTCGACGGCGGCACGCAATACAACCCGGGACAAGAGATCGAAGTGACGCTGCTGTCGATCAATCACACGACGCGCCGCATCACCGCCTCGATTCAGCACGTCGCCGACGTGCCGCCGGAGGAGATCGAACAGCTCGTCGTCGAGGAGATCGACGTCGTGCCTCCTTCCGAACCGATCGCCGAGTAGCAATACCGCAGGCCGCGTTTGCGCGTTGGATTGACGGGTGGTATCGGTGCCGGCAAGAGCGCCGTCGCCAAGATCTTAGAAGATCTCGGTGCCTACATCGTCGATACCGACGCGCTCGCGCGCGAAGCGGTAGCTCCCAACAGCGACGGTTTTATGGAAATCGCGCGCGTCTGGCCGCAAGTCGTGCGGACGGGCGCGCTCGACCGCGCCGCGCTCGCCGAGATCGTTTTCAACGATCCTTTAGCGCGCGAACGGCTCAACGCGATCCTTCATCCGCACATTCGCCGGCTCGCAATGGAACGGGAAGCGCGCGCCAAGCCTGGTCAACTCCTGGTGCACGTCGTCCCCTTGCTGTTCGAAACCGGCTACGACACCCTCGTCGACAAGACGATCGTCGTCGTCGCACCGGAGGATTCGCGGATCGCACGCATCGTCGCTCGCGACCGTATCGACGAAGGGCGCGTGCGCGCGCGGATGGCGGCACAAATCGACCCCGAAGAAGCGCGCCGGCGTGCGGACTACATCATCGAAAACGACGGCAATCTGGATCACCTGCGCGAACGAACGGATGAAGTTTATCGCGCGCTTGCCGGCTGAGCGATCAACGTAGCCCAGCGCTCGACGTTAAACACCCGCGTTCCGTTTTTGACGACCGCGTAGCCGCGAACGAAGACCGGCACCGCTGCCGGAGCTGCAAAGAGGCTCAGTGCGAGCGTCGCGCTTCCGCGTTCGTCGTTCAGAATTGCGCGCTGCGCGTCGAGCGTCCCCGCGAGCGTGTATTCCTCACCGATTTTAAGTGCCGCAAGCGACGAGGGAGATAACGGCCGTGCAAACGTGACGCGGACCGTATTCTCGGCCTGAGGTTTTTCGGTTGCAAGGCGAACGCGCAGCGTGTAATTTCCCGCCTGCGGACTCGTGCCGTCGCGCAGCAGTTCGTTCCAGTCGTAGACGGCCAAGGTCGTCGAACCCGGCGCGAACGTGCGCGCGTGCGCGGGAAACGCGGGTTGACGGGGCGGCGGAGCAACGGCAGAACTCCAAATCACGCTGCCGTCCGGAGCACGCAGTTCGATCGCATACTCGACGGGCTGCGTGAAGCGGACCGTCTGTGAAGTCCCCGCGGAGTTTTGGAGTACGACCGCAATGGGTAGGGTGTCGAGCAGATCGAGGCTCGAGCGCTGCACGACCAGCTTGACGCTCAGAACGGCCGCAAGAAATAGCAGGTGCAAGCGCCTGTTGATTCACCGGACTTCCGGACTAATCTTTTGGGCAATTTAGCCCCCGCAACGCCGCCGGGCGAGTCATGCGGACGCTGCCTGGGAATGAGACAAATGGCGTCCCATTTCAGGCGAAGCTACGTTCCGAGCAGTTCCTGAGCGAATCGTGAGTTTACCAACCGCTTGGATGGGAAAGAGTATCTCTCGTACCTTACCCCTTCACGCAAGATAACGAGGTCCACATTATTATGGCATTGCAAGACCCTGGACCCACCGGCGGCGGCATGAGCGTTCGCGAGGCCGGACGCCGTGGTGGCGAACGAGTCAAAGCTAAATACGGCTCCGAATTCTATGAGGAAATCGGCCGCAAAGGCGGTGAAGCGACGAAGAGCAAGTACGGCCCGTCGTTTTACGAGGTGATCGGTCAAAAAGGCGGTCAACGGCCGAAACGCAAGGCGTCGACGTAACCGTCGAAGCAAAACTCGACCCGACTACTTCAGCAACGTTAGGAACTGATGGCTGAGAAGAATGACGATGCGGCCAAGCGCGAGATGTCAGTGCGCGAGGCCGGCAAAAAAGGCGGCGACACGGTGCGCGATCGGTATGGCTCGACGTTCTATGAGGACATCGGCCGAAAGGGTGGTAAAGCCACCCGCGATCGTCATGGCGTCGAATTCTACGAATCCATCGGCCAAAAAGGCGGAAAAGTCGTCAAAGAAAAGTACGGCTCCGACTTTTACGAAGAGATTGGCCACAAAGGCGGTCAGAAAGTCAAAAAACTGATCGCCGAGGCCAAGAAGAAGCTGGGCGAGGAGCGTAAGCGCTAGCCCGCGCTAGCGCGGGCAGGCGCCGGCTCGAATGAGTCGCTGCGCCTCCCGGTTAACCTCCGCACCGTCCACCGGTCCGTCCGGCTGGAGCGTTAGGAGCAGGTTGCCTGGAGTGGTCCAGGCCACCGCCGTCGTGCTGTAATGCTCCGCTTGGCATTCGCGCAGAATGCCGCTGCGTCCGAACTGGATCGTGTAGCCCTGCTTCGGCCATTCCGAAAGCAACATTGCGTTGCGGCCGGCCTGGTATTCGACGCCGAGGCCGCGGTGGTCGTTGATATCCAAATCACCCAGGGGCGGCAACACCGCAAAAGCGATCGCCTGCGCCGGTACGTAAGGCCGGAAGGCGATGTGCGTGACCGCCTTTTCGAGCGGCATGATCGTGCCCCGCCCGTCGATCAACAAGGGCGGAGCGCTGGCATCGGCAGCCGCTTCCTGCTTGTGTCCGCCACCGCAGGCGGACAACGCAATTGCGGCGGCGATCAGAATGCGCCGCATGCGCGTCTATTCAATGGTGGAACTGGACTCCCCCCGCGAGCTTCCCAAAGTGAACCGTGTTCGCATCGAAGTCGACCGTCACGCCATCGATGCGCAACGTCTGGGCGCCCGAGTGCACGTATACCGGATGATCCATGTGCAGCAGCTTCGCGTTGTTCGTCCAGGTCACGAGGTCGGTATCGAACGAGCGGTGGTCGGGATCGCCGATGCGCTCGGCGTGCACTTTCCCGATTGCCGTGAAATCGAGCGAATCGAGGTCGAGCTGCACGTGCTGCGCGGAAATTTTGAGATACGGCTTGCCTTTGCGGAACACGACGCCGTTGCGCACGCCGTCGACGCTGCCGGTCAAGCCGTCGGGCGAAAGCTGGGCGTGATCGTAATCGAACGTCCAGGATTTCGTGGTGATGCGGTTGGTTACGACGTGACCGCCCTTCAAGTTCATCGAAACGGACGTCGGCAGCGGCGGCGTGGGACCGCTGCCCGCAATCACCACCTCGACGACTACCCAAACGACGAGCAGCAACCCGACGATGATCCCGATGCGCTTCAACAAACGCTTCTGCGCGCTAGTTAACGCCACTATTTCTCGTCATCCTGCGCGTCGTCGAAGGGCGAACGGAATCACGAGCAGCCCGGCGTACAAAACCACAAACCCAACGGCCACCGGCGTCGGTCCGATTCGCGAAAACACGGTCGGGACGCGCGGGCCGACCAATCCGTCGATCGCGATCACTTCTTCCATCGTGCTGCGCCGTTGCCAGGTGCCGTCGGGGGCGATGACGCCGCTGATTCCCGTAGCGGCGGCGCGCACGACGTAGGCGCCCATTTCCACGGCTCGGAGCTGCGAAATCTGCGCGTGCATGTACGGTCCAGAGGTCGTTCCAAACCACGCGTCGTCCGTGCTCACGACAAGCAGCTCCGCGCCGCCGGCGATTTGTGCGTAGGCGAGATCGGCGAACGCCGATTCCCAGCAGATCAGCGGCGCGATCGGTAACGCGGTGGTTCGATAGACGCCGTCGATTTTTCCGGTGCCGAAACGGCCGCTCAGATCGCCGACGTACGGCAGCCAACCCAGAAAGCTTCGCCCCGGAAACGATTCGGCAAATGGCACGAGCTGCCGTTTCCGATAAACCTGGTACGTTCCGTTCGGCTGCAAAATGAAAAGTGCGTTGTACACCGCTCCGCGCGTCGCATCGACGCTGCCGGCGACGATCGTCGCGCGGCTCTCGCGGCTGAGATCGAGAAATGCGCGCAACAGCGCCGGGTAGCGGTTGAGGTCGGTCGTAATAACGGTTTCCGGCCAGACGACGAGATGCGGATGTTTGGCCGCGGCCGTTCGCGTCAGGATCGAATAGCGCGAGATCGCCAAGTTGAGGCTGTTCCATTTGAGCGACTGCGCGATGTTACCCTGAATCACGGCAACGCGTGTCGTAGGCGTCGGAAGGTGCCGTGCGGGCCACGCGACCCACGCGGCCGAACTGACGACGACGACCGCACTTACCGCGATCGTAAGCGGACGCCACGTGCGCCGCCGTATTGCATCGGCGCCGTACGCACCGATAAGGCACAACGCAAACGTTATGCCATACGTCCCGATAAATGCGGCGATGGCGCGCAGCGGAGAATCGGCTTGCGTGTAGCCGAGTTGATCGAAGGGAGCCGCAAGCAATCCAATCGAGCGCAGCCATTCGAAAACGGTAAATGCGGACGCCGCAGCCAGCGGCGCGAGCGACGGATGCGCGTAACGGTAAGCCAGCACGCACGCAATCCCAGCCAATCCCCAGTAAGGCGCCTCAAGAATTGCAGGGCCGAACATCAAAAAAGGCCCGTAGGCGCCGATATAGTTGCCGACGGTGTGCCCGATCCAGTCGAAAGCGATGGCGAAGAAGATGATTCCGGAGAACCAGCCTAGCACGGCGGCGCGTTTCCAGGAGGCACCTTGCCAGGTCCAGAACAGCGCGGCTGTTCCCAATGGAACGATCCATGCCGCACCGAGTTTCGGAAATGCCGCCGCTAACGCGACGGACGCTGCAGCGGCAACGGCAACGTCGCGCACCAGCGAGGAAGGCATGATTCGCAGACTAGGTTTCTCTCTCGTAATCGTAACGGCGCTCATGGTCGTGGCTTGCGGACGCCAGGTTACGCCGAATCCTCCCGGGCTGGGAGCCGGCGGCGCAAATCCCGGCTTCATGACGATCAAGTTTGACGTCGCGGCCCCATTCGACTTTTCTACCTATCAATACTGGGTCGTTTTCAATACGGGCGGCAACGGTCTCTCGCCGGATACCAATCCGGTGAGAAATAACTGGGCGGCGT
>DASRSM010000043.1:0-3693 GCA_035656415.1 Vulcanimicrobiaceae bacterium | reverse complement strand
GAGACGCTGTGGAACGGCAAAACGCCGGGAAAATGGGCGCTGAGCATTCGAGTCGTGCGCGACGGCGGGTATCCCGTAGACCTCGGTGCGTCCGTCATCCGGAATCTCATTCGCATCGGCGAGTTCGCGTTCGGCTACTACGCACTCTCCGCGGTCAGCATGGTGCTTTCACCCGAAAACAAGCGGTTGGGTGACTACGCTGCGGGTACGATCGTGGTACGCGAGTCCGCGATCGCGCTTCGCGTGCCCGAAGAAAACGTCAACGCCGCGCCCGCTTACGCGCCGACGCAGTACCTCTCGGGCGAAGAGCGGGCTCTTGTAAAGCAGTTTATCGAGCGCCGCGAAGCGCTCACGCCGGAACGGCGCGATGCGCTGGCAGGCAAGCTGGCGGCCCGCGTCCGCGAGCGCGTTCCTCCCGAGCTGCGCGGGTTGGACGACGAGGCCTTGCTCGAAAGGCTATAAATTTTTCGGCCCTCAACCCTACCCGTGTCGAAAATCGGCCGGCCCGTTCGACGTCTAGGCAAAACACCACCCACAGGAGATTGAGGTTCATGAGATTCGTAGTATTGGTCAAAGCTACCAACGACAGCGAAGCGGGCATGCTGCCGACGAGCGAACAGCTCGAGGCGATGGGCAAGTTCAACGAGCAGCTTGCCAAAGACGGCGTGCTGCTGGGTGCCGACGGGCTGCGGCCCTCGTCGAAGGGCACGCGCGTTCGCTACGATCACGGACGCGTAACGGTCACCGACGGTCCGTTCGCCGAGACGAAGGAGCTGGTTGCCGGATTCTGGATCGTGCAAGGCAAGTCGCACGCCGAGGTCGTCGAGCGCTTCACGCATGTGCCGTTCCACCATGCCGCGACGATCGAGATTCGGCAGTGTTACGAGCTCGAGGATTTCGGCGACAACGCCACTCCCGAAATACGCGAGCGTGCAGAACGTCTTTCGGGAGGATCGAAATGAAGTTTCTTTCGATTACCACGATGGATTTCTCCAAGCTGGAGCCGTTCACCGACGAACGTATGCAGCGCATGCAGGCGCTCATCGCCGAGATGCGCGCCAAAGGCGTTCTGCTCGATACGGGCGGGCGTCATCCGGGGATGGCGGAGTTTACCGCCGTGCGCAAGGATGGCCGCAATTCTCTTACCGACGGGCCGTTTACGGAATCCAAAGAACTGATCGGCGGCTTCGCGCTTATGGAAGTAAAGGATCGCGACGAGGCGCTCGACTGGACGAATCGCTTCCTCGAAATCGCCGGCAACGCAACGGCAATGGTTCACGAGGTTTCGCCGACGCCCGGGTGAGCGTCAACGATACGTTGGCGGCGATCTGGCGGATCGAATCGCCGAAAGTCATCGCTACGCTCGCGCGTATGCTCGGCGGTGACGTTGGAAGAGCGGAAGATCTGGCGCAGGATGCCTTCGTCGCGGCGCTCACGCAGTGGCCCGACGAGGGCATCCCGCGCAATCCGGGCGCGTGGCTGATGACGACCGCGAAGCGCCGGACCGTCGATGCCTTTCGCCGCGAAAAAACGCTGCGCGACAAAACGGAGGCGACGCGTGCCGGCGACGCGGGCGTAGAGCCTGATTTTACCGCCACGTACGAAGAGATCGACGACGACATGTTGCGCTTGATGTTCGTCGCTTGCCATCCGGTACTATCGAGAGAGGCACGCGTCACGCTGACGCTCAAGCTGCTGGGCGGCTTGACGACGGCCGAAATCGCGCGCGCGTTTCTTTCAACCGAACCGACGATCGCGCAGCGCGTCGTACGTGCAAAACGAACGCTCTACGAAGCCGGCGTGCCCTTCGAAGTGCCTGCCGGTGCGGAGCGGCGCGGACGCCTGTCCTCGATACTCGAAGTCATTTACCTCATTTTCAACGAGGGCTACTCGGCAACGGCCGGCAGCGACGTGCTTCGGCCCGAGCTCGTCGAAGACGCGTTGCGGCTCGGACGCATGCTCGCAAAACTCGTGCCGGGCGAAGCCGAAGTCCACGCATTAGTAGCGTTGATGGAAATTCAAGCGTCACGCCTGCCGGCTCGACTCGGTCCGAACGGCGAACCGATATTGCTTCTCGATCAAGATCGCGGCAAGTGGAATCGATTGCTGATCGCGCGGGGTTTAGCCGCCTTGGACCGAGCGCGCGAACTAGGAGCGTTGGGGCCGTACGGACTGCAAGCCGCGATCGTCGCGTGTCACGCTCGCGCGTCGTCGCCCGAAGAAACCGACTGGCGAGAAATAGCGGCACTCTACGACGCGCTCGCGCACGTGACGCCGAGTCCCGTCGTCGAGCTCAACCGCGGCGTCGCCGTAGGAATGGCGTTCGGACCCGAGGCCGGACTGGAAATCGTGGAACCGCTGCGCGACGATCCGTCGCTGCGTGCCTATCACTTGCTGCCCAGCGTCGTCGGAGATTTCTTTTTCAAACTCGGAAGGTTCGACGAAGCGCGTGCGGAGTTCGAGCGCGCGGCCGCGATGGCCCAGAACGCGCGCGACCAAAAGCTGCTGCTCGATCGTGCCGCGCAAGCGGCTATTCTTTGTTCTTGAGCTTGCTGACGAAGTCGCGCGCAAAACGCAGCGTGTCTTCCTTCGTACGCTCGTAGATCTGCGCGGCCTGGCCTTTGCTCATGTGCTTGCCGTGTTCTAAAAAGAACGCTACGCCTTCGCCGACGACGATCGTTCCGGCGTAGGCGATCGCCCCTTTGAGCGGGATACCCGCCACCGGGATGAAGCCGGAAACTTCGCGCGCCAGCGCACGCCATCCGAAGCCGGCGCCGACGACCGGCAGCAACTGCCACATACGCTGCACGTCGGGATCGCGTCCGTAAGCGGCTTCGATGTGCAGCATGAGCATCATCTGAATCCCGGTGATCGCAACCATGTCGCCGGCGGAAGCGACCGCACCGAGCACTACGCCGAGCACGGGAATGTGATCGACCACCGCGCTCGCAATCGAAACCTTCAGCGCATTTGCGGCCGCGTCGCGCGTGAGCTTGGCCGCGACGCTTTCGCGAAGCGGCGGCAAACGGCGTCCGACGGCGATCTCGACGCCGCGTGCGGCATCGACCAGATGCGCGAAGACGCGTTGGCGCAGCGCTTCGCGCGTGATCGCGGGCACCGTGTACTCGCCGATGTTGCCGGCGGCCGGCAGCGAGTTCGGTGATGATGGTAACGCTTCGGCCTCGACCGTTACCGCGAGAATCGGGATCTTCAGCGCGCGCAGCGGTTCCAGGTTCGGCGTGTCGCCGCGCCGTCCGAGAAAGATCGCGGCGCGGACGTCGCCCGCACCGTCGGCGACGAACGTGTGCGGATAAATCGTTTCCAAGCACGCGGCAGCGTCGGCGGGCACCGGCTCGTCGCTCGTTCCCGAGAGCAGGAGCGCGCGCAGTTCGGCAACGAGCCCGGGGTCGCCGCACAGCAAAAAGCGGAAGGGCCGGCGGACGTGCGCGTGGACCGAGCGGACGTCGAGGCCTTGGCGCACCATACGAAACAGATCGCGGGCGCCCATCGTAGTAGCCATGATAGCTACATACCCGGCTAGATGCCGATTTGTGTCAGTATCTGCTGGCCGCCGGTGCCGCCGTTGACGCGGTGCAGTTCTTTGGTCGGATCGTCCGTGTAGTCCAGGTAGGTCAAGCCCAGGAAGATCTCGAGCGGCCAGGCGTGCATCCCGTGGCTGTTCGCGACGTCGAC
>DASRSM010000042.1:0-21051 GCA_035656415.1 Vulcanimicrobiaceae bacterium | reverse complement strand
ATCTCCTCAAATACGACGATCGGGATCGGCTCGTCGGCGACGTTGCAACCGACGTGCCGACGCTGCAAAACGGTGGTATTAGCCGCGACGGACTGACGATCGTCTACCATCTCCGTCGCGACGCGCACTTTGCCGACGGCGTCAAGCTCACCGCGCGCGACTGCGTTTGGTCGATTCAAGCGGTCCTCAATCCCGCCAACAACGTTCAGACGCGTTTCGGCTACGACCGCATCGCAAATGCGAGCGCAGTCGGCGACGACACGCTGGTGCTGCGCCTCAATCGACCGTTCGCCCCGATCCTGACCTCGGTGCTGGCGCCTCAAGGCTTTCCGATCCTTCCCGAACATCTGCTAGCGCGCTATCCTGACTTCAATCACCTTGCGTTCAACCAGAAGCCGATCGGCTCGGGACCCTACGTCGTCGACGCGTGGCTGCACGGCGATCGCGTGGAGATGCACGCCAATCCCAAGTACTTCTTAGGCGAGCCGAAGATCCGAAAGCTCGTCGTGCGCTTCATCCCCGATCCGCAGGAAGCGACAAATCAGCTTCAGACGCACGAAATCCAGGCATACTTCAACGAGCAAGACTACGCGCAGTATCCGCAACTGCGCGCGCTGCGCGGCTACTACGTCCTCGATCGTCCGGTAAGCGCGGTCGGCGCGCTGATCTTCAATACACAACATCCCGCCGTCGGCGACCCGGCCGTACGGCACGCGATGGCTGAGGCCATCGATCTTGACGCGCTCGTTCGTAAGTCGTATGGCGGCGCACTCGACGCACGCGCGGCGGGTCGTGGACTCTTCCTGTGGGCGTTCGACCCGCGGCGCTATCCCGACGTCAGCTACGATCCGGCCGCCGCACGCGCCGTTCTGGCTGCGCGACACCGGCCGTTTAGCGTCTTGCTCGCGATTCAAGCGGGGGTGCTCGGCGAAGCAATCGCCGCCGATCAAATCGCGCAATACGAGCGCGCCGCCGGCGTTCGCGTCAGCATCAAGCAATACAACGTCACGCAGTTCGGGGCGCCGACCCAACTCGGCGGTCCCATCTACGGCGGGAAGTTCGACATGGCGCTCTACTCGTTCGTGAACGGCGACGATCCCGATACGACCGACCAGTTTGCGTGTGCCGCCGTGCCGCCGAACGGCTACAATAAGTCGCGTATCTGCGATCGCCGTCTAGATGCGCTGCTCTACGCGGGCGCCGCGACCTACGTTACCGGCACGCGCAAGCAGATCTACGCGCGCCTTCAATCGATGCTCTACGCGCGCTTGCCGATCGTCCTGCTTTACCAGCGTCGCGAGCTCGATGCATTCGATAAACGGTTGCGCGGACCGTCGGGCTCGATCGACTGCGTCTTTTGGAACGTCGCGCGCTGGCGCTGGGCGCAGGGCTAGCGACGCTTGCGAGGACGCCGGGCCTGCGGCTCTCCCTCGATTGGGAGCGGCGTCAGCTCGGACGACTTTACGCTCTCGAGCAGCACGCTCGACTGAATGCCGTTGACGCCCGGCAACCTGTACATCACGTTGAAGAGGAAGTTGGCGTACTCGTTGAGATCGCGTGCGACGATCTTGAGCAGAACACCCTGTTCGCCAGTGAGGATATAGCAGGCGACCACCTGCGGCAAGCGGCGAATTTCGTCGCGCAGGGTTTTCGCGCGCGGCCACTCTACGGTCAAGCGCGCAAACGCGATGACGCTGAAACCCAGCGCGCGAGGATCGAGCACGGCGCGGTACGCCGCGATGTAACCCGCCTTCTCCAAGCGGCGTACGCGGCGCAGGCACGGCGACGGTGAAAGTCCAACCTGCCCCGCAATATCCGCATTGGAAAGCCTACTATTGCTCTGCAAGAGGGCAAGGATTCGCCAATCGATGCTATCGAGGTCGGATTCGGCCATAACTAGCCCTTCTTCAACGGATTTTTGATATACAATTGCCAGGGGTTTGAAAGGACTTCGGAACCTCTTCGTGGGACGCCTTTATATCGCGTTGTGTAACTTTTTTCCGGCGAAGAAAGCGTGGTGTCGGATGCTAACGAGGCGGACCAAACCGTTACTGTGCGGAGCCCTGCTTCTCGCGACGGTCATGGCGCTTTCATCTTCGATCGCGCGCGCCGCGACAACCAGTCAGATCGTAGGAACCGTTCGCGACGCCGACGGACGGCCCGTCAGCGGTGCGACCGTCGTCTTGCAAGGACCGCCGAACCTGCGCACGTCGAGCGACGCGAAGGGCGCGTTTCACTTCGATGTGGTGCCGGCCGGCGAATACACCGTGGTCGTTTCGAAAGGCGGCTTCGCGCAATACCAGACCATCGTCGACGCCTTTATCGGCGAGACGGCGACCGTCAGCGTCGTTCTCGTGAGCCAATCGTTTTCGTCGCTGCGAACGATCGCACGCGTGTCCACGACCGCGCCCGGTTACGCGCAGATCAACACGTCGGCCGCGGCGATCGATACGATCAGCAACGAAGTCTTCGCGGACCAAGGTCAAGTCCAGGTGACGAAGGTGCTCAACGAAACGCCGGGCGTCATCGCGTGGGGTTCTCCGGAAAACAACAACGGCGCGGATCAAGGCAGCCCGCAAACGGTGCAAATCCGCGGTGCTCTTCCATATGAAACCGAGTCGCTCATCGACGGCCACCCGGCACCGATCTCGCTCAACGGCTCGTTCAACCCAATCTATTTGAGTCCGGGGCTGCTGCAAAACGTCGAAGTCGTCAAAGGCCCCGGATACATGGGACCGGAGATCAACTACGCGATCGGCGGCACCGCAAACTACATCACGCTGCAGCCTACCCGTACGCCGCAAGAGAACATCGTACTCGGAACCGACAACTACGGCGGTTTCTCGACGACGTTTACGGCGACCGGTTCGACGCCTTCTCACGTCGTCGATTACGCATTCGGATACTCCACCAACGGCGCGCCGGGCCCGCTGCAAAACTACCAAGTCGCGGGCTCGCAACTCTATCTCATCGCCGGAGACCCGTTCAGCTGGAAAGTCAACGGCCGGTACTACGCGGGCGTTCCGGAAGTCGCCGCGCCGGCGCCACCGGGCCGTTACTACAAGTACGTCGGCACGGTCGGTCAGCTGCAGTTTGCGGAGCCGTTCTACGTGTGCTGTTGGGGACTCAACACCGCCTACGACTCGAAGGCGGAACTCGGAAAACTGCGCTTCAACTTTTCACCGAGCAGTTCGCTGACACTAAGCTACCTGGGCGGGCAAGCCTTTGCCGATCTCGGCGGCATCGGCGCCACATCGCTCGGCCCAGTTGGGAATAGCGGAAGCTTTTCGGTGTTCCAGCCGCCGGCCGGCTACCACGGGTCGGTGCCATCGGGGAACGAGATCCCGTTCGATCTCAGCGCTTTTCAACCAGAGGACCAGTCGACGCAGCAGAACCTCTATCAAGCCGAGTTTCGGACGTCGTTCGGCCGGTGGACCGCGCTCGCGCGCTACTTCGACATGGCGGACCTCGATTCGGTCTACCTAAATACGCCCGAAAACGCGCCGTTCGTCTTCGGCGGAAAGACGTGGGGAGGCGCTCCGCTCTGTCCGACGGGCACGACGATCACGATAACCTCTTCAAGCGCGTTCGGCTGCAAGACCTCGGGCGGTGCGACGGTCGCCCCCGTCATGACCTACTTCAACGGGCAGAACGCCACGTTTTCGACGTTCAACGCCACCAACCAATCGCTGGAGAACGATCATCTGCGCGGCGGCTCGGTTCTGCTGGAAACCACCAGCGAGAACGGCGGCGACTTCACGATTTCGCTCGACCGCTCGCATCACGACTCGTACGCTTTCAGCAACATACCCACGACGGGACTGCCTCCGCAGTATCCGCTTCCGCGTGGAGCCAGCCAGCTCTTTACCACCGAAACCCTGCGCGACCGCTTCTTCGTCGCCAAGCACGTGTTCGCAAGCCTCTCCGACTACTTCATTCAATACTCGAGCCACTTCACCGACGACGGCGGCAGCACGTGGCAGGACGCGACGCGCGGCTACAATGCTCCGCGTTTTGCCGTGACCTGGCAGCCGGATCAAAACATTTCGTGGCGGCTCTCCGCGGGTGCATCGGTCGCGCCGCCGTATCTCGGCCTCTTGTCATCGCCGGGTTCGGCGCCGCAGGAAAACATCAACGGCGTTCCGTCGGCCGGCTATACCCAAGACTTAAACAACGGCGCGATCGCGCCCGAAACCGCGTTCGGCTACGATCTCGGCGTCGACAAGCGAATTGAGCGATCGATGTCGGTTTCGATCGACCTGTACCAAGAGAATCTGTACAACATGTTCTTACCGTCGACGTTCTTGGTTACGAACGACTACGTGCCGCCGGGCGGCACGACCGGCTATCCGCTCTACGGGTCGAAAGTCGCGAATCTCGGGCACGCGCGCTACGAAGGCATCGAATTCGGTATCGCCCAGGCGCCCGCCGCGGGATGGGGATTTAAGTTCCAAGGCTCATTGCAAAGAGCGTACACCTATAATCTGCCCCCGGGATTCTACTGCACCAACGTTCCGGCAAACCAATGTACGCCGCTCAACTACAGCACCAACCTCGGCATCATTCCCAACGTCAACTTCCAGTCCAGCGGACTCGGCTGGAATACCGTCAACAGCGTTTCGGTTCCCTACAGCATGGGCTACACCGAACTCAACTATCGAACGCGGTGGGGAACGTACTGGAACGCCGGGATCACCTATTACGGTCCGAACAACGCCTACAGCCGGCCGGCGTTCTTCGTCGAATCGGCTGCCATTCGAGAACCGATTCGGCAGGGAACGGCGATCCAGATTTCAGCTGACAACATCTTCGGCTCCTACAACCAGCGCTGGACCAACTATTTCGGCGGAATCGCAGCACCGCTGCAACCACAATGCGTCGGAAAATACGGCACGCCGTATCAGGGCGCGGCCGGTACCGTCTGCACGTCGCTGGTGCCGGCGAAGGACCGGGTAATCATTCCCCAATCCGGTCCGACGGTGGGAGGTAACTATGGCCCGACGACGCTCCGCTTTCAGGTCATCCAGCAGCTTGGCCCGAATCCCTAACGCGCTCGCGCTCGGGCTCTGTGCCTGTCTGTGGCCCGCCGCATCCGCGGCGGCGGGTATGACGTTCGGCGATTATTATAAGATCGTCGGCGTGTCCGATGCGCGGATTGCGCCTGACGGCAAAGAGATCGTCGTCACCGTCAGCCGCGTCAACGCCAAAAAAGACGATTACGACAGCGAGCTCGTGCTCGTCAACGTTGCGACTCACGCGCAGCGGGTGCTTACGTACGGCCGCGACGACGTGGGCGACCCGCAGTGGTCGCCCGACGGAACGCGTCTCGCGTTCGTCGCTCCCGCCGGCACGGGCGAGGCGGCGACGCCGCAAGTCTTCGTGCTTCCGATGAACGGCGGCGACGCTCAACCCGTAACGCACGCAAAGAACGGCGTCGAGACGTACGCATGGCGGCGGGACGGTGCCGCGATCGCGTACGTCACGCAGGACGATGCGCACGACGGCGGACCGCTCGGCCCGCACGACGACCTCTTCAAAGTCGGCGACGACGGGTTCACGACGCGCAAACTACCGGTTCCGTCGCATTTGTGGGTGCAGAATCTGCGGGCAGGTTCGGCGCCCGAACGTTTGACCGAAGGCGCGTGGAGCATCTACGCCGATCGCATATCGTGGTCGGCCGACGGACGCTACATCGCTTTCGAACGTCTGCCGGGCGCGCGTTTCGACGACATCCTCCATTCGCGCGTCGCGGCGGTCGACGTAGCGACCAAACAGGTATCCGTCGTCGGCGAAGACAGCTGGGGCCTGTCACCGGTATTCGCGCCGCGCGGCCACGAGCTTGCGTTCACGCAAGGCCGCGACCATACGTTCGTCACACATCAAGATCCGGCCGTCGTTTCCATCGGCGGCAGCAGCCGCAATCCCGCACCGGGACTGGATCGCGACGTGGACTTCGTCGACTGGACTCCCGATGGCTCGCTGCTGCTCGGCGCGGCCGATCGCACGACGCGTGCCTTATGGTCGGCATCCGGCGGAAAGGTGCGTCGCGTCGATCTGGGCGACGTGCAGTTCGGAGGTGCAAGCGTCGCGCGCAACGGTGCGGTTGCGCTGATCGGAAGTACGCCGACGTCCCCATCGGAGCTCTACTATCTTGCGCCCGGCACAAACGAACCGCCGGTCAGGATGACCGATTACAATCGGGCGATCGCCGATCTCGGCTTGCCGCCGACGCACGAGTTTCAATGGCAAAACGACGGATTCATCGAGTACGGCGCGCTGACGTACCCCGTCGGCTATGCCGCCGGCAAAAAATATCCACTCGTGCTCGTCATTCACGGCGGTCCAACGTCGGAGGCGTCGACGGTCGCATTCAGTCCGCTCGTGCAAATGCTTGCCGCGCACGGTGCGTTCGTTCTGCAGCCCAACTACCGCGGCAGCGACGACAACGGTTTTGCGTACGCGCATGCGATCATCGGTCGCGAACCGCCGTTAGGCCCCGGAACCGACGTCGTAGCGGCAGTTCACGCACTGGAAGCGCGCGGGGAAATCGACGAATCCCGTATCGGCGTCTCCGGATGGTCGGCCGGCGGCTGGCTGACGTCGTGGCTGATAACGCACTACGATCTCTTCAAAGCGGCCGTGTCGGGCGCGGCGGTCGACGACGCGGTCATGCAGTATACGCTGAGCCAAATCGACAGCTACATGCCGTACTTGTTCGGGGGAATGACGCCGTGGAACCCCGGCGGCCTGGAAGCCTACCGGCAAAGCTCCCCCGTTACCTATGCCGCCAACGTCAAAGCCGCAACGCTCATTCTGAGCGATACCGGCGATTCTCGCGCTCCGGCGCCCCAGGCGTATGAGTTCTTTTCCGCGTTGCGCGATCTCGGGAAGACGGTCGAGTTCGTCGCGATACCGGCCAACGGTCATCATCCCTCCGACCCGGTGCAAAACCGCGCCGTTGACGAAACCTGGGTCGGGTGGATGGTGCAACACCTTCCACTTCCTTAGCCAAATTTGTCGGAGGATCGATATCGAGGTGCAAATCAAGGCGATTCGCAGGGAGATGCGCTTGCTGCGCTATTACGCGCTGGTCATGACGATGCTCGCCGGCGCGTTCTTAATCGGAGCCGTCGCGGCGGCGAAGAAAGCCTCGTTCGATACCATTACGGTGCATCGGATCGACGTGACGGATCGCGAGGGAAAGCTGGCGATGATCATCACCGATCACGACGACTTTCCGCCGCCCATCGTCAACGGCAAAGTGTGGAAACGCCAGGGCGGCGCCGATTCCAACGGCATCGTCTTCTACAATCAGCAAGGCGACGAGCAAGGCGCGCTGGACTGGGCCGGACGAATTGCCGCTAACGGCACATATGAGTCAGCCAGTACGCTTTCGTACGATTCGGTCGTCACCGACCAGATGCTGCAAGTCGACAACGGCAACGACAACGGCAAAACCTACGCGTTCATGATCGGCTGGAATCGTCCGAACATGCACACTCCCGAGTTCCAGAAGACGCTCGAGCAGTTGCAAACGTATACGCCCGCACAGCTTCGAGCGTTCGCCGCCGCGCATCCCGGATTCGGCGGGAACAGGCGGTTCATGTTCGGCTACGACACCGACAACACGTCGCAGGTTGTGCTCGACGACGCAAACGGCAAGCCGCGCATCAAGATGTACGTCACCGCCGAGGGTCAAGCCGCGCTGCAGTTCCTCGACGCATCCGGCAAAGTCACCTCGCAGTTTCCCCCGGCCCAACCGTGAAGCGCCTACAATGGCTAGCGCTCGCGCTGCTTGCCGGGTGCACTCCGGCGCTGGCCGCCGATCGTAGCCCCAGCGTCGAGCTTTCATTTCCGGCATCGGTACGTTCGACGCCGCTTACGGGGCGCGTCTATGTGATTTTCACCAATGCGGCCAAGCCCGATCCGCGCATCCAAGTGCTCTCGCCCGAAGAGTCGCCGCCGTTCTTCGGTGTCGACGTCGACGCGCTCGCGCCGGGACGGAACGCGACGATCGACGCGTCGACGCCGGGTTTCCCGATCAAGACATTGGCCGACATACCGGCTGGCGACTACTATGTGGAAGCCGTGGCCAACGTTTACACACAGTTTCATCGCGCCGACGGTCACACGATCTGGGCGCACGAGCAATGGGACGGCCAAGTCTTCTCGCTTTCGCCGGGCAACTTACATAGCAGCGTAGCGCGCGTGCATTTCGATCCCGCCGCGGGAACGACGCTCCATCTCGATCTCGACAAAGTGATCTCGTCCAAGGATCTGGCGGATCTCCTTGGCGGAGAAGGTTACGATACCGACACGCCGTGGATCAAGCACGTACGGATCCAGAGTCCGACCCTGACAAAGTTTTGGGGCACGCCGTTCTATCTCGGCGCTACGGTCCTGTTGCCGAGGGGATATGCATCACATCCTAAGTCGAAATACCCGGTCGTCTACAATCAGGGTCACTTTTACCAGCCGGTTCCGTGGGATTTCACGACGGACAAGAGCACCGAAACGCCGGCGGCGGCCGCCGCAGGCAAGCGTTCGGGACTGGGAACGGGTTACGAGTTTTACGAAGCGTGGAACTCCGCACATTTTCCGCGGTTCTTGATGATCACGTGGCAGCACCCGTGCCCGTTCTTCGACGACTCCTATGCCGTCAACTCAGCCGCGTGCGGTCCGTTTGGCGACGCCATCATGAAGGAGCTCATCCCCTACCTTGAATCGCATTTTCGCGTGTTGCAAAAACCCTACGCGCGCATTCTCGAAGGCGGCTCGACCGGCGGTTGGGAGTCGCTCGCGCTAGACGTGTTCCATCCCAAGTTCTTTGGTGCTGCATATGTCTTCGATCCCGACCCGATCGATTTCCGTCACTTCCAACTCATCGACATATATAAGGATGACAACGCCTTCGGCATGCGTTTGCCCGACAATCCTTGGCACACCTACGCGCGACCGTGGAGCCGCGAACCCAATGGGCAAGTACTCTCGACGCAACGCGAGCTGAGCCAGTACGAAGAAGTCATGGGATCGCACGGGCGCTCCGCCTATCAACTCGACGGCTGGTGGTCGATTTTCGATCCGATCGGGGGCGACGGCTATCCGCTGCCGCTATGGAACATGCAAACCGGCGAGATCGACAAAACGGTTGCCAAGTCGATGCGCGACAACGGCTACGACCTCGGATACGACCTGCGCTCGCGCTGGCCGCAGCTAGCACCCGATCTGCACGCCAAGCTCCACTTTTTCGTCGGCGACATGGACAGCTATTATCTCAACCTTTCCGTCTACGCCGTGCAAGATTTTCTGGACGGCGCACGCCCGCCGTTCGGCGGAACGTTCGAATACGGACGGCCGCTGAAGGGGCACGGATGGCATCCGATGACGTGGGCGGCCCTGCTCGAGGCAATGGCACGGGAAGTTAAGGCCGACTCAGGCGGCAGCGATACCGCGCAATGGAACTACTGACTCGCACCGTGCGCGCCGGCTGCGCGCTCGCGGCGTTCGCGTTGCTCGCGGCGGCGCCGCCCGCCGGCGATCCGTTTGCAGCGGTGAAGTTTCGCACCATCGGTCCCCTCGGCGGCCGAATCGATGCCGTGAGCGGAGTGTCCGGCGATTACTCGACCTATTATGCCGGCGGATTGGGCGGACTCTTCAAGAGCACCGACAGCGGAACGACGTGGTCGCCGATCTTTAACGATCGGCCGGTGAGCTCGGTAAACGCAATCGCGGTCGCACCGTCGTCGCCGTCGACCATCTACATCGGAACCGGCGAAGCAAACCTGCGCAATGACGTCGCGTACGGAGACGGCGTCTGGAAGTCTACCGATGCCGGCAAAACGTGGATCCATACCGGATTGGACGCGACGCAATATATCGCTGCGGCTGCCGTCGATCCCGCCAATCCCGATCGTGCCTACGTCGCCGCGCTCGGGAACGCGTTCGCACCCAGCCAAGACCGCGGCATCTATCGGACCGTCGACGGCGGCAAAACGTGGCAGCGCGTACTCTTCACCGACGAGCGCACCGGCAGTTCGAGCATCGCAATCGATTCCGCCGATCCTAAGGTGTTGCTCGCCGGCATGTGGGAGGGATGGCGGACACCCTACCATCTAACCAGCGGTGGACCAAGCGACGGTCTCTACCTTTCGACCGACGGCGGCGACCACTGGACGCACCTGCAGGGCAACGGGCTCCCCTCGGGAGTGACGGGAAGAATCGCCGTTGCGTTTGCGCCGAGCAACCCGCGCCGAGTCTACGCGCTCATTGAGTCGGCGCAAGGCACTCTCTGGCGCAGCGACGACGGCGCGAAGACCTGGACGATGGTCAACGCGTCGCACGCCATCGACCAACGCCCGTTCTATTTCACATCGCTTAGCGTCGATCCGAAAAACGCCGATCGTGTCTACTTCATGTCGGTGCAGATGATGCGCACCGACGATGCGGGTGCGCACGCCAAGGCGCTCAAACACACGCGCGGCGGCGATTACCATCAGCTCTGGATCGATCCACAAAACTCCTCGCGCATGATCGCGGCTTCCGACGACGGCGCCGAGGTCAGCGATAGCGCGGCGCTCACGTGGCGCAACGCGCAAATCGCCGACTCGCAGTCGTATCACGTCGACGTCGACGACCGCGTTCCATACGACGTGTGCTCGGAGGACCAGGACGAGGGGAGCGCCTGCGGTCCGAGCGATAAACTCGATCGCGGCGGCATCTCGCCCGACGACTTCTTTGATGCGGGCGGCGGGGAAAGCGGCTGGATTCTCTTCCAACGCGATGACCCCGACGTCATCTATGCCGACAGCTACGGTGGGTCGGTCACGCGTTACGATCGGCGCACGATGCAGGCACGCGAAATTCCGGTCTGGCCGCTCGACGTCATGGGTTGGGCGGCCGCACCTCTACGCTACCGCTTTCAATGGACGGCGCCGTTAGCGCTTTCACCCCAGCATCCGCATCGCTTATATATGGGCGGCAACCGGATCTTTGCCACTGACGACGGCGGCACGAGGTGGCGTCCCATCAGTCCGGATCTCACGCGCAACGACAAGCCCCGCCAGCAAACCTCCGGCACGCCGATCACCGCCGATCAAACCAGCGTCGAGTATTACGACGTTGTTTTTTGCATCGGCCCCTCGCCGCGGCGCGACGGCTTGATCTGGGCCGGAACCGATGACGGTTTCGTCTGGTTGACTCGCGACGGCGGTCACCATTGGACGAACGTCACGCCCGCAGCGATGCTTGCGGTTCCGCAGCAGCGATGGCCGCGGGTCGACTACGTTTCGCCGTCGCCGTTCGATGCGGCGACCGCTTATCTCGCTGCCGACGCGCACAAGTGGGGCGACTACGCGCCGTACCTTTACGTCACCCACGATTACGGCAAGACGTGGAAACCTATTTCCGATGGACTTCCGGACAACGCTTTCACGCGGATGATCCGCCCCGATCCCAGTCGTCGTGGGATGCTCTACGCCGGCACCGAGACCGGCCTTTGGTATTCGTATGACGAAGGCGGAAGCTGGCAGCGATTCACGAGCGGTTTGCCGGTTGCGCCGGTGTACGATTTCGCGGTACAGCGGCGATTCGACGACCTGGTCGTCGGCACGCACGGTCGCGGTCTCTGGATCTTCGACGATCTACGGCCGCTGCAAGAGATGAACGCGTCGATACGCGAGAGCGCGCTGCACGTGTTTTCATTGCGGGCCGCCTATCGATTCCGTCGCGCAGGGAATGGCTCGGTCGCGCAGTTCGTCGGCGAGAACCCGCATTACGGCGCCGACGTGAACTTCTGGCTCGCCGCGGCGCCTTCCGATAAGAAGGCGACGATCCGCGTGTACGACGGCAGTAAGCTGATTCGAACGATAACCGCTTCGGATGTGGCCGCCGGAGTGAACCGGGCGTGGTGGAATCTGCGTTACGACAACTTGGAGCCCGTCAAAGGCGTTTCTCCCTGGCGCAGCGATGGACTCGCGGGTCCGCTGGCGCTTCCCGGCCCGTACACGATCGAGGTGAGCGCCGGCGGGCATAGCGCGCGTGCGCCCGTGGACGTCGTTCCCGATCCGCGCTCGCGCGCTTCGACCGGCGCGCTGCGCGAGCAGTTAGCGTTTCTGCTGCGCGCCCGCCGCGACATCGTCGCGGTTACCAGAGCGATCCAAAAAGCCAAGGGCGACAGCGCGCTCGAGCATCAACTCTACAATCCCGAAGACGCGCAGGATGAAGACGCGCTGCGCTTCCCGCAGCAACTCTACGGCCGCCTGATTTCTCTTGCCGACCTGGCCGCCACCGCGGACGCGGCCCCGACGGCCTCCGAGTACGCCGTCTTACGCGAGTTAGAGTCGGAGATGTCGCAGCTAAAAGTCCCCTTGTAAGAGGTACGCTCGCTGCCGATACCCATCCGTGGTGCCGGGTAGACTATTCGTATGCTCGTTGGGCGCAAAGATTATGCCGGTCCGCACCTCGCCGCGGCCGATCGGGCCCTGCGCGAGCTTTTCGGGGATGCGTACCTCAGCGGTTTCGGCGTTGCGTTCTGGGACGGAACGCGGCTGCCGGCCCTCGGGTCCGAGCGTTTCGTGCTGCGCGTCAACGACGTGGGCGCGCTGCGCGCCGCGTTTTCGCCGCCGGTCGATGTTAATGCCGGTCGCGCGTTTGCCGCCGGCCTCCTCGACATCGACGGCGACGTCGAACGTGCGGTCGACACGTTGCTGCACGCGAGCGCCGCGATCTCGCTGCCGCGCTCGGTCGCGCTCTTACGCGCGCTGCGCCGGTTGCCGAAGTGCGAGCTTCCGGAGTTGCGCGAAGCCAAGCTGCACGGACGCGTGCACTCGCGAGAGCGCGATCGTGAGGCAATCGGATTTCATTACGATCAGCCGATCGAGTTCTATCGCACGTTCCTCGATCGCGAGCTGGTGTATTCGTGCGCGTACTACGACGACGGCGTTGAAACGCTCGACGCGGCGCAATCGGCGAAACTGGACTACACGCTGGATAAACTTCGCCTCAAAGCCGGAGAACGGCTGTTGGACATCGGCTGCGGCTGGGGTACGTTAGTCGTGCGCGCCGCGGAACGCTACGGCGCTCACGTGCTGGGGATTACGCTATCGCAAGCGCAACACGACGAAGCGCAACGGCGAATCGCAGCCGCGTTCGTGGGTAATCGCGCGCGCGTCGAGTTGCGCGACTATCGCGAGCTTCGCGGCGAGCAGTTCGACAAAATCGTGAGCATCGGCATGTTCGAACACGTCGGCCGCGCTAGGCTGCCGGAATACTTCCGCGCCGCGTACGACGCGCTGCGCCCCGGCGGCTTGTTCCTCAACCACGGCATCTCGGATCAAAGCGAGGGTCGCAAGGACGGAAGTGCGAGTGGCTTCATCGAGCGCTTCGTCTTTCCCGACGGCGAACTCGTTGCGGTTTCCGACGCGCTGAGCATTGCGGAGCATAACGGCTTTGAAGTACGCGACGTCGAGAATTTGCGCGAGCACTACGCGCGCACGCTGCGGACGTGGGTGGCCCGGCTGGAATCGAACCATGACGCGGCGATCGCGGCTGCCGGCGAACAGAGCTATCGCACGTGGCGCCTCTACATGGCCGGCAGCGCGCAGGGCTTCGGATCTGGACGGCTGGGGATCTTCCAGTCGCTGCTGGCCAAACCAGTCGACGGCCAAGTCGACCTGCCTCCTACTCGACGGAGCCTCTACTGCCGATAAACCCTTCAGGGTGTACATCGGTGCGACCGGCCTTCTCTCTCTGCTCGGGCCTGTCGCAAGCGGTTGGACCATGATGGGAACCGCGGGAGCCTTCCAGAAAGGAAGGCTCTCTTATTTCTGGGAGGGTGCGTGCGCTACGAGGTAGCGGTAATTGGTCTCGGAGGCATGGGTGCGGCTGGACTCGCCCATATCGCAAGTCGCGGCGTGAGCGTCATCGGCCTCGAGCGCTTCGAGCGCCTGCACCAGAAAGGCGCCTCGACCGGTGAGTCGCGCATTATCCGCAAAGCGTACTTCGAGAACCCGGCCTACGTGCCGATGCTCGAGCGCGCTTACGAACTGTGGGCCGAGCTGGAAGCGCAGAGCGGGCGCCAGCTGGTGGATTTTGTCGGTATCTTGATGGTCGGAACGCCCGATCGCGAGGGCATCGCCGGCACGCTTCGCACCGCGCGCGAGTACGATCTACCGCTCGAAGAGTTCGATGCCGCGCAGATCGCGCGACGCTTTCCCGGCACGCTGCCGCGCCGCGACGAAGTCGGGCTGCTCGAACACAAGGCGGGCATCGTTTTTCCCGAATCGGCGCTTGACGCGCACTTGACGGTCGCCGCGGCGCACGGCGCGGAGATGCGCTTCAACACGCGTGTGGAGTCGTTCGACAAGCGCGACGGCGTCCATATTCTCACGCTCGACGACGGCACGACCGTCGAAGCCGGACGGCTTGCAATTTGCCCGGGTATGTGGGCGCAACAGGTGTTAGCCGATCTCAAGTTACCGCTGCGCGTACAGCGCAACGTGCAGATCTGGTTCGAGCCGGTCAACGCGCACTTCGATCACGGCGTCTTTCCGACGTTCTTCCTGGAACGCGCGGACCTGCCGGCGCCGCTCTACGGTTTTCCGGCAATCAACGGCGCGCTCAAAGCGGCGCTACACAAGTTCGGCACCTTCGTTGACCCCGAAAAGGTCGAACGGCGCATTCACGACGACGATGCGACGATCGTTGGCGGCGCGCTCGAGGACTGGCTCGAAGGTGCGGCTGGAAGCTATCTACGCGGACGCGTCTGCCCGTACACGCTGACGCCCGACGGCAACTTCATCATCGACAAACACCCGAACGATCCGACGATAACCATCGCCTGCGGCTTTTCGGGTCACGGATATAAGTTCTGCCCCGTCGTCGGCGAGATCGTTGCCGACCTTACCATCGACGGCGGCACGCGTCACCCGATCGGTTTCTTGGGCATAAACCGGTTCAGCCAATCGAGCATGCGCGTAATCTGATCGGCTTGCGCCTCGAGCCGATCGACGTGGTGGCCTTCTTCGGGATAAATAACCAGCTCGCACGCCACGCCGTTCTCCGCTAACGCGCGGTGAAACTCCGTCGCTTGCCCCGCGGGCGTGCAGCGATCGCGCGCGCCGGCCATCGATAACGTCGGCGTTTTCGCTCGATCCGCAAAGAACACCGGACTGCGCCCCTGATACATGCCGTTGGTGCGGTACGGATCGTCCTTGAGAAACCGCCGGTTGAACTCCGGAATGTTCGCCGTCCAATGATGTGAGAAGTTATTCGTGACGGGCGAGGTCGGAATGGCTGCGGCAAACCGCTGCGTCTGCGTGACGAGCCAGCTCGACATGTATCCGCCGTAGCTTCGGCCCGTCACTGCGATGCGATCCGGATCGGCGATGCCGCGTTCGACCATTGCTTCGACGCCCAGCAGAATGTCGTGCGTATCTTCGCCGCACATATCGCCGCGCACCATGCGCGCGAAGTCCTGGCCACGTCCGCGGCTGCCGCGCGGGTTGGGATTGAGCACGGCGTAGCCGTACTTCGCGAAGATCGGCACGTAATAATAGTGCATCGACCAATCGTTGCGGAACGAAAACACGGGTCCGCCGTGCACGTTGACCACGAGCGGATACGGCCCGTCGCCGTCCGGGCGAACTAAGATGCCGTCGATCTCGATGCCGTCGCGCCCGTTCCAGGTTACGCGTTCGGCACGACCGCCGACCTGTGCGGTGTAATCCGTTCCGTCGTGTCCGAGATCGCAGAGCACGCGCTCGCTGCCGTTTTCCACGACGACGATGCGCTGATAACGTCCGTAGGAATCGACGACCGTGACGAACGCGTCGGCGTCGCCGATCGGCCAGGCCAGCGGCCAATCGCTGCCGGCGGATTCACTGGTTCGCCAGAGTTCGCGCATGCGTCCGGTAAGCACGTCGAACTCGCCCGCGACGACTTCCATGCGCTCGATGCCGACGTACAGCAGGCGCGCGGAGTCGCGCCAGACCGCGTGCGTAACGTCGATGCCGGTATGAATGGGTTGCGGCTGCAACTCAGCGCTTTGCGTGTCGAACAGAACGAGATCGCCGGCGACGATCGTCCGGTCGCTACAGCAGGCGACGATTGCGGTAACATAGCGCCCGTCCGGAGAGGCAGCAGGCACGCCAATCTCTTCGTGCGGCGTAAGCAGCTCGCGCCGTTTGCCGCCGATCGCGTAGGTAACGAGCGAGGAACTGTACCACGACGACTCCGACGGGTCGTCCGAGACGATCGCCGCGATGCCGTCGCTGCCGCACCAGACCGCTTCCCAAACATTATCGCCCGGCGGGGATAGCCACAAAACGTTACCGGTTACCGCGTCGATGACGTACGCACGGCGCCACGCTTCATCGTCGCTCGAGCGCTCGACATACGGATGCCACGACGGCTTCCCGTTCGTTCCGTTCGACATCGCTCCCGAGCCGGCGGCACCCGATGCATCCGCGCCCTGGCCTGCGATACGCACGAGCAGACGCTTCGAATCGGCGTTCCACGCGATCTCTTCGACGATGCCGTCGATTCCGGTCTCGAGCGCCTCAGCGCCGACGACGACCTTCGCTCCGCCGTTCACGTACGCAAGCGTTCCCGTGCCCGACCATGCGGCGCCGCTTGCGGTTCCCGGCAGCGTGTCGAGATTGTGCGGCCACCCAACGGCGAGATCGACGACGCCCAGTGCTAAGTGCGGCGTACCTTCCAGCTTCTCGAGCATTCGCCCGGAGAACACGATGCGTTTGCCGTCGGGCGACGGCGCCAGCGCGATTGCGTTACGCAGCCGCCCCAGCGAAGGCTCGTGCGCGCGGCGAAAATACTCCCAAACGTCGTCGTTAAGGCTCATACCGTCTCGGTTCTACAGCGAATCTTCTCGGGGGCCTTCCCCCTTCGGGCTAAGGCACGCTGATCGCACCGAGGCCGCTGAATCCGCCGCCCATGCTGACGGCGCAGGTTGGAACGCTGCACTGAGCTTGAAACTGATAGACTTTGTTTGCGCTGACGTCGGTCACGTTGACGAAACCCAAGTCGTCGATGGAAACATTGTACGGTTCCAAAAATCCCGCTCCGATCGGCGTTGCGCAGGACTGTGATTGGCAGGTGTCCGGCATCTCGAAGACGCTGCCGAACGTGTCGGCGACGTAGACGTTACCGGCGTTGTCGACGGCGACTCCCTGGGGCGTGCTAAAGGCGGTGCCGCCGAGCTGTAGGGTGCAAGTCGGTCCCGTGCATCCGGGCGGTACTTTTATGACTTCGCCCAAGGTCGGGTCCGCTACGTAGACGTTCCCCGACCGATCGACGGCAAGCTGAGCCGGATTCACAAAGGCGCCATTTCCAACGGCCGGCGCGCACGAAGTATTCTCGCACGACGGCGGCGTGAACTCGTAGACGTAGCCACCGCTCGATGCGTAGATGTGATGAACGCCCGAGTCGATCGCGACACCCTTGAGCGAGGCGACGCCCGTGACGGGCGTATCGACCAGACAGTAGCCTGCGAAGCACGGCTCGAGATGGAGAATTTCTTGACCCGGCGCGTCGGCGACGTAGAGATCGCCGTTAGCGGCGCTTGCGAGTCCGACGATGCCGCCGAATCCCGTCGAAAGCGTCCTCGTGCAGCCCGGCAGATTGCATTCGGGGGCTATCTCCTTGAGATTCGTTCCGCCGTTGTCCGCGACGAAGATGGGATTGGCCACCGCAAAAACGCGGCTCGATTTCACCGACCCCGCGGCAGCACTAATCGTCACGGCTCCTACCGGTGCGCCCGTGTAACTAAGCGCGGCAGTGTCGCTCGAGCTCAGCAGCGTCTTAGCCGGCGGATCGTTCGTTCCCGAGGTTGCAACGCTGGTCGCGCCGGACGTGTCGCTGTCGCCGAGCGTCACCGGCGTGGAGTACGTTCCGACGATCGTATCGTGATCTGCATCAATGACGCCGACGGTAAAAGCGGTCGATAAAAAACCGGTACCGGCAAATCCGAAAGGAAACGTGCCGATCGTTACGCTCGCCGGAACGCCGTCGAGCGTCAATCCGAGGCGATTCACCCTGCCGGCCGCAACGGTTGCCGAAACGTTCGACGCCGACGACAATAGCTTCGCGGCAACTGGAATGGCGCCGTTGACGGGCGCTTTATCGTACGCTCGGACGTTGACGACGTATTTGCCGGGACGCAGTCTCACGGCAATGGTGCATTGCAGCGGCGATCCCGAGCAGCCGGTACTCGACGGTGTCAAACCGACGGTATCGGTGAACGACGACGGTCCACTAAAGTCCAGCGTCATGCTCTTCGTCGCGGCCGAAACGTACTGCGCGTGCATGCCGCTTCGTCGGCGGTTCGGGATGCGGATCCGCCGCGAGCAGCGCGATCGTCCGTTTCGTCGGTGCCATCGAAGCGACGGTAGCGAACGCGGCGTCCACGCAGCGTCCACAATCGTCCGCGACGAGTTAGAGACCGGTTAGGCTCTCCTGGGTATGCGCGTTTCGATAACCCGCATCGTACGGACACGACGCCGGAATCATGCCGCGAATGACTTCGAGCGTGCGCGGAGGATCGCTCGTTATCAAGCGAACCTCCATGTGCCCGAGCTTGCAGTCGCTGCCGTCAACAGTATAGAGGCCGTCGTCGGCAGATTCGCTGCAACGGTGTTCGAGACGATTTTCGAACTCCGTGATGCGATCGAACCGGGCTACGTCTCTCGGTGCTAATGCAAACTGTAAAACGAGTTCGTATCGTTCAGCCATGCCGTTAGCCTACCACACCCGCCATTCATAAGAACTCGCGAAATCCCCAGGTTTTAAGCGACGAAGCTTAACCTAGATTCCTACCTTCACGGTGAGCCAATACTGGCGGAACGGGAGCCCGTACTCTTCCTGTCCTTGCGTGAGACCGCTCGCGGGGCCGAGCCCGTAGTAATTCTGCGGTTGATACACGCCGGCGCCGATTAAACCGTACTGCTGGGCCGCGCTATTGAAGATGTTGTTGACGCCCAGCGTCACGACCGTCCTGCCGTCGACGCTCGCCTGCGAGATGCTGCCGTTGGCAAACCAGAACGCGGGCCGGTTCCAGCTATTGTTGTCGCCGACGTACGTCGCGTCGATGCGCGCGCCGAAGCCGGTACGGTTCTGGTACGAGAGCCCAGCCGTGCCTTGGTGCAGCGGAATGCCGTAGATCTGGCCGCCGTCAAGCAGGCCGGTGTTTTGCTGAAGGATGTCTTGCGGAACGCCGACGTAGGCTGCGGACTGGGTAGTGTACGAAGCGTTGAACTGGACCTCACGCGTGATGCCCACGTTCGTCGACAAGACGATGCCGCGGTAGCGCGCGCCCGATGCGTTGAACGTCGTGCTGAACGCAAGGTTGTCGATCGTCGGGTTGAGGCCCGGGCACTTCGACAGCCGTGAGATGTACTGGTCGATCAAGTGCTGGGGCACCGTCACTTGCGGAATCTGGGCGATCGGAATGTTGCCGCCGAGCAGCGCTTGGTTCTCCCACGATTGATAGACGTCGGCCTGAATGTTGGTCGACGAGTTGAAGCGGTGGCCGTAGGCCAGTTCGATGTCGTTGGCAGTTTCCGGTTTAAGGTTGGGATCTGCTTCCGACGCGATCGAGGTCAGCGCGCCGCTGCCGGTCGTAGTCGACGGACAGTTGACGCTGGTGGGCGCACCGTAAACCGGCGGTGCGATCGAAAGCAGCGACGGGTCCGGTTCGCTGTACGAACGGCCGGTCGTCGCGCGTAAGACGTCGCCGGGCGTCAAGTGATATACGACCGAGACCCGCGGATCGACGTAGGTGGTCGAGGTATTTTGCGACCGCTGTATCCAGAGGTTGCCGAACATTTGAAGCCGATCGTTAGGCGTCCAGATATCGCGCACGAAGTAGCTGCCGGTGCTCAAGAAGAGCTCGGGATTGTAAGTGAAATACGCGATCCCCGTTCCGGCACCGTTCGTGGTCGAATATCCGTTGCTAATACCTTCGTGCAGCCACGAGTAGCCGAAGCCGAAGTCGTTCTTCGACCACGGTAAATCGTCGCTAATCAGGTAGCCGCGATTCTTGTAGAGGTTGAGATAATACGGTCCCGGTCCGTACGGAGTCGGAACGCCGACGACCGCGCCGGGCCCTTTCTGCTCGTTATAGTTGTACGCGTCGGCAAAGCCTTCGAGCGTGATCGTGCCCATCCCGAGCCGTTGGTTCATGCGGGCGTCGTAGTCTTGATTGCCCAGCGAGCGCCAGCGATCGATGCCTCCGCCGAACGGCCCGTAAAAGTTCGTAGCGAACTGCTGCGCGGTCATGCAGGAGTAACCGCCCGGTGCGTTCGTCAGTACGGCAATGGTGTTATGACACGTTTTGCGGTTTCCGTTGACGTAGATCGGATCCAGGCCTTTGGTGAGTCCCGCGATCGTCGACTGCGCCCCGTATAACGCGTACGGATACGTCTGATAATCGTTGTCACCTTCGCCGGTTGAGTTCGACCAGTCGTTCGCCGAAAACGCCGTCAGTTGGAGGCTCGTACGCGGCGAAAAATCGTACTTGAGCTTACCGACGAAATTATATTGTGAGTATTGGCCCGTCACCCAATACGAGTTGAGGTTGTTGTTGACGTTGACGCCGGTTAAGTCCGGAGCCGAATTCATCAAGGTGTTCTGACATTTTGCCGAGTTCGCGTGGGAGGGATCGGCGCAGTTGAGGTGCACCGCGCTCGACTGCAGCAGCGCCGTCTGCGTGATGTTGCCGCCGGGGAAGTTGCCGTTCGTGCCTTGCACGCCCCACGCGAAGGCGTATCCGAGGTTACCGACCGTGCCGGTTCCCAGGAAACCGCTCATCAGCTTGTCGTTGGTTCCGACGCCTTGGGTAATCGAGAAGTGATTTTCGCGCGTTGGGTTGATCGTTTCCAAGTTCACCGCGCCCGCGATGGTGGTTGCGCCGAAAAGGCCGGTCGCGCCCGAACCGAAGACGACGTCGGTTCCGCTCAAGCCCCAGAAGGGCGAAACGTTATAGTTGTATCCGCCGCCGAAGGCGCCGATGGGACCGATTGGATGACCGTCGAGCAGCGT
>DASRSM010000041.1:0-25884 GCA_035656415.1 Vulcanimicrobiaceae bacterium | reverse complement strand
GCCGGTGGAGAACGCGGCGAGGGCGCCTTCCATTGCGGCGATGAGCTCCGGATAACGCAAGAGCTTGCCGACGCGGCTTTCGTCGAGATACTCTACGGCGTCACGTCTCATCGCTCGATTGTCCCGTGCCGAGAGCTAGAGCGTGAACGAAACGATAAAGCCCGCTTCACGGTCCGACGTAAACCACGCCGAGCCGTCGTAAACGAGCGATCGCGCACCGAAGTCGATCGGAGCGAGCACGTCAAACTTTCCGCTACGATCGAGCGTCCCAATTTCGAGCTTCTCGAAATCGTCGTCGGCGGCGATCATGTACAGCGTCCCGTCCGGACCGAAGCCGAAGCCCCCGCAACTGGTCGGCAGTGGGATTTCGCTCGTGATCTGCGCCTTAGCGTCGAGGGTAACAATGCGGCGATTGTGCATCTGCCCGAGGAACAGCTGCCGTCCATCTGAGGCCAAGTGCGAGCCGGTCATGTCCGGACACGGCGTCTCGCTGCCCAGATCGAAACCGCTGCCCGGATCGAAGCGGAAAAGGTAACGATCGTCGTCATCGCCCCCGAGTGAAACGACGACGTGCAGTGCGCCGTCGAGCGGCGCGATTCCAAACGGCTGACCGGGCGCGGCGACGTCTTCTTTGACGGTCCAGGTCTGCGGGTCGACGCCGTAGATGTGATGGGTGTCCCAAGAACCCATCCACAGCAGGCCTTCATGGAGCGCTAAGGGCTGAATGCGGGGCGCCGGCGACGGGCGCCGCGTAAGCTCTTGAATGTGTCGCGTTGCGTTTTGCATGTAGCGCAAGACGCGCGCGGGTCGCGTAGGGTTGCGCTCAGTCGTGGCTGGAGCGGATGTCGTCGAGCGGGAGGGCGTATACCGTCCCGGTTCGGCTGCCGATGATCAAGGTGTCGCCCACGACGATCGGGGAACCGACGTTGAAACCGCTCGGCATCTTCTTGTCGCCGATGACGGCCCCCGTACGGGGATCGAGCGCCCAGATATACCCGCCGAGATCTCCGAAATACAGTACGCCGCCCGAAACGACGGGGCCGCCTTTGACGACGCCGTGCACGTGCGTCTCCCACACGAGATGCCCGGTCGTTACGTCGAGAGCATGCATGAACCCGACCACGCAGCTTCCGAAATACACGTGATTGTCGTAGAGCAGCGGAATCGCTGCCTCGTTACGCGGCGGCAAAACCCCGGTCTCGAGCGGAACGTCCCATACTACCGCGCCAGTTTTTACGTCGAGCGCGTACGCACGCTGCGTCGCTTTATTTCCCGCGATGGTGTACGTCTGCCCGGGAGCCGGCATCATGTAATTGCAAATCACGCGCGTGCCGTCACTCACTGCCGGGCAATCGCCATGTCCGGATCCTTCGGCTGAGAAGCCCGCGCGCCAAACGGTCGAGCCGTCGGAGACTTTGAGCTCCCAGACGGCGTTGTCCAAAACGCCCGAGCTGACGAAACGGCCGTTTCCTACCGGCAGCGCGGCGCTCATTGAGGCGAGGGAATGCAGGTTGCGCGCGTACTTCTGGCGGCCCGTGTCCGGATCGAGCGCGGTGAGCCAGCCCGCGCCGTTGTGATGCACGAGCACGCCGTCGATGATTGCCGGGGTCGACATCGCTGAGCCCGCGACGGCTGCGTGCCACTTCGTTGCACCGCTGCGCGCGTCGAACGCGTCGATCGCGCTCGGTCCAATCCCCACGAAGACCGCGGTAGGCCCGGAGCCGGTACTCAGTTCGTCGCCGACGCCGACGATGACGAGTTCCTTATACAGCAGCGGCGCGCTCATCAACGCGTTCGGTAAATGACGCACCCACACGACGTTTCCGGTATGCAGGTCGAGCGCATTGAGATGGCCCGTATTGTTCCCGATATAGAGCAAGGCGCCGTCGGTGGTGGGACTCGCCGAAATCGGGCCGCCCGTGACGGCTTTCCACGTCACCTTCAGCGCCGGATCGGTCACGACTGCGTTATTGGTTGGCCCGGTGCGAAAGGTGAGCCAGCTCGCCGCCCAGAGAAACGCGACGGCGATTTGCATGCACAAGGCCATGTCGGGCTTATTCCCGGGATTGGTGCGGCAATCTTACCGGCAGCGCTACGGCCTAAGGACGGACGTCTTAGCGAACCTTGTATCGACGCGGTAACCCAACTGTGGTCGCTGAAAACGTCGACGACGATCATGTGAACCTTAGAAGGGTCTGTGAAAATCGATTCCTCTGGCGGGCGGCGCGCCCGGGTTACATCCGAACGCGCCGCGCCGCTGCGTCAAACGCGGCGTCTGGAGATTTACGAGAAACAGAAAGAATCGGACGAGGCGTCGCCGCCCTCGAGCCGCACTTGATGTGCGCGATGCTCGTGTGGAAACTCCACGAAGAATCGTGGATCGAAACCGATCGAGCCGCTTTCTCCGACGTCGAGCTTCACCATCCAACTCTTGATGCCGTCGGGATAGAATTGATCGTCCCAGGAGCGGTAGAGCGAGTTCGTAAAGTAGACGCGCTTGCCGTCGCGGCTGATCTCGACCATCTGCGGACCGCCGTTCAAGGATTTTTCGGGGTTGCTCGGGTGCGGGGTGCGGTTAGCGATGCCGCCGATGCGCACAGAGCCGACGAGCTTGGGTTCGAACGGGTTGCTCACGTCGTATTGACGCATCTCGCCGGTTCCCCAACACGACGCGTACAAGTAGCGATCGTCCAGGGACAAATCGATGTCGCTTAGCAGCGGCGGCACCGCGCCAAAACCCTTGAGCATGTCGGGAAGCAGCGCCGGATCGGCGGGTTCGGCCGGTATTTCGATGATCTTCGTGACGTCCCAGCGGCCGTTGTCGCGATGCCACAGCCAAATGGAGCTAGAGAGATCTTTGAGCGAAATGACCACGCCGACGAAACCGTAGGTTTTATTCGGATCGTGCGAGGGACGTATCTCCAGAACGAGCTGCTGTTCGGCGCCGAGATCGATTGCCTGCACGTGGCGGCGCTCGCGCAGATTCCAGAAGTGAAGGTGATGGCCGAACTTTCCCGCGAGAAGCAAGTTCGGGTCGAGTCCGTTTTCTATCATATTCGGCGTGGCCCACTCACTGGTGATCATCACGTCGTGTCCGAGATGCCACCAGAAATCGTAGGCAAAGTACTGCGGGCCGCGATCGGCTTCCCAAGGGCCTAACACGTCGAAGGTGTCGCAATCGAGCATGAAGATACCGCCGGGTCCATCGCCGTCGGCGTTTCCGAGCGCGCTAACGTAAATCGCATCGGGGCCGCAGTGAACCGTGTGCGGGCGCGAATAGCCCGTACGCGCGATGATTTCTTTGGGCTCGATCGTCCGTACGAGCCGCGGCTGCGATCCGTTCGGCTTCGTATCGATAATGTAGATGCGCGACGAGCGTATCCCAGGGACGACCAGATGGCGTCGCTCGACGTGGGGCTTGGGCGCGTTGGGACAAAGCGCCGCACTGCACGCATTCCAGCCGAAATGATGAAACTCGTCGCCGGTGTTCGGCAGGTCGATCCGTCCGATCGGCGACGCGTAGTTTGCGGAGTTGGGATCGGTATCGATAACGGCGATACCGTCGGTTTTTCCATTACCGGTTGCGCTGAGCAGCGCCACGTAGGCAAGCGTTTCCGCAGGCGCCCTCATCGCATCTTTGGCCGACGCGTAGAACGTCGGATCGGGCTTCAGAAGCATTGGAAGAGACCTTTCTCCGACGGAGTGCCGGAACGGTCTTGCGAAGGGATAGCGAGACTACGTCAGCAGCGCGACGATTCCCGTTACGAAAAGCGCGATAGACCAGATGAAATCGACATTCAACCACGCGGTCCGGAGAAAGCTTACGCCGAGGTACTTGTAAACGACAAGCGCGACGAGCGTCATTGCAAAAAAGTAACCGAGCGTATGCACGCCAATCATGAGCCACCCGTTCAACGCTGCGCTGGTAGCAGGCGCGTACATCGGCATAGCGGCCATGGCGCCGCGCGCGGTAACGAACGGCAGCAGCATAAGACCCGCCCCGTGCGCGGTCGCCATGAGAAATCCCCATAGCATCAAGCCCCAGAAGCCGACGCGCATTCCGACCCAGCGCGGATGGCGAAGCCGGATTAAACGATACGCCCCAAAGGCCAGCAGCACGGCAGCGGCCGCGCGATGCACGACGGCGTGCGGGAACAGCACGGCGGCCCACAGACCGAGACCGACGACGATCGCGACCGAGAGAACGTGGCCCGTCGCGATCGGGAGGACGGCGCGGAACACGGCCGCGGTCGAACGTTCCTGAAGGCCCAGGGCGACGGCGAAGAGCCAGCCCATCGCCGGATTGATGCCGTGATAACAGCCGAGAAAGAAGAGCGTGACCCAGACGTAACCGTCGCTCACGATCGATCAGCGACCGTGAATCAGCCCGAGACCCGTCACTCCATTGATGATGATTTGCACGGCGATTGCTGCAACCAGGATTCCGACGATCCGGCCGGTCGCGTCGACGCCGGTGCGCCCCAGCACTTTCGTCAGCCATTCCGATCCGCGCATGGATCCCCACGTGATCGCGAAAACGACGACCGCACAGACGACGAGAACTCCGTAAGCGAGCCATTGATCGCGGGCCTGGCTCACCAGCGTCACGCTGGCGGTCAGCGCGCCGGGGCCGGTAATGATTGGAATTGCCAGTGGAAAAACGGACGGATCCGCCGCCTGCGCAGCCGTGACTTTGGCCGTGTCGGCCGTTTCGCTGTCGGTCTTTTCGGCGAAGACCATGTTGAAACCGACCCGCAGCAGCAACAATCCGCCGGCGATTTCGAAGGCGGGAATCGAAACGCCGAGCGCCTGAAGCAGCTCCTCACCGAGGAACCCGAAGATGACGAGAATGCCGAAACTCACGACCGTCGCTCGTCGCGCGATCGTTGCTTGCGCTTCCGAAGAGCGGCCTTCGGTCAGCGTTGCGAACGCCGCCGCCGCTTCAACCGGGTTGACCATCGCCAACAACGTGACGAAGATGTAGAGAATCTCGCCGAAAGTCACTGGGCCGCCCCTTCGGCAGGGTAGTCGCAGAAACCAGTCAAGAGTCAAATATCATGGCTAAGAGTGCGACTCCGAAAGCGCAGCCGCCGTCGCGGTTAATCGACGCGAGAATCAAAGAGCTGCCGGACTGGCGCGGTAAGACGCTCGCGCAGATTCGAAGGTTGATCAAACAAGCCGATCCGGACGTCGTGGAAGAGTGGAAGTGGCGCGGCGTTCCGGTGTGGGAGCACGACGGGATCATCTGCACCGGCGAGACCTACAAAAACGTCGTGAAGATGACGTTCGCGAAGGGAGCGGCGCTCGAGGATCCGTCGGAACTTTTCAACTCGAGCCTCGAGGGAAACGTCCGGCGCGCTATCGACATGCACGAAGGCGAAAAGATTGACGAGCCCGCGTTGAAAGCGCTTATTCGCGCGGCGGTGGCATTGAACACCAACGCCAAAGCGGCGAAGGGTTCGAAGAAGAAGGCGTAGCTTAGCGGGGACTTTTCCCCGCGGCGAGCTTCGCACACGCTTCGTCGATCCGGCGTTTGCGCGTGTCCTTGAGCTTTGTTGACTCGATCCATTCGATGAGGTTGCGGCGCGTGTCCGAGGCAAGAGCGCTCCAGTGCGTCTTGGCTTTCGGCATCGCCTTGAGCGCGTTGTGAAGGTCGAGCGGGACGACGGCGTAACAGCACGGTCGCCGCTTACCGGCCTCCAGCATCGAGCACGCGCGTTCGATGCGCCGTTTGCGCGTCTCCGCTTGTTTTGCCGATTCGATCCAGCGAATGAAGTCGCGCCGCGCGATCGGCGTAAGGTCGTCCCATTGCGCCTTTGCCGCCGGCGCAGCGGCGAGGGCTTTGCGTAAATCGGGAGGCGGTTTCTCCATAACTCTAGCGGGCTATTCCCCCGATTGTAGCAGTCCGTATCGGCGACTCTTGCATGAACTGTCTGGGCTGATTGAAGACGAAGTCGTCGTTAAGAATGTTGTGCTCGAGGTTCGGCGCGACGTCGACGTTCGCGTCGATTCCACGCTTCTTGAGCGCGGTAGCGTATGCATCATCCGCGGCGATGGCGGCACCGCCCGAGTGCCCGACTAGGATCACGCGCACGGGCCGATATTCGGCGCGCAGTGTGGCGATCGCATTGTCGATAGCATCCACATCTTCGGGCGTGTAATTGTCGCCGGTCGCTAGTCCGCGTATCCCTTGCGATTGCGCCGGGCGCTCGCGTCCCATCTGCCACGGATACGGTCGTCCGGCTCGCTTTTCCTAAGTGGAGGAGGGGTCGCTCGGTTAAGGAAGGTCAATCGTCTACCTGGGGACCGACGATTTTACTTTGACGGCAACCAGCAGTTCGGAGGCAATGTCATTATGAAAGACGAGCAACGCTTAAAGAGAGCGCAGTTTCTCATTGCCGGCTCGGCTCTCGGGCTCGCGGCATGCTCGAATGGGGCGGTGTCACCGCTCGCCTCGCTTAGCAAGATAGCAAGCGCACGGCGAACGACCGCCCGGCCGAACGCTCGGGGGCCCGCTGCGGTTTTTCAGGGGTACAACCGCGTTCTCGGTGACGCGCTCTCGACCGCTCTGAATGGTACGTCCAGAACCATCGGCGGCGCGAGCAAGACCACATGCACGGTCTGCACGAGCGCGAAGGAGGTCGCCAAGGCGCTCGACATTGATGCGTCGCTATCCGTCGCCTATGGTCCGATAGCATCGGTTGACGCAAAAACCAAGTACATGAGTTCTCTCAACCTCACGACGTACAGCGTCTGCATGATAGTCCACTCGAAACACACCGAGGGTATAGAGACGTCTATCAACGTTGGGCTCGAACCTGGCGTTTCGGTGCCGAGCAGCGATGCGGATATCGATACCTTTGTTAGCGCGTATGGAGACTCGTGGGTGTCGGAGATCACCAGGGGCGGCGAATACTTCGGGACGTACACGTTTTTCAGCGAAACCAAGGAGGAACAGACGAACCTCCAGGCCTCACTGCACGCGAGCGGCATCTATAGCGGCGTAACGGTCAACGCCGGCGTTGAGGCCAAAATGAGCGATTTCCTCAAAATCGCGAACGTGAGGTACACGTTTAATCAAGAGGTCACCGGGATAGCGAATCCGACCTTCCCGGCACCCGAACATTTCGTCCAGTATGCACTGAGCTTTCCAAGTCTTACGCTCGATAGTCCGACGATCATCGGCTTTGCCTCTAGCGGTTACGAGACCGTTCCGGGATTGGATAAGGCGTTCCGGAAAGTCGCCGAGAATCGTCGTTATTTCCTGGAGGGCGATTCGGCGCACCCCGGAGGGCTATCGAGCAGTCTAGCGACGATCGCGCTCATCAAGAATCAAACGAGCGATATCCAAGCGGTCTACAACTTCTACAACTATACCGGCGATACGCTGCTGGCAAGCAGGCTGGCGACTGCCAAGAGCGATGTTGACGCGATCGTCGCGCAGATGCGAACGTTTCAGACCGCCGCAACCACCTCGTTTCCCACGTTGCCTTTAACATCGATTCAAAACGGAACGCCGGCGCTCGCCTACGACGTTGGGTCGAGTCCTGACTGGGGAGCTAATCACGGCGATCCATTCAATGACGTAGATGTTCGAACGTATCTGCAGAAGTTCACGCGGATCGCAGAAGTGCAGCTTCGGGGCTCGACTATGTTTGTCGAACAAATCATTACGACGTATGAAGACGAGACCGGTAAATATCCTCCGATCAAGCATGGCGGCGTCTCCGGTACGCTTACGAGTCCGCTGCACATTCTGCCTGGGCAAAGCGTAAACGTCATCCGCGTAAGGACCGATCCCGTCGCGCAGTCGCTCCTCAAATCGTTACACATCACCCTCAGCGATGGCCGCTATATCATAGCCGGCAGCAGTGACGGGACCGCCCAGCCGAAATGGACTCCGCCCAGTGGCAGCATCGTTATGGGTTTCCACGGGCGCGGCAGGGATGGGACCGGTTCGATCGCTTTTGTCTATCAGATCGGAGTTGACTACGCAATGCTCAAGCATGCAACGTGGAAAACCGTCCCGTAGCGGATTCAAAGCAAAGTCGCGCCGGCTAATGATGAGCGGCGGGTGAAGATCTTAGTTTTTAGCTACACCCGGATGTACTTCCGCAGGAGTCGCACTTTTCGCAGGCGCCGTTGCGGACCATCGTTAGCTGGCCACATTCGGAGCACGCGTTCCCGGTGTAACCTTTAGCCTTCGATGCGTTGATGGCTTCGGTCTTCGATAACGTTGCCGTGGCGGTAGCCGTGCCGCCAGTATACGACGACTGCGTCGGTGTCGGCGCGGGTTCGGCAACAACCGCGGTGCTTCCAACCGGTTGCGATTGACCTGGATGCAGGTGCGAACTGACCGGATGGAGCTTCTCGACGATGCCCGCCGGACGTACGTTCACGCCGCCTTCCTCCTCGGCGATGTAGTCTTCTTGCGCCTCCGGTCCCATCGCATCCATCTGCATCGACGGCTGCACGTGTGCGAGGTCGTAGCGGCCGAGATAGCTGACGGCAAGCTCGCGGAAGATGTAGTCGAGAATCGACGTCGCCATCTTGATGTGATCGTGTCCGACGACCGGACCGTTGGGCTCAAAGCGCGTGAACGTGAAGGCTTCGACGAACTCCTCGAGCGGCACTCCGTGCTGTAGACCCAGCGAGATCGCGATCGCGAAGTTGTTCATCAACGAGCGGAAGGCTGCGCCCTCCTTGTGCATGTCGATGAAGATCTCGCCGAGCTGGCCGCCTTCGTACTCGCCCGTACGCAGATAGACTTTGTGTCCGGCGATCGTCGCCTTCTGCGTGTAACCGCTGCGACGTTGCGGCATAGAGCGACGCTTGGCGATGTAACGATAGACGATCTTCTCGGCGACCTGCTGCGGTGTAGCGAAGGGCTGCGGGTGCGTTGCAGCGATGGCGTCCTCTTCGGTCACCTCACCGCCGAGATCGTAGCTTGCCGCAAGCGGCTGCGAGAGTTTCGAACCGTCGCGATACAGCGCTACCGCCTTGATCATGCGCTCCCAGGAATAACGGTACGCTTCTTTGACGTCGGCGATCGTGGCTGTTTGCGGAAGGTTGATCGTATTGTGGTTGACGATGCCATTACCGACGAACGCGTGAGTAACGGGCACTGAAATGTCGTACACTTCGCGTTCACCGGCATCCGCGACGCTTTCGACGGGGCTGAAATGGAGATTTCGGTTCACGATCTCTTCGAGCCACTGCGGCAACTCGAAATCGGTCGCAAGCCGCCGAAGGGTTTCCCACGAAACGTTCCGAGTGCGTGAATCGCATAAGTACGCGTAGCGCGACCGTATCCCCCCGGACCCTTTGCCGCTTTTGCCGGAAGTACCGCGTGGAAGCATTTCATAGAGTCGACGTCCGTCGACGCCGGGCACGACGTCGGCCGTGCTCTGAGCAAAGGTTGCCGTTAAGACGGCCCAGGCGCGCGCGAGTTTTGCCGACTCCGGGAACTGCACTAACGCCAGGAGGCGTTGGGCCTGACGTCCGCTGGCGTATACTTCGCCATAGGACTTGCCATTGTCCCGATTGAGCTTCTCGATTCTGCTATGAACGATTCCCAGGTTGGTAAGCACGGTTTGAAGATCGTCTAGCAGCGCTGCCGAATCGAGGCAAATGGCCCACTTCGACATTCCTTCGGTAGTGACGTACGCATCGAGGAATAAACCCGTGAGAAACGCTAACACGTGCTCGCGTGTGGACCGAAGCACCCGATCGGGGATGCGCTTGTTTCGCGCCCGTGAACCCGACCCGAGAAACTCCAGGAACTCAACGAGGGTTTTCGAGGAAAACACCACCCCCGGACACTTGTTGGGCTGGCGCACAATCTTGCCCTCGATGCCCAATGCCCGGCGAGCAGCGTCGAGGACGCGGTGTAAAACGTTGTCGTCGGAGTTCGTTATGACGACGCTGTATGTCGCGCGCGATGTGTGGCCTTCCGAAGCGTAAGCACCGAGGAAGAAGGCGAGGTCGTTGCTCATCTCCTTCGGAACGGTGACTGGCTTTTGTGAGCCATAAGCGCTCGAGGGAGAGAAGTCGTCGAAGCGCGCCGGCTCCGTAGACCACAAATCGTCACCGTACTGCGTTGCGACGTACTCGCCAGGTTGAATATCTGAAAGGTATCGCCACGCGAGCCCCTCATCGCCGCAGGTCAAAACGCGATGGTTGGGCGTGCCGACGACGCGATGGCCCGAACGGAGCTTCACCTCTCGCACCGCGCGCTTACCGCCGTAATAGAACGCATCAGTGGTTTGAGTGCCATTGAGCGAAGCGACGGTCATTGCGTGCGAGCGGAATGAATCGGCATTCTCCCCTTCGTGAAGAGACTGTATGCGGACGAGACCCGACTCGGTGGTAAGCAGCGTCTCTCCGACGACGCATTTGCTGATCGCGCCGCTAACGAAGGGCTGGGCCGCCGCCATCATGTCGACGTGCGCCAGCGGACGAATGTAGCGCGAACCGTATCTGCCGCACGGCGTCGCGCAGTCGAAGACCGGCAAGTGCTCGTCTTTGAGATACGGCGCGCCTTCGACCGTCATACGGCCGCAGATGTGCGCCGACGCCTCTTCGATCTGCTGCGTCGAGAAGCCGAGGCCGTCGCGCAAGATCGAGAAGTTCCAATCGTTGAGTTGCTCCTCGGTGAGACCGAGCTTCTCTTTGCAGAACTCTTCGCCCAACACGAACTTGTTGAAAACGAACGGCAGCTCGAAGGCGCTCGGAAGAACGTCTTCGACCTTCGCGATCGTTTCCTCATCGAAACCCTTGGCTTTGAGCGTCGCGCGATTGATGTGCGGCGCTTCCTCGAGTGTCCCAGTGCCCTTCGCGTAGGTTTCGATCGCATCGATCTGATCTTGCGAGTAGCCGAGTTTGTGTAACGCGGCATCGACCGATTGATTGACGATCTTGAAGTAGCCCCCGCCGGCGAGCTTCTTGAACTTCACCAGCGCAAAGTCTGGTTCGATACCGGTCGTGTCACAATCCATGACAAGGCCGATGGTCCCCGTCGGAGCGATCACGACCGTTTGCGCATTACGGAAACCGGCGACCTCACCGATCGAGAGCGCGTCGTCCCACATGCGGCGGGCGAGGGCCCACGTCTCTTGCGTGAAGAGCGTCGGCGCGTGCGTAACGGGCGTGACGGTAAGGCCTTCGTACTCCTTACGATCCGAAGCATACGCAGCCTTTCGATGATTGCGAATGACGCGCAGCATCGGTTCACGATTTGCTTCGAAGCGCGCAAACGGCCCCAGTTGCTGAGCCATTTCAGCAGAGGTGCGATACGCCGAGCCAGTCATGAGCGCGTTGATTGCAGCGCACCAGCCCAGACCTTCCTCGGAATCGTACGGCAGGCCCATGCGCATCAATAGCGTGCCGAGATTCGCATAGCCGAGTCCGAGCGTGCGATAGCCGTGATTCTTCTCGGCAATCGTCTTCGACGGCATCTGCCCCATCGTGACGGAGATTTCGAGCGTCGTCGTCCAAATACGTGCGGCTTCTGCGAATCTTTTAGCATCAAAGTTCCCATCATCGTTGAGAAACTTTACCAAATTCAAACTAGAAAGATTGCAAGCAGTATCATCTATAAAAACATACTCCGAGCAATTATGTACGACGATGCCATTCCCAATGAAATGTTGAGTGTCATTCTCCGTCAGATCGTACACCGGCTGCTCGCCGAGGTACGTTAGAGATACCATTCTGTCATTGCTAAAGTGCGAGGTCATCGGCCCGCCGATTCCCGCCGGCAGACACCGCTGTAGCGCCACTATTTCGTCGGCTTTGGTAAGGTTTTGCGCTTCTACATCACCTCTGTTTGCAGTAAGAACGCGATGGTCGGCGGTTAAATCCAGCTGGAGGCCGTTACTCAACTCAAGCCGAAACACAGGTTTTGTTCCTGTCGGAAAAATCTTACTGACGAAATGCGGCTTACCGTCAGAGCCGATTATGAAGGCGGCTTTACCGACCAGATCTGCTATAGCCTGCGGTCCGTCTGCCGTTTCGATGAGGGTATCACCCGTAACGCACGGATTAGTTGCGTTGATCCGCTCGTCGTTCGAACACGTGTGCCACTCTTGTATCGTGTCGTCGTATTGCAACCCGGGATCGGCGCACTGCCACGCGGCGAGCGAAATCTGCTCCCACAGCTCCGCAGCTTTAATGCGCTTGACGACGTCGCCGGTCGTTCGCGCCGTAAGCTCCCAGTCGCCGTCGCGATCGAGCGTGCGAAAGAACTGATTCGTGAGACGAACGGAGTTGTTCGAGTTTTGACCGGAGACGGTTATGTACGCTTCGGAGTCCCACGCCGTGTCGTATTGCTCGACCTCCAGCCGCGTATACCCTTGGCGCGCATAGTCGAGCGCATTCTGCGTAGCTCCCGTTGGAATTCCGGCCGCGATGGCTTCACGAATCGCCCGGCGAAGCGAAGGATTCAGCGCTGCATCGAGTCGGGCGTGCTCCGGTACCTTTGTGTCGTGAGCCGCGGCAATAATAGCGTTGAGATGCTTCTCGAACAGACGCGAGCCGACGACGAGATCGGCCACCTTGCGCTCTTCGCGCACTTTCCACGTGACGAACTCTTCAATGTCCGGATGGTCGGCGTTCAGCACCACCATCTTTGCTGCACGACGTGTCGTACCGCCGGATTTGATCGCACCAGCGGCGCGATCGAACACTTTAAGGAACGACATCAAACCGCTCGACGTTCCGCCGCCCGTGAGCTTTTCGCCGGCCGCTCGAAGCTTCGAGAAGTTTGCGCCCGAGCCCGAACCACCCTTAAAAATACGCGCTTCGCGAATTACACCGTCGAAAATGCCGCCTTCGTTGACGAGATCGTCTTCGATTCCTAGGATATAACACGCCGAAACCTGCGGCCTTTCGAAGGTCGACGTTGACGCCTTTGCAACTCCGTCGTTGCCATCGACGAAATAGTGCCCTTGCGACGGACCCGAAATGCCGTACGCCCAATGCAATCCAGTGTTAAACCATTGCGGTGAGTTTGGGGCGCCGACTTGGCGCGCGAGCATCGCGCACATTTCGCCGTAGTAAATCTGCGCGTCGTTCTCGGAATCGAAATACCCGTATTTCCAACCCCAATAGGTCCAGCACCCGGCCATCCGGTTGAAGACCTGGCGCGAGTCGCGCTCGGCACCGAACTGGTCGTTGCGCGGCATGTCCGCAAGCGCGCCGTCATCGGCGATCGAGCGCCACAGCCACTCCGGCACGCCGTCTTCCTCGACGCGCTTGGTAGCCTTGGGAACGCCGGCCTTGCGACAATATTTCTGGGCCAGCACGTCGATTGCGACCTGGCTCCAGCCGGTCGGCACCATGACGTCCTTAGCCTCGAAAATCACCGATCCGTCGGGATTGACGATGCGCGACGTCTTGGGCTCGAAGGCGAGTCCGGCGTAGGGGTCCTGGGGGGTGGAATATACGCGGTGAAATTTCATGCGCAGCTGCTCCTTGCCAATCGCGGTCACAAGCCGGTTATGGGGACCCTAAAACTTCGTCGTTTCATATACGAACACCTGTTCGATAGACGACGATGTCCCCGCTGGCGTTAACACCTATTGTGCCACTCGCCGGCGATTACCACAAGATATTGTGGTACCCAAATTGGACTCCTTGTGATCCGGCTGTGCATATCGCCAGATTTTGGGGGATGTCGGGAGGAGACCGGAGCGAGCAAGTGGAGGCTGTGTGGAGAGCTCCGAGGATACCGGGGATAACCCGTGGGAACGGACTACCTATGCTAGGTCCCGATCGCTACGCACCGCGTCTTCACGACGTGCCGCACGAAGAGCTCGAAGCCGCCGGCATTCGAGGGCTGATCGTGGACCTCGACAACACCTTGCTCGGCTTTCGAGAGACAGAGCTTGGGGAAGAACACCTGGCATGGGTCGAGCGAGCGCACGAGCGCGGCTTTCGCATGGTCATGCTCTCGAATAACTTTTCGCAGCGCGTCCGAACGCTCGCGGCGCAGCTCAACGTGCCGTGCATTCCAAACGCGCTCAAGCCGCTGCCGTTTGGCTTCTTGCGGGCAAAGCGGCGCTTGCAACTGACGCGGCGCGAGATCGCCGTCGTCGGCGATCAGCTCTTTACCGACGTGCTCGGCGGAAAGATGTGCGGGCTCTATACGATTCTCACCGAGCCGATCGAAGCCAAAGACTTTGCCATTACGCGTCTCTTCCGGTTTTTCGAACGCATCATGCTGCCCGAACGGCGCGCGCCGTGAGGCTCGCGGTTATCGGCGACCCGGTAGAGCACAGCCGCAGCCCTGCGCTGCATCGCGGTTTTCTATACGAAGCCGAGATCGACGGCGACTACGTCGCCATCCGCGTGCCGCGCGGAAACGCTGTTTCGGTGCTGCGCAGAATGCGTTTGGACGGCTATACCGGTTGTAACGTGACGTACCCGTTGAAAGAAGAAGCAGTGAACGCTTGCGATCGGCTCACCGCCGAAGCGGAAGAGTCGCAGGCGGTCAATACGATTTTTTTCGGGCGCGAGATCCTGGGTACGAACACCGACGGCATCGGCGCGCGCAGCGCGATCGAGGCGCTCATCGACGAACCCATCGCGCTCAAACGCATCGGCGTGCTCGGATACGGAGCCAGCGCGCGCGCGATTCTGGCGGAGTTCCACGACAAAGATGCTTACGCGTTCGTGTGGGGGCGTGACCCTAAGAGCGTACGCGCTGCGTGCGAACGTTACGAAGCCGAAATCTGGCCGGCCGAAAACGTCCCCGAAATCGTGATCAGCACGCTGCCGCCGGGCGTCCGGCTTCCTAACGAGCTCGTCGCGGATCTGCAAGCGCCCGATTTGGTGATGGACGTGAACTACGGCCGCCGCGCCACGCTGATGAACCAGCTCGATCGCGAGGTGGTATCCGGCGACGCAATGCTCGAAGCGCAAGCGCGCGCGAGTTTCGATTTCTGGCTGGCGCACGTCGACGCACTAATAATCGAATAGATCGTCAGCGCCCGTTACATCGGAGAGGGAGGGATTCGAACCCTCGAGAGGCTCAACACCTCTGCTCGCTTTCCAAGCGAGTGCCTTCAACCGCTCGACCACCTCTCCCCGGGCCGCGGGGACTATTTTACGATGCGGTGCGCGCCGCGGCCCGCTGATCGGCGAGAAGCTCTTCGAATTCGTCGCCGGGGAGGGCCCGCCCGAAGAGGTATCCTTGCGCAAACTCGCATCCGCAGTCGCGCAGAAACTCCATTTGCGCCTCGGTCTCGACGCCTTCGGCCTGCACTTTCAAGCCGAGCGCGTGGGCCATGGCGATAATAGCGGAGACGATCGCCAAGTCGTTTGCGTCGTCGGGAATGTCGCGCACGAACGCGCGGTCGATCTTGAGTTTGTCGATCGGGAATCGCTTGAGATACGCGAGCGACGAATAACCCGTTCCGAAATCGTCCAGAGCCAACGCAATGCCGATGCTCTTGAGCTGACGCATGATGCCGATCGAATCCTCGGCATTGTGCATCGCGACGCTTTCGGTGATCTCGAACTCGAGCGTTTTCGGATGATACTGAACGCTGCGCATCGCGTCTTCGATCGACTTGATGAGGTTATAATGCAGAAACTGACGACCGGAAAGATTGACCGCCAGCAGTAGATCGATTCCGAATCGCGTCTGCCATTTGCGCACTTGCTCGACGGCCGTGCGCAACACCCAATCGCCGAGCTGTACGATAAATCCCGACGTTTCAGCCTGGGAGATGAACATTTCGGGCGGAGCCCAGGTGTCGTCGCGCTGGGGCCAGCGGCAGAGGGCCTCAAGGCCCACGACTTTGCCGCTCTGCAAATCGACGACCGGCTGATAGAAGATCCGGAACTCGCCGTAACTCAGCGCGTTCGCCATCCTCTGGTGCATGGGCAGCCGGTAACTCACAACGGACCCCCGTCTTCGCTAATATGAATGTTCTTCCCGCTAGCAAGCGCCTGTAAACTTAGGCGTTTTCGCCAATTCGGAAGAAATAGGCGACGCGCGCCGCCTCTTCGGCCTGATCGACCAAGACGAATGCGGTTTCGAGTTCCGAGCCGATCGCGGAGAGTCCGTGACGTTCCATCAAGACGACGTCGGTACCGGTTGCGAACGCATCGCCGCAAAGGTCGGCGAGCTCCTGCGAGCCAGCGGGTCTGTAGTCGGTCCATGCGACGTGCCCCAACGTCTCGCGCGCGCCGACCGTTTCTTGCGGAAAGACCGTCCCGAAGAGCGACCATACGACGCAAAACGTGGGGTGCACGTGCACGACGCAGCGCGCGTCTGAACGCCGGTGATAAACGGCTAAATGCAGCGGCAGTTCGCTGGTAGCGCGCCCGGCGGCATCCCGCGGCTTTCCGCTTGCGGTGACGCGCACGATGTCGTTAGGATGCAAACCACCGAGACACCGGCTTGCGGGTGTGACGAGAACGTCGCCGTCGTCGAGCCGAGCGCTGACGTTACCGCTGGTTCCGCTGACGAGTCCGCGATCCCACAAACGTTGCGCGTACGTAACGATTTGCGCGCGCCCTCGTTCCTCGGTCATCGGGCAGCGACGTACGACGCAAGGGCCGTTGCGCCCTCGGGCGAAGCTGGCCGCATGGTGGACGTTCCCAGGCTCGGTCGGGTTGTCATTGCGGAAGCGTTCGACGAGCGCGGCGTCGCGGTCTTGTCGCGCGCGGGCATCGAGGTCGTCTCGTGCGTGGGCTGTTCCCGCGACGCACTTCACAACGCCCTTAGCGGCGCTCGAGGGCTCATCGTACGGTCCGAAACCCGCGTCGACGGCGACCTCCTGGCGCGCGCGCCGCAGCTCGAAGTCGTCGCTCGCGCCGGGGTCGGGGTCGACGCGATCGACGTCGATGCGGCGACTGCGGCCGGCATCGTCGTCGTCAACACCCCGAGCGCGAACACGATCGCGGCCACCGAGCACACCTTTGCGATGTTGCTCGCGACGCTGCGGCACGTGCCGCAGGCGCACGCGTCGGTCCGAGAATCGCGATGGGAACGCAAGCCGTTCGTGGGCCACGAATTGTACGGTAAAACGCTCGGCATCGTCGGCCTCGGACGCATCGGCAGCAACGTCGCGTCACGCGCCGCGGCGTTCGGTATGCAGGTTATCGCGCACGATCCGTACGTTCCGGCATCGCGCGCTAGCGCGCTTGGCGTGGAACTCGTCGAGCTCGAGCGTTTGCTTGGAACCGCCGACGTGATTACGCTCCACGTACCGTTGACGCCGCAAACGCGCGGTTTGATCGACGCGCGCGCGCTTAGGCAAATGAAAGCGAGCGCAGTGCTCGTCAACTGCGCGCGCGGAGCCGTCGTCGACCTCGTGGCGTTGATCGAAGCGATGGACGCCGGGTGTTTGCAAGCCGCGGCAATCGACGTCGTTCCCGACGAGCCGCCGCCGGAGGGCTCGCCGTCGGCGCGCGTGCTCGTTCATCCGAAAGTCGTCGCGACGCCGCATCTCGGCGGATCCACGCACGAAGCGCTGGAACGAATTGCGCTCGAACTCGCCGAGGACGTCGTTCGCGTGTTGGGCGGACGTCCCGCCAGTGGCGCCGTCAACGCGCCGACGCTCGAAGGCGGCGCGCAGGCCGCGGGCGGATTCGTGGATCTTGCGTTTCGCATGGGCGCGATGGTGCCGCAACTTTTCGACGATGCGTTACGGCGCGAAATCGCGCTGGTGCTTCACGGCGACATCGCGGAGCTCGACGCGGAGCCGTTCGTCGCGGCGGCGTTGGCCGGAGCGCTGCCGTTCATGAGCGATCGGCGCGTCTCGATCGTTAATGCCGTTTCGATCGCACGCGACGTCGGCGTTCGTACGATGGTGGTGCGCGAAGGGCCGCGCGGACCGTACCGCGCCTCGCTTGCCATTACGGTCGAAGAGCACCGGTTGGTGGGTACGGTGCTGCCGAACGGGCCGCGAATCGTCGAGATCGACGGCTTCGAAGTCGACGCCGTCGCGGAGGGGACGATGCTGGTCACGCGACATCGCGACGTGCCGGGCATGGTCGGGCGCATCGGTACGATTTTGGGCAGCGCAAACATCAATATTTCGACCATGCAGGTCGCGCGCTCCGAACGCGGCGGCGGCGCGATGATGGTCCTCGACGTCGATCGCGAGGTCGAACGCGAGGCGTTGGCGGCAATCGCTGCGGCGGACGGAATCGAGTCGGTTCGTCTCGTGCAAGTCTAGCTCGATGCGTCTTTACGTCGCGCGTCACGGCGAGACGGACTGGAACTACGAAGGACGCTACCAAGGGCAGCGCGAGTCGACGCTGACCGAACTCGGGCGCCGGCAAGCCGAAGCGTTGTCGGAAGCGCTAAGCAAATCCGGCGCACGGCGTGTTATTGCCAGCCCGTTGCGACGCTGCGTCGACACGGCTCGTCCGCTTGCGGCGCGCCTGGGAGTACGCGTGGAAACCGACGACCGATTGTTGGAAATCGCGCATGGAAGCTGGGAAGGCCGGCTGCGCGACGAGATCGAGCGCGCCGACGCAGATCGCATGCACGCTTGGCGCGAGGCACCACACACCGTAACGTTCCCCGGCGGCGAATCGCTGACCGCCGTCGATCGGCGCTGGCGCGAGTTCGCGGACTCAGTCGCCGAAGAACGAGACGACGTTGTCGTCGTGACTCACGACGTACTCGTTCGGCTCGCGATCTTGGCAGCAACGGGCGGCAGAACTGCCGGACTGTGGCAGCCTCGCGTTCGCAACGGCGGCTACGCGATGTTCGAAAAAACGGATTCGGCGTGGAAGCTTCTCGACGAGTGCCGCGAGGATTACCTCGAAGGATTGCTCGCCGACACCAGCCGCCAGGCGCTGTGAACCTTACGCTCGTTCGGCACGGAGCAACCGTATACAACGCGCAGCGGCGCTTTCAAGGCCAGACCGACGTTCCGTTATCCGGCGAAGGGCATTTGCAAGCCGGGCGACTGGCGGCCCGTCTGCGCGAAGAAGCGTTCGAGCGAATCTATACGAGCGATTTGCTGCGCGCACGGCAGACCGCAGGTGCGATTGCCGAAACGCACGGACTCGAACCCGTCGCCGACGAGCGCCTGCGCGAGTTTGCGTTCGGTGCGTGGGAAGGCCTGACGTGGGCCGAGATACTTGCCGAGCGCCCGCATTTGAGCGAATCGAACTGGCACCACGCGCAGCTGTACGCTCCCGAAGGCGGTGAAAACTTCGACGCCGTTTGCGCGCGCGTGCATTCGTTTTTCGACGAGCTGGCCGGGCAGGGCCTAAGCGACGTCGCAGTCGTAACGCACGCCGGCACACTTCACGCGATGTTGAGCGTGCTCGACCTTCCCGAATCGAAGCAGGCGGTTCCGGTAAACTTCTTTCCCGCGAGCATCACGCGCATCGTCGAGGATGCCGGCGGCTGGCGGCTCATAGATGGCCCAATAGTTCCGCCATGATTTTAGCGGAATCGAACAGCCGCGGCCCCGGACGATTCACGTAGGCGTTACCGTCCATCAGAAACACGCGCGCTTCGCGGCGCGCTCGCAGATCGGCCCATTGAGGTAGCGCGTCGAGCTCTGCTGCCGCCAACCGCGTTTTTTCGAGATCGAAGCCGCACGGTACGACGATTACCGCATCCGGGTCGGCTTGCGCGATGGCATCCCACTCCAGCGTCTGCGAGTTTGCGTGCGGGTGCGCCAGAATCGGCGTCGCGCCTGCGGATTCGACGAGCTCGGGCGTCCAGTGCCCTCCGCTCATCGGCGGATCGGTCCACTCGAGCACGAGCACGCGCTTGCGCGGCGCCTGCTCCGTGCGCCAACGCAGGGTAGAGAAGTTCGCCCGCATCGTTTCAGCCGCGCGAATCGCTTCGGCGCGATGCGCGGTCGCCTCACCGAGAAACGAGATCGTTGCGAAGACGTCGTCGAGCGACGACGGTTCGAGCGATACGATCCGCGGATCGCCGCGCAAACGTTTGGCAGCCCGGTCGACGATGTCGTAGGAAACCGCGCACACCTTGCATAGCTCCTGCGTAACGATCAGATCCGGTGCGAGCCGTTCGAGCAGCTCCGCGTCGAGATGATATAAGCTCGATCCCGCATGTAGGCTGCGGCGAACGTGCCGGTCGATGTCCGCCGACGTCGCGCCATGCGGCAATGCAGAAGAAGTCAGCTTTGGAAGCGACAGCGCTTCGGCGGGGAAGTCGCATTCGTGCGTGACGCCAACGACCTCGTCGCCGGCGCCGATCGCAAATAGAATCTCCGTCGCGCTGGGTAGGAGGCTAACGATCCTCATTGGCCGGTACGCGGCGCATAACGCCGTCCGTCATCCGCGTCCAGGTTTTGCCGCCGTCGATCGAATGCTCGGTGCGCCGATCCTCGACTCCTGGTGAAGGAAACGTATTGACCGCGAGCGTCGCCGTCGGCCGGCGAGGCTACCGCCACGGCGATCGCCAGCGATATCAGTTGACGATCCCTTGCGTCGTCGCGTCGACGGCGGCGATGCGTTCGGGCGTGTCGACGACCGTAAGGGTGAACGTCTGCGCCTGACCCTTGAACTCCGGTTTGTAGCGAAGCAGAAAGCCGTCACGGAGTTTGATTGCGCCGTCGCTGAGCGAGAACGTGCCGAGCGGATCGATGTTTTCAACCGTGAACGTAAACGAGTACGTCGCCGAGCCGTCCGGCTCTACGCTGATTTCGGTTTCGCCTCGTTTGGCGAACTTCGAGAGACGTCCGGAGCTGCCGCCGGAACCGACAAATACGATCTGCAGGTCCTCCCACGTCGCCGGAATCACTTCAGAAAAAGAAATCGAGAACTTCACCATATCGCGGCGGCGAACGGTAAGTTCGTGCGGTGCATCGCTCATCGGGTCACTCTCCTTGTGCGAGCGAATAGCCGCGCTCGCCGTTGAACGTGTAAAGTCCCTCCGTCTTGATGACGTCGAATCCGGCGCGATCGGCGCCTTCGAGGAGCCGTACGACGTGCTCCGCACTAAAGAGCTCGCCGTCGGACTCGAAGCGGCAGCACCAGTGATCGCTCCAATACGTATCCGGGTTGCCGTTGGGCCACACTTTCGTTCCGCGGTTGCTGATGACGGTAAGCTTCGTTCCCGAAACGTTGAGCAGCTGCATGAGCGCGGCGATCTGGTCCGGATTTCCGTCGCGGCGGTCGATGAAGAGATCCACGCCGGCGCGCACTTTCATCGGTGGTTTTCCCGCCGGGCGAATCGCGAGGTTCATGTGGGCGTTGGCCGCGTATTCGGCGGGCTTGAGCGTGTGGGGTTTCCGACCGAGCCGAGCGATGATTGCGTCGGCGAACTCGCGAGTCCCAACCTTTTGTTTCGAGACGCCCTCTTTGAAGATGTCGTACGTATGGATGCCTTCCTCGATGGTCGTCAGCCACGCGTTGTGCACGCGCTCGGCTGCGTCGCTCTGACCGATGTGCACCAGCATGAGCAGCGCGCCGTGCAGAAGCCCCGAGGGGTTCGCGAGGTTCTGTCCGGCACGGCGCGGGGCCGAGCCGTGGATCGCTTCGAACATCGAGCAGTGGTCGCCGATATTCGCCGATCCGGCCAGACCAACGGAACCCGTAATCTGGGCCGCCACGTCGGATAGCACGTCGCCGTACAAATTCGGCATCACGATGACGTAGAACGCCTCGGGCGTATCGGCCATCTTCGCCGCACCGATATCGACGATCCAGTGCTCGTGCTCGAGCTCCGGATACTCTAGCGCGATCTCTTCGAACGTGCGATGGAAGAGCCCGTCCGTGATCTTCATGATGTTATCTTTGGTGAAGCACGTCACTTTTTTGCGCTTGTTGGCCCGCGCGTATTCAAAGGCGTAGCGAATGATTCGCTTACTCCCCGGGCGCGAGATCAGCTTGAGGCACTGCGCGACTTGGTTCGTCTGGCGGTGCTCGATGCCGCCGTAAACGTCTTCCTCGTTCTCGCGAACGATCACGATGTCCATATTCGGATGCTTGGTCGAGACGTAAGGGTGCAGCGACGCGCACGGCCTGACGTTGGCGTACATGCCGAGCGTTTTGCGCACGGTCACGTTGAGACTCTTGAATCCACCGCCCTGGGGCGTCGTGATCGGAGCTTTCAGGAAGACGCGCGTGCGGCGCAGGGATTCCCATGAAGACGCCTCGATGCCGTTGCTGATTCCTTTATTGTAGATCGATTCGCCGATCTCGATCGGCTCGAGTTCGATCTGGGCGCCGCCTTCGGCGATCATGCGCAGCGTCGCGTCCATGATCTCCGGACCGATGCCGTCGCCGTGAGCGACCGTAATCGGAACCTTCTTTTCCGTGGCGGTAGGGGTAGCGGCCGTGCTGGTCACTGCGGGTGTTCTCCTTATGGATGGGCGGCCCTAACGATTCCACTCGTAGGCGTTCCAGCCTTCGGTAATCCCATTGGGCGTGAAGTTTTGGAGATCCGGATCGTGCGCATAGGGCGTCCGCCGGTAATACAGAAATGCGGCCGGCGCGTCGCGGAGGAGCAGCGCCTCGATCGTCGCGTACGCTTTCGCGCGCGTTGCTCGGTCGAAGGTCGAGAGCGCCAAGCGTTGGGCTGCGTCCATTTCAGGCGAACAGTAGCGCGAGATATTATTGCCGGCCGGTGGAATCGCCGAGCACATCCATTGCGAAGAGTTGTCTGGATCTGCTCCGGAGATCCATGGATACAACGCCAAGTCGAACTTTCCGCCGTTGAGGATTCCACCGGTTTCGGTGGCGGCGTAGAGCGTCGCGTAGTCGTACGTTTTGATCGAAACGTCGACCCCGATAGCTTTGTACATCTGTTGGAGCTGCGTGCCGACGACGCGCGAGAGCGAGCTTCCTTGGCCGTATACGAGCTGCAAAGAGAGCCGGCGTCCGTCGCGGCTTCGGATGCCGTCGGCTCCGGCGCGCCAGCCCGCGGCGTCGAGCAGCGCCCTCGCGGCAGCCGGGTCGTAGGGAGCCGGCCGCAGTCCTTTATCGAACGCCCAATAAAACGGCGAGAGATCCGCCGTCGCCACGATAGCCGTACCGTACGAGTCGTCGCGGGTGATTCCGAATCGATCTAAGCCCATGACCAGTGCACGCCGCACGCGTACGTCGTCGAGGGGGGCTCGACTCGTGTTGAATTCGATCGCGGAGAAGTACGGCGCGTCGACGAGTTGACGTACGACGCTCGGAGCGCCCTGCAAGTCGCGATACGCGGTCGACGGGATCTCGATGCCGACGTCGGCCTCGTGCGAGCGAAGCTGCGCGACTTCCGTGTTGTCGTCGAGAATGATCGGCAAGATCAGCTGCTTGATCTTGGGAGCACCTTTGAAGTACTCGGGATTGGCAGTCAAGACGATGCGATCGCCGCGCTCCCAGCGCGCAAACCTATAGGCACCCGTTCCGATCGGAGCCGAGTTGAACGGCACTTGGTTGAGATTCGGGTACTTCGCCAACAAATGCGCGGGAAGGATATAGTACGGCGTATCGCTCTCTCCGAAGATCGTGTCGATCGCGGGGGCAAAGATCTTCTTCATGTGAAAGACGACGGTGTAATCGTCGGGCGTGTCGACCCTTGCGACCTGGTCGTAGCCGCGCCGCGAGAGGACGTTGTTCGCGGGGTTCATGATGGCTTGCCACGTAAATTTCACGTCTTTGCTCGTGAAGGGCGCGCCGTCGTGCCACTTGACGCCGTGGCGAAGGCGGTACGTGATCGTGAGGCCGTCTTTGCTGATGCCGCCGTTTTCGCTCGTCGGCACTATCGTTGCGAGGTCGGGAATATCGTGGTGCTGCGCGTCCTGCGAGACCAACAGATCGAACATCAACCCATCCACAAACTCTTCGATGGTGTTCTGCTCCAGAATCGGGTTGAGTTGCGTAGGGTTGATGTTGAGTACGACGCGCAGCTCGTTGCTCGGGCCGGAGGTCTGTCCGGCCTTCGAGCACCCAACCGCGAGAAAAACGGCCGTCAGAGCAACGGCTAGGCGCAAGAGCTTCATACCGGGCGCTTCGACCCGCCCGGAGCCGTCCCTAGAGATCCGTGTCCGGCGGCCGTCCGGAGGGCTTTTGCCGCAAGAACTGGCTGGGCGGGTATTTCGCCTGGATGGTCTTGTACCGTCGCGGCGCTTGCGTGAAGTCGAAAGCGTTATCGAGGCTCGTCGCCCGCGCGTCGGTGTACCCGTCGGCCGCCGAGCCGATAGTGGGCAGACCGAAAGCCTCTTCGGCGAACCGCAAGATGCTGCCGAACTCGTACTGCGTGTGATCGACGAAATGCGGCTTGGCGTACGGAGAAATAACGATGCAGCCGACGCGAATGCCGGGACCGCGGAAGTCGTTAAAGTCCGGCGGACGAGCGTTGTCGTACCAACCGCCCCAATCGTCCCAAACGATGACGATCGCCGTGGATTTCCAATCGGGTCCGTTGCCGACCGCGTTGACGACCGCCGTCACCCAGGACGGTCCCATGTCGCTTCCCGAGGACGGATGATCCGACCACGTCCAATCCGGGATCACCCATGCGACGCTGGGAAGCCGTCCGGCCTTCGCGTCGCCGAGCACGTCGGTCTGGGGCGAGATCACGTCGTTCGTCCAGTCATCGCTATATCGCACGGCGTGGATTGCCGAGAACGACGACCACAAGATGCCGCCTTTATCCGCATCGATCGCGGGAGAGTAATACTTCCACGCACGCTTGCCGCCGTCGAGTACGTCAGCCATCGTACGGAACTGCGTGTAGCACGGAAACGGCCCGCTCTGGATCTGGCGCTTGGGATTGATGACGAACGTAATCGTGCCCACCGCGGCGTCGCATCCCCACGGGCCGCCGATCGGATTGTTCGCCACCGCCTTGGTCGCGCTCAAGCTCGTCGTTCCCGCGATGAGCGAGAGATGACCCGTAAAGCTCGGGCCGAACTCGGTCGGAAACATGCGATCCGCGAGAACGTACTGGGAAGCGAGGTCCCAATACGGCTTGATCTCGGCGCGGTCCATGCGCGCGTAAGGATACGTGGTCGAAAGCCCGGAATAGACTCCGTTGAACCCGTTCATCTTTCCGTGATTCCACGATTTTATCGCCGGTTGAAAATCGTGATCGACGTTGACCAGCGGTAAGAAGTGCACGGTTTGCAACGGTATCTTTTTCCCGTGGATGTTGTAACCGTACAGCGGAGCGTCGGCGCCGGGAAATCCGGCAAAAAGATTATCGAAACTGCGGTTTTCTTGAACGATGATGACGACGTGCTTGATGTAGTCGCCAACCACCGGCGAATGCTTTTTGCCGGCCGCTGCGGGGAGCACGTGGAACCCTGATTGAGACCCGGACGAACAGCTTGCCAAAGCAAGCGCTGTCAGTAAAACGCCAGCGATAAAAGGACGTAACACCCCGGTAGCATTCGCTGCCTTACGGGGCGGACTCATGCCCGGCGCTAAAAGTTAACGCAGCGGAACTTTGCGTATACGTACGGATAGTCGGCGTAAAACCAGTTCCGGAAGCTCCGTCGAACGAGCTCGCGGGCCGTAACCGGCGACGCACCTTTCAATACGTAATGCTGTCCGTCAAAGAAGTCTGCGGAATACTGCGGATACGACACCATCGGCTCGAAACCGTCGAAAGGCTCGAACGGCGTCGACGTCCATTCCCATCCGTTTCCGACGAGATCGCCCACGCCCCAGGCGCTCGTTCCGGCCGGGTGCGCGTCGACCGGCTCCGGATCGAAGCGTTGAAAATCGAAGTTTCCGTGTCGCGGCTGCGGCGCGTCGTCGCCCCAGGGAAACGCGCGCTCCGCTCCGCGCGGCGTTGAGAATGCGGCGCGATGAAACTCCGCTTCCGTGGGCAGGCGCCCGCCGCTCCATGCCGCGTACGCTTCGGCTTGACGGTACGTGACGTAGACGGGCCACGAAAGCGGCAGCGGAATCTCCTCGAATAGCGTCCGCAGATACCACTGG
>DASRSM010000040.1:0-7803 GCA_035656415.1 Vulcanimicrobiaceae bacterium | reverse complement strand
GGGCTATCGGCGCACGCGATGAAGGTGATGCGTACATTAGCTCGCAGCCACCCTCAGATAGAGAGAAGCGAGGGAAAACAGCGGGCGGAGGAGGTGGTCGTCGTTAGTACAGACAGTAGTAACCAAATGATCGGAGGTGCCGCCCGTTAGGGCGGCATCTTCACTTTCCGGGCTAAGCGCTCGCATTGTAGTGGAGCCTTAGCGACCGCGCGGCCCCGGGGTCAATTCCGTACGGTTCATACAGAAACGAGTCAAAAAGCCTCTCGGCTGCGAAGATACATTGGACGCCTTCATGCTGGAGGGATCTAAGTGAAAATCCGTCGGGTAATGCCGTTTGCATTGGTCACCGCGAGCTATATGCTGCTGACCGGTTGCGCTCACGGGCCGGCCGGCATCCCGCAGATTTCGGCCGCGGCCGGTGCGGCGAGCGATCGCAACGTCGTCGCTCGAGCCCTCGATATTCACCCTAGCGCAGCGACCGAACCGCCGATTTTCACGATGCCGACGCCGGATTACTACGACGACGGATATCAGCCCAGCGTCACATTCGTAAGTAACGGCACGCTCGTCGAAGAGCACGTCGCCTCGAACGGAAACCTGTGGTATCACGTCGGCTACATCGGCGCCGACACCGTTACGTGGGATACCAGTCATCAGTACGACGACGGCGTACAGCCTTCGGTCACCGGCGACGGCAAGGACCATGTCTTCGAAGTGCACCGCAGCGGCGAGGGATCGGATCGGTTGTACTATCGCACCGGCACGCTGCAAGGCGCCGGCTCGGTGAAGTGGGGAACTTCATCGCACTATTTCGATGGTTACAATCCCGTCGCGTCATTCTCGGGACCGAAGCTCGTTCTCGAGGCGCATACGAACGGTTCCGGTTTGGGATCGTGGGACGTGGCGACGATCGACGGCACCACGATTCGGTGGCATTCCGGCGAGAAGTTCGACGACGGTTATCATCCCAGCATCGCGGCGAACGCGCGCGGTTCGGCGCTGGAAATCGAACGCGGCAGTAAGGCCATTTACGGTGCGTATCAGCTCTATTATCGGGTAGGGCACATCAACGCCGCCACGGCCGACGTCGCTTGGGATAAGCGCCACGACATTTTCGGGCTTACGAAAGAGTCCGATGCGTTTTCATCGGTTTCCCTCGACGATGCAGGTCACGTAATCGTGCTCTATGCGTGCGAATATCCATCGCTTTACGCGGGGCTTACCAACTCCTACGGCTGGTGCACCCTCACGGGGACGCTCGGCGCCGACAATCTGGTGCACTGGGTCGGGCCGCGCGTTTTCGCACCGCCGATGAACTATTTCGTCGAACTGCACAACCTCTCGTCACCCGGCGTCGCAATGGAAAATGGCGCCGCGGTCGGCGTCGCCGAACAACGTGGTAAGGGCCTATATTACGCCACGACGCTGCTCGTCGACCGCAGCAACTGGATCGGCGATCGCCTCACCACGAGCCTCAAAGGGAAAACGCTGCGCGAGATCGTTTTTCCGGGTTCGCACGACGCGGGAATGTACAAAGGTAGTCTGGGCTTTTCAGGTGTCGCTCAAAGCCAAAACTTCTACGAGCAGCTCACCGGCGGTCAACGCTATTTCGATATCCGGCCGGATGCGAATCTCTACGCCTGGCACGGACCCGGCGAAGGCTACGGCGCCTACGTTACCGGCGCATCGATACACAGCATCCTCGCCGATGTCGAGCGATATATGCGAGAAGGCCATCGTGAGGTAGTGGTCCTGAAGTTTTCGCACTGGGGCGGCTTTACGCCGACGGCCGACGCAGGTTCGCCGTATATCAAGCTGACGAACATGATTCAGAGCACGCTTGGAGCCTATTTATACGACAATAACGGGCAAAGGCGTCTCGCCGACACTCCGCTGTCGACCCTACTGCCGCCGGGACAAGACCGCGGCGTCGTGTTACCGGTGATGGACCTCCCCGGCTCCTTCAAGACCGGGACCGGCGCGAAGGGCATTTACACCTATCGCGACTGGGACAGCGACGTCAAAGACGGCACGGAGATCACGGTGTACGATCAGTACAGCAACACTACCAGTTTGAGCCGCATGCAAGACGATCAGCTCGACAAACTCGCGAGCTTCGACGGCACGATGGAGCACGTGAAGAGCGTTCCGTGCGATCTCTTCCTGCTGTCGTGGACGCTGACGCCGACGGCCGCAATACGCGGGAGCGCCGCCGCGGCGGACGCCACGTTGGCTCCGAAACTGTCTATCGTAGGTCGCAATAAATACGGTCGAATTCCAAATGTTTTGTTCGTCGACTTCTACTCGTGGGCAGATCCCGCAGACGTGGCCATCGTCGCCAACGCCAGATTCTAGGCTCGAGTTGGTCAAGAGGCTAGTGCGGGCAACCGCGCAGAAGTGAAGCCGCAATGCATCAAGTCATCTCACGCGGAGTTTTGGTCCTCGTAACGCTTGCGGTAGTTGTCCTATATTACGTGCCTATCGGACACGTCGATTTTGCCGAAAACTGGGGCGAAGGTACGTTCGGCATTGCGATGTCTCTTCGGGAACCGACGATCGTCGGCGTCGATCCCGGCTCGCCGGCAGATCGCGCCGGTGTACGCGTCGGCGATCGCTTAGCCAGCGACGGAAATTACGAGACGGCTTCGCGCGTACGAGCACCCTACGCGGGCGAGCGTGAAAGCCTTACGTTCGAACGCGAGGGTGCTAGGTACGCGGTGACGCTCGTCGCGGGACCGAATCCGAACTTCGGCCTGTTGCAGCGGATTGGTGGAGTGCTGGCATATATTCCGCCATCGGTCTTTCTGATCGTCGCGTTTTTGCTCGTATTTCTGCGACCATCGATTATGTCGTGGTCGTTTTATGTCTTCGCCGTCGGATATTTCGGCACGAGCCCAGCGTTCATGTATTGGTCTCACGTGCTCTCGCCATCGGGATATCTCGTTCTGTCGTTCGTATTGAGCACGATTTTGGGCCCGTGGAGCGTTTTGCCGCTGCTGCCCTTCGTCCTAAGGTTTCCCAACGGGGACGTGTCTGGATGGCGACGTCGGATGGATCCATTCGTTTGGGGATTTCTCGCACTTAGCTTCGTGCTGTACGCGATCGAGTGGCGCGTATACTCGGCCGCGGGAACGATTCCCGGGTGGGACATAGTTCCGAGCACGTTTATTCCACTGGCCGCCTTTGGGTTGGCCGGTCTGATACTAGCGAAGAACTTCACTACCGCTGCGCCGAGCGACCGCCAACGCTTTGCATTCGTCGCGCTGGGTACCCTGGCGTCGTTCGTTGCATATGCAGTTTACTTTGTACCAGGCGTTCCGTTTGCGGTCGGGCAAGTGATTGGCTTCACGGTGGTGCTTATGCCGATTTGCATCGCTTATGCCGTCTTCCGGCTGCGCGTGCTCGACGTAACCTTCGTTCTGAACCGGGCGTTGGTGTTTAGCACTCTGTCGGTGGGTGTGATCGCATTCGTTTCGATCTTGGATTGGTTCTTTTCGCGCGTCGTTGCAATAGGACGATTCGCGCTCGGATTCGAGCTGTTAGCAACGATCGCAGTCGGTTTTCTACTCGATCGAATCAATCGCACGACCGAGGGACTCGTCGAAGCACTTTTCTTTCGTGGGCGCCGGCTGGCTGAGCGACAGCTGCGCCGTGCTGCGGCGGCGCTTCCCTATGCGACCGACGAAGAAGCCATCGTCGACGGCCTCGTCCAGATCCCGGTCGACACGCTCGAGCTCGCCGCCGCGGCGCTCTATCGTCGCTCCGAAGGTGGCGCCCGTTTCACTGGCGTCGCGACTGCGCGCGAAACCACGATCGCCCCGCCGGGGTTCGATGCAAACGACCTGCTAGTGCGAATGCTGCTCGCCGAGGAGAAGATCGTATGGCTCGACGATCTTCGCTCGCATCTCAATTCCCAAAACGCCGCGATATATACGGTAGCCGTTCCGGTGACCGTGCGTCACGAGCTCGTAAGCTTTACGCTCTATGGAGCACACGCGAACGGCGCGCAGCTCGATCCGGAAGAAATCGAGCTCCTGGATTTGCTCGCCCGTGAAGCATCCAGAGCGTACGATCACGTTGAGGCAGAGCGCGTTCGCGCGCGTTACGCACAACTGGTCGAACGCCAGACGCTAGCGTAGTTGAGGCAAGCCGCTAATATGTTCCCCATTCGTCTTGCCACTTCTTGACTTGTTTTTGCCAGGTCGCGCACGTTGTTCCGCTATCGGTTCCGGAGTAGGTTGCGGCGCATTTTTCGAGTTTCCGTGCAGCAAGCTCCGTCGCGTCTATGGGATCTGAGTGGTTCGTAGCGTGTTCTAGCCAGGCTTTCCACGTCGCCAATAAAGCGTCGGCGTAAGTCTTTTTCGAAGCCGGACAGAGCTGGGAATAATAGTCGACATCGCGGTTGTAGCGCGCCGCCGATTGGGCAATGTGGTCCGGTGAGGGTGAGTTCGGACTAGCGAGGTCATCCACTCTCGTCGTGTTGGTTTCCAGATCTCTCGCAAAAGCGTCGGTAGACGCAGAGCAGTCCGATGTCGTCGCAGCTTGGACGGCTGCCGGCCAAAGTACAACCAAAACGAAGATCAAGAATGTACGTCGCACGCCTTCTCCACGAGCAATAAAAGCGGCAGGCGCCTGAACTGCGGCTAACCGCCGCCGGCGACGAAACTCCGGTAGATGCGGATCAGCGCTTCCTTTTGATCCACCGAAAGGCGCGGATCGAGTTTGACCGCGTGCTCGACGCCGTGATGGTCGTCTTTGCTCGAATCGTCCAGTAAGCCGGCTTGCGTGTACATCGTTTCCGCCGAGATCTGCAGCGCGTTGGCGATCTGCTTCAACACGTCCGCCGACGGCTTGTAGAGTCCGCGCTCCACCTGACTCAAATACGGATTCGAAATCTTCGCGATTTCCGCGAGCTGCCGCATCGACAGATTCGCAAGCTCGCGCTGTCCGCGGATGAACGCACCGAGGCTGCTCCACGGGCCGTTGTTGCGATCGTTATCGGTCATTTCGTTACACCGCTTGCGACGCCGAACGGCGGCCCAGACTCGTTGCGCACGTAGCGTCCCACGCCGGCTTCGCCTTGCGGCAGCGTGTAGGGCGCGCGCATGGATCCAGCCCGCGACTCAATCCACGTCGCCCAATCTTCCCACCAGCTGCCCTGATGTTTGTCGGCGCCTTCGAGCCACGCATCGGCGCTCTCGCCGCGCGTCGCGTGATCGCGCGCGTAGTGCCACGTCTTCTTCCCGCCGGGCGGATTGACGATCCCGGCGATGTGCCCGGCGTTGGTCAGCGTGTATTTCGAATCCCCGCCCGCGTGCTGCGTCGTCAAATAGGTCGCGCGCCACGGCGCGATGTGATCGTTTTCGGCGCCCAACACGTACAGCGGCGTCTGGATCAGCCCGAGATCGATCGGCGTGTCGTCGATGACGAATTCGTTGGGTTTGACGATCGAGTTGTGCAGATAGCACGTGCGCAGATACTGCGAGTGCATCTCCACCGGCATCCGCGTCGAATCGGCGTTCCACGCCAGAATGTCGAACGCGGGCGGCTGCTTGCCCTTATACCAGCTATTGACGACGTAGCTCCAGATCAAATCGTGCGAGCGCATCCAGTCGAACGTTTTGGCCATCTCGTTGGAATCCAGATAGCCTTTTTCGCGCATGCGCTTCTCCAGCCGCGAAATCGTGTCTTCGTCGGTGAACACGCCCAGATCGCCCGGAATGCTGAAGTCGATCAACGTGTTGGTCATCGTCGCGCTGTTGACGCGATCGCCTTGGCCGTGCTTGGCCAGATACGCGAGCGCGATGCCGGCCATCGTGCCGCCCAAACAGAGCGACGCGAGGTTGACCTTCTTCGCTCCGGTAATTTCTTGCACCGCGTCGAGCGCCGCCAGCACGCCCGAACGCAGATAGTCGTCCATTTTCAGGTTCGCCATCGACGCGTCGGGATTGCGATAGCTGATCATGAACGTCTGATGGCCGTGCTTGACCGCCCATTCCACAAACGAACGGCCCGGCGCCAGATCCATGATGTAATACTTGTTGATCCACGGCGGCGAGCACAGCAGCGGAATCTCGTGCACTTCGGGCGTTTGCGGATCGTAGGCGATCAGCTCGATGAGCTCGTTGCGCATCACGACGCGGCCCGGCGTCGCACCGATGTTCTTGCCGAGCTCGAAGCTCGACGCATCGACTTGGCGCGGGTAGCCGCCGTTATTCTGCACGTCGTCGAAGAAGTTTTCCATGCCCTTCACGAGGCTCATGCCCTGCGAATCCATCGCCTCTTTGACGACGCCGGGATTGAGCCATGGCACGTTGCTCGGTGCAAACGCGTCGCACATCAGTTGCATCGCAAAACGCGCTTTACGGCGCGTCGCTTCGGGCAATCGCGCCGTATCGACGAGCTGCAGCGCGGCTTGCGTGCGAATGCGATAGTCTTCGACGATGCCCGCGAGCATCGGATTACTCGACCATTCGGGATCGCTGAAGCGCTTATCGGGCTCCGACGAACCCAGCGGCGACAGCGGCTCCTGTCCGCTCAAGCGGCGCATCATGTTGAGCCCGACGTTCTGTTGGGCCATCGCGAAGGTCGACATCCAGGTGGTCATGCGCATCGGATCGGCCAGCGCGTCGGCGATGACCGCGCGCAGCGCGTCGTTGAGCGACGCCGGGTCGAGCCCCGTCACGTCGATGCCGTAACTGAAATCGTCCGGCGACATCGGGCCGATACTCGTACCGTTGTTAGAAAAACTATTCACGTGCTAAGTCTAGCATAGCTTTCGCGTCGCTGCTACATGTACCAGCCGCCGTTGACGTTGTACACCGAGCCGGTAATATAGCCCGAGTTGTCGTCAACGAGGAACCGCACCACGCGCGCGACTTCGTCCGGCTGACCGAGCCGGCGCTTCGGCGTTTGCTCGATGGCGGTTTGAATCGCCTCGCTCGGCATGGCCATGGTCATTTCGGTTTCGATGAAGCCCGGCGCGATCGCGTTGACCGTTACGCCGCGCTTGGCGACTTCCAGCGCAACCGTCTTGGTGAGGCCGATCAATCCGGCTTTCGCAGCGGCATAATTTGCTTGACCGAAGTTGCCGCTTTGTCCGACGACCGAGCTGATGTTGACGATGCGGCCGAAGCCTTGTTCGACCATCGCGTCGAGCACGGCTTTGATCATAAAAAACGGCCCTGAAAGATTTACTTGCAGAACCGCTTCCCATTCATCAACCGTCATCTTACGGACCGTGTGATCGCGGGTGATTCCCGCATTGTTGATCAGATAATCGATCCGCCCGTGGTCTTTAATAATGTTCGCCACCGCGGCTTGGCACTGAGCGAACTCGCCGACGTTGCCTTCGTAAAACACAACGCGCGACGAGCTTCCATTAAGGAGGTGGCGCAGGTTATCGGTGCGCTCCCGGTCGACCGGCAATCCGAGCACGGCGACGGTCGCCCCGTCTTCGGCGAGCAGCCGGCTGATTGCGCCGCCGATTCCGCGCGAGCCGCCGGTGACGATCCCGACGCGGCCCTCGAGTGGTAAATTGTTCACAGTGCTAGATTTACCCAACACCCGTTCGGTTTACCTCTATCTAGCGCCAGCTTGGTTTGGCCAAGCACTTGCTCCCGCTTCGTGCCACCTGAGCTTGTCGAAGGGCGCTAAACACGCTACGAGGATTGGCGGCCGCAGGTAATCTTGAAGTTCGGTGTCGAGCCCGTCGGCGTCGCATAGCCGGTGAAGGTGTAGTGATCGTGATCGGTCCTCACGGCTTCACCGCGCCCGAGCTTGCCGTTGTTGCTCGACAGGTCG
>DASRSM010000039.1:0-4858 GCA_035656415.1 Vulcanimicrobiaceae bacterium | reverse complement strand
ACGGTTGGTCGCACTGCTCGTCATGTTGCCGCTCCTCACCGTCTTCGCAGACGTCGTCTCGATGGTGGGCGGCATGTGGATCGCGTTTACCTACGCGCACATCTCGTACGACACGTTCATCTCGTCGGCGCGCCAGGCGATCGACTTCAACGACGTTCTCAGAGGCTTGTTCAAGTCGCTCGTGTTCGCCGTCATCATCGCCATGGTTGGCGCGTATCAGGGGTTGTCGACGCGCGGCGGCGCCGCAGGGGTCGGAATCTCCACCACGTCGGCGGTCGTGATCTCGATCATCCTCATTTTCATCTCGAACTTCGTCCTCTCGCTTCTGCTCTTCGGCGGCCAGTGACGGGCAGCAACGGCAAGAAGCTGATCGCGCGGCTCGACAGCGCCTCGCTGTCGTTCGGCGAGGCGGTGGTGCTGCACAACTGCAGCTTGGACGTCGTCGAAGGCGCGATCACGTGTATCGTGGGGCTTTCCGGCGCCGGCAAATCGACGATTCTGCGGCTTATCGACGGATTGCTCAAACCGACCGGCGGCCGCGTTTACGTAGGCGATCGGAGCATCGGCGAAATGAGCGAAGATCAGCTCATCGAGATCCGCCAGCGTATTAGTCTGAGCTTCCAGTTCGCCGCCCTGCTCGACAGTTTGACGGTCGGCGACAACGTCGCACTGCCGCTGCGGGAGCGATCGACCTACACCGAGGCCGAGACCCGCAAGCAGGTGATGGACGCGCTCGAAAGCGTCGGTCTCGCGCACGCGTACCATCTCTTTCCGAGCGAGCTTTCGGGCGGCATGCTCAAGCGCGCCGGGTTCGCTCGCGCGATCGTTACGCATCCGGAGCTCATTCTCTACGACGAACCGACGACGGGCCTCGACCCGATCGTCACGCACCTTATTACCGACACGATCGTCAAGCTGCGCGAAAAGCTCAACGGAACGGCGGTCGTTATTTCGCACGACTTGCATTCGATCTTCATGATGGCCGACTACGTGGCGATGCTCTTTGAAGGCGCGATCATCGCCTACGATACGGCAGAAAACATAAAAAACACCGACAACCCCATCGTGCAGCAATTTTTACAGGGCTCTGAGAAGGGGCCGATCCCTCTTTAACGAGCGGTTCCCCTCACGAAGGGCACCGCGGACCGAGGAATAATAGCGCAAAAGATGACCCGCCAAGCACAAGTTGGAGCCTTCGCGATCGTAGCGCTGCTGCTGCTATTCGGCGTGTTCTACGTCATCACCGATTTCGGAACGCGTCACACCGGCTATCGCGTCGGCGTGCACTTCGAGTCGGCGGCGGGTCTGACGCCCGGAGCGCTCGTGTACTTTAGCGGCGTGAACGTCGGTTCGGTCGATTCGATCCAGCTGTTGCCGGACAACACGGTCGACGTCATCATGGCGGTACGCAACGACATCGACATTCCGGCGGCCTCGAAGTTTCTGATTCAGGCGCCGTTGACCGGCTCGCCGACGGTCGTCATCGTTCCCCCGAGGGGAGAAACCGTCGCTAAATTGGCGAGACAAGTGCTTCCGATCGACCAGCAGCCGCAGGGAAGTAACGCAGCGAGCATATCGGATCTCCTGCAGCAAGGTCAGGGCGAGCTGAAGAAGTTCGATCAAGTAATGTCGGAGCTGGAAGAGCGCACGCCGCGCTTGCTCGATACGCTGCAATCGACGCTGGACCACGCAAACGAATTAACGACGACGGCAAACGCATCGGTTCAAGAGCTCATGTCGAAGTTCGTCGCGGCCAGCACCAACATCGAGGAGCTCTCGAGCACGCTCAACGGCGCGGCGACCGAGAGCACGCCGAAGCTCACGCAGATGCTCGATCGCCTAGACGCGACCGCGGACTCGCTGAACCACTCGATGACGGCCCTCCAGGGCCTCGCTACCGATCCTCGTCTCAAAGAAAACCTGTTGGCGACGACGCGCAGCGTCGCGGATACGACGCAGAACCTCGCCTTGCTCACGCGCGACCTGCGCACGGTGACCGGCGATCCGCAAACGCAAGCGCAGATGCGCAACACGATAGCCAATCTCGACGCGACCATGCAGAAGGCAAACGCGCTTTTGGGACAGCTCGGCGGAACCAGCAGCGTGTACGGGGTGGACCAAGGCGCAACGCCGGCACCCCCGGTCTTGCCGGGGGCAACGCCGTATCCCATTCCCACCGGCGGGGCACCGACGCAGACGCAGCAGGCGCACTCCGGGGTGTCGCCCGCGGTGCGCGCTAAGCTGCAAAGTAAGCTTGGATCGCTCGTACAAAATCTGTTCAACATTCAGCTGCGGATGAGCGGTTTATCGCCGCAGCACAATCCCGGGCTCAATCCGGTGTTGACGCAGAGCCAGGGGCCGTTAGGGGACCTCAATCTCATCGTGCTGCCGCATTCGGATACGAATGTGGTGATCGGCGCCAACGCGATCGGTACGAACACTACCTGGAACGCCGTTCTCCAGCAGACAAAAGGAAACGTGCAGTTCGGCGGCGGCGTACTCTATTCACAGATGGGTGCGCTCGTCCGGTACACGTCGAACCGGGGCTTCGGTCTCGAGACGCGAGTCTACGGTCTCAACTACCCGATGATCGACCTGTACGGTAACTTCCGGATCGCACCCGGCGCGAGCATCTTTTTCGGGCAGCGCGACGTCAATCACGCCTCGCGCCGCAACACCGCCGGACTCGAGTACCAGTTCTGAAGGCAGATTCGCCGTGATGGACCACGTTCGGCCGCGAATCGGCATCATCGGCGCGGGAGCGATGGGAACGCTCTTTGGTTTCCATCTCGCCGGAAGCTGCGACGTCGCGATGCTCGACAGCAACCGAGCGATCGGCGAGTCCATAGCCCGCGAAGGGCTCGCCGTCAACGACGCAAACCCGCGGCGTGTCGTCGTTGCGTCGCATCCGCGCGAGCTCTACAACTCGCACGTATTATTCCTATTCGTGAAAGCCGTCGACACGCTTCGGGCGCTGCGCCCGTTCGCCGGCGAGCTCAATCCCATTACGCCGATCGTCTCGCTGCAGAACGGCGTCGGCAACGAAGACGCGATCAAGACCGCGCTCGGCGGCGCCGTGCCGGTCATCCTCGGCATCACCACCGAGTCGTCGCTGACGACCGCGCCCGGCCGCGTGCGCAGCTCGAGCGATGGTAACACGATCATCGGATCGACGTCCGCTTCCCGTACGACCGCGCGATCGGTGGCAGATTTGCTCACGCGAAGCGGATTGCGCGCGTCGGTCGTCTACGATATCCGGCCGCATCTTTGGGGAAAGCTCGTCGCTAACGCGGCGATTAACGCGTTGTCGGCGCTGCTCGATTGCGACGCGGGCGCGATTCCGCGCGACCCAAACGCGGCTCAGCTCGCCGAAGCGCTCGCCGAAGAAGTCGCGAGCGTCGCGGCCGCGCTGAAGATTCATCTGCCGTTCGTGAGTCCGTGGCAGTACGTAACCGAAGTCATCGCGCTCGGAGCCGACGCGAAGAGCTCGATGGCGTACGACCTCGAGTCCGGACATCCGAGCGAAATAGACCATATCAACGGTGCCGTCGTCGCGTTCGGGCGGCGCACCGGAACGCCGACGCCCTACAACGACGCGATGGTGCGGCTGATCAAAGCCCGCGAAGCGCTGCTCGCACAATCACGATTGGGCGTGAAGGCGTAACAACCGAATCGAACCGCGCGTCACCTCGACGTCGATGCGCCGATTGCCGCCGTTGACGGCACCGTCGATCGTCTCCGACGAACCGCTGGAGGTTCCGCGCAGGTTGAAATCCGTAAACAGCGTTCCGCTATCGGTGTGCAAATGCACGTGGAACGCCGCCGTCTCCTCAACGGAAATTTCGACGTCGCCATTTTGTGCCGAGAAGTGTAGCGTGCCCGGCCAGCTCGTCGCGCCCATGGCCACCGAAACGTTTCCGCGCTGCGTCGCAGCTTCGGCGTAACCGTCCCGCATGAACACGCGCACGTTCCCGCCGGCGGCGGCGATATGCGCGGTGCCTTTCACGTCGGTAACGTTGACGTCGCCTTGCTTGCTGTCGACGACTAAGTCGACGCCGTCGGGGACGCGTACGAGCAAGGATTGCAGCGGCTGGGACGCATCGACCTCGATGCCCTTTCCGGCCGGACGGATCTTCGGAGGTGCGGGCGGCGACTTCGTCTGCGCGGTTGCCGAGATCGTGAAGCGGTTGCGCGCCTCGCCTGCGGCCGGCTGATAGGCAGAAAGCGTCGCGTCGGTGACGTTTATCGTCATCGTCGCACCGGGGCGAAGGATGCCCACGGTCGTGGCGTACGGCGTCGCATTCGAACACGCTGTCAGCAGAAGAAGAACGAGTGGGAGACCCCAGCGGCTCTGCCGCGCGGGGGGCGGCCCCTCGACAGAGCTCGGGATAAACTCCGCCGTAGGCGTAGCGCCGGTTAAACGAAGAAGCGGCAATCGTCTCACGTCGCGAAAGGTTCCATGCACGATGGCCGCTCGCATCCCCGTCGCGCTCCTCTTAGCCGGTTTGCTCGCCGGCTGCTCGTTCCCCGGCGCCTCGAGCGCCCCGGCGATCGCTTACGCCGCGCGGAACGCGCGTTGGGTTCCGTCTGCGAACGCGACGTACCAGATCCAATACGACGGAAAGCTCGACCTCTCGGTATCCGCGGAAGTCTACGACGTCGATGCGTTCGACACGACGGCGCACCAGGTCGCCGCCATTCACACGCGCGCCCGCCGCGCAGTGTGCTACGTCGACGTCGGCACGTGGGAAAAGTGGCGGCCCGATGCGTCGCAGTTTCCAAAATCCGTTCTCGGGTTGCCCGACGGCGGTTGGCCGGGAGAACGCTGGCTCGACATCCGCCAAACCTCCGTGCTCGA
>DASRSM010000038.1:0-15706 GCA_035656415.1 Vulcanimicrobiaceae bacterium | reverse complement strand
CCGTACATTTGGTCGGACGCTACGTTCGCGATCGCGGATTCGACCGCCGTCCCGCGACGACGACCAAGCCGCCGTCGCTGGCCCACCGGCTGGAGTATTTGGATTCGCCGGCGATTCCGGCCGACGCGGTGCTCGCGGCTGTCGATTCGGTTATTTAGCGATGCTATTGGGTGCGAGCAGAAGCGCGAGTATCGAGACGAGATTGAACAGGCTGTGCGAGATCATCGACGCGAACGCGTTGCGCGAGCGAAAATACACGTAGCACAAGATCATACCGCCGAGCGCCAGCGGCAGCGCGGCGAACATATCGCCGTGGGCGAGACCGAACAGAACGCCGCTGAGAACGGCACCGGTCCAAAATCCGCCATATCGCAATCCTAGGTTAAAGAAGAAAACGCGAAAGAGCGTCTCTTCGGCAAACGGCGCAAAAACGCACGCGAAGAAAACGAAGAGCGCGATGGTCGTCGGGTCGTGCAAGCCGCGGAACAACTCGATCACGTCTTGCTGGTGCTTGCTATGTGCTAAATAATCGATCAGCGTGGCGCCGCCGTTGGCGACGATCGTCATGGCGACCGCTCCCGCGAGCCCGGCGAGGAAAGTCGTTTTCGTCGGCCGCCGGTAGCCGAGCTCGGCGAGCGAAAACTTCGAGAGCGCCGGCAGCGAGAAGAGAACGACGATGACGAGGAAACCTTCGAGAGCCGACGTGAGAATCAGCGAGATAATGACGAGGGCGGGACTAACTCCATTGAGCGAAACGCCGCTCGAACTTGCTTTGATGCCGGCAAGAAACGTGAGAACGAAGACGCCCGCAACGAAAAACGCCAGCACCCACGCCCACGGGCTGCGAAAACTATCCTTCGGCCAAACCGTCGGCCAGCCGGGCGAAATCGTCGAGGTCGAGTCGTTCACCGCGTTGCTCCGGAGAGAGTTCGCTCGCCGCTATCGCTCGTTCGACGCGTGCTCGGTCGAAGCCGAGCGACAAGATCAAACTGTTGGCGAGCGTTTTGCGCCGGTACGCGAACGCGCCGCGAACGACCTTCCAAAAGAGGGCGAGGTCGTGCGGATGCACTGCAGGCCGTTCGCGGCGTTCGATGCGCACGACCGTCGAATGCACTTTGGGCTGCGGATAGAACGAGCCCGGACCCAACGTGAACTCGCGGCGCACCTGCATCGCGTATCCGACGGCGACCGTCAAGCTCCCGTACGCCGCGGTGCCGGGCTTGGCTGCAAGCCGTTCGGCGACGTCCTTTTGAATCATGACGGTCAGCGATTGCGGTCCGCTTTCCATTTCGCAGAAACGCAGAATCAACGGCGTCGCGACGTTGTACGGCAGGTTGCCCGCAACGCGCCACGGGCCGGCCGCCGCGTAAGATGCGTAGTCGAACTCGAGCGCGTCGGCCTCGACCACGTGCGCGCCGCGCAACTCGTCGCGCGAGTGCAGTAACTCGACGAGCTCGCGATCGATCTCGATTGCCGTAACGTCAGCTCCCTCTGCGAGCAACGCTGCCGTGAGCGTTCCGGTGCCGGCGCCGATCTCGACGACGCGCGCGTCGGGCGCGCCGTCAACGCAAAGACGAGCGATCCGCGAAGCGGCGCCCGCATCCATCAAGAAGTTTTGGCCGTAGCGTTTTTTGGGACGTAGACCCCAGCGCGCGAGCAGCGCTCGCGGGTGGTCCGAGGCGGTCACTACTTCAGGCGATAAACGGTGACTTGACGACGGCCGAAGAGCATGGCCGCGCGTTCGGAGTTGAAACCGAGATCGATGCGATATCCGTGAATCGCGCCGCCCGTATCGCCCGCGATGGCCAATCCGTAACCCGGAATGAACAGGTGCGTACCGAGCGGGATAACGCTCGGATCGACCGCAACGATGCCGTGACCCGCCGGCCGTCCGATTGCCGTGATTCCGCTGCATCCCGCGCAAGCGGCGGTATATGCCGTCGCAACCATTTCGAGCGCGCTTTGCGCGATATATGCGGTGCGTTCGACACCGCGCGCTTCGAAGCGCGCGAACGCGTCGTATTCGTCGACACCATCGGCGACGATGCGCGGATGCGATTTACGCAGTACGCGCGACGAAACGACTTCGCGTCGAACCGTTCCGCCGTCGAACTGACTGAGGCGGACGTGCTCCTCGCGTTCGCCCGTGGCGCCCGCGGCAATCACGCGCGTGCTTCCCGGGGTCATCGAGAAATCGAGTCGGTGAATCGTTTGCGGCGCAACGCGCACGCGCTGCGTGCGTTCCCACGTCACGACGCGAACGATGCGAACCGTCCCATTTGCCGGAACGGGATCGTCGAGCGCGGGAGTCACGCGATCGTCGGAACCCAAACGAATGTTTTCTTCCTCGAGCAACGAGCCTACGTCTTCGGCTGACGACGTTACCGCGATACGCTGATGCGCGGTTTCCACGTTGACCGCAACAGCCGCGCGGTATTCGATAACCAATCCGTCCGAAACCGGAACGTCGCTCGCGGGATACACGTAATCGTGCGGTCCGACGTTGACGTTACGCTCGCGCAAGAAATCGCCGACGGTCGCCGCATCGGTTTGCTGCGGTGCGGACGAACCGTTTGCGTCGAACGTGATCGAATGCGCCGCTATCGGGGCCGAGCTCGCTTCGGAAGTAGCCGAAGCAAACGCCGCCGACGGATGGGTGACGAAACCGGCCCAGATGAACGAGGCAGTGAGTAGTCCGACGCCTAGGACGTCGCTCAGCCGAACGGGGCCGCGGCCGATCAAAACGAGGAAGTTCCTTTCCATCCCGAACCCGGACTACGGTTTGCCGCACACCATGCAGGCAAGCAAACAGTAAATCTCGAGCCGGCGCGCACTGCGAGTGCGACTGCTGAGTTCAAAAGGCGCCTACGCGCGGAGGGTGTTGTTGAGATCCGGGGGACCTGTCGACGCTCCGTAGAGCACCAGCACGTCCCATTCGGTTCGCGACCGCCCCCCTCGAAACGGGGTGACACGGCAGTTCGCGGGGTTGCCGGGTGGGCAACTAGGCTTGACCCGGGCACTATAGCACGCGCTTTGCGTTGAAGGAATATGCCGAAAGTCGCACCTCGGCAGGAGTACCCTCTCGCCGAAGTGGGAAGCTACGGAGACGGCGAGCGAGAAGCGCAGCTAACGATATGCATACCCTTCGCGTGGGGTTTTTTACCGAAGTCTACCGCCCGGTCGTCAACGGGGTGGTGGCGTCGGTCGAGGCGTTGGCCGAAGGTCTGCGAGAGCGCGGGCATCAGGTGTATTGCTTCACGCCCCGGATGCCCGGCTACGACGATCCGGCGCAGCCGGCCGCGAGCGGCGTGTTGCGGATGCCGTCGTTGCCGCTGCCGACTCGTACGCCGTATCGCTTGACGCTGCCGCTGGTCAGCCGGCGCAACGTAAACAACATCATCAAGCGACTCTCGCTCGTGCACGTGCATTCGCCGTTCGTCACCGGATGGATGGGATTGCGCTACGCGCGCCGCTACGGAATGCCGCTGGTGTACACGTACCACACACAGCTGGAAGCGTATGCGCATTACGTTCCGTTCGAACCGAATGCAACGCGCTTCGCAGCGTCACAACTAACACGCACGTTCGCGAATCTCGCCGACGCGGTCGTCGTTCCGACGCCGGCAATGGTGAATCACTTGCGCGAGCTCGGCGTCAGCGTTCGGATCGAGGTCGTACCGAGCGGAATCGACATCGCACGTTTCGGTGCCGGCCGGCGCGACGACGCGCTGCGTGCGAGTCTGGGCGCCGCACCCACGGATCGTTTATTACTGTGCGTTTCGCGATTAGGCAAAGAGAAGAATATCGAGGCGCTGATCGACGCGCTGGCGCTCGCAGACGATCGAAGGCTGAAGCTCGCCATTGCCGGCGATGGACCGGCACGCGAGGAGCTTGAGGCCCACGCTGCGACCGAGGCGGGCGTCGCGGAGCAGATTCGGTTCTTGGGCGTCGTCGATCGCGAGCGACTGCCGGATCTTTATGCCAGTGCCGACGCGTTCGTCATGCCGAGCACCACGGAAACGCAAGGACTCGTGCAAGCCGAAGCGCTCGCGTCCGGGTCGTTCGTGATCGCCGCCGACGCCCGGTCCAATCGCGACGTGCTGGGTACCGCCGGGCTCATCGTCGAGCCGACCGCCGCCGGGTTCGCGCGCGGCTTTGAGGCGATTCCGGAATCTCCCCGGCGCGACGTGGCCGAACGGTCGCGCCGGGCCGCGACGCGGTTTTCGATTGTCGCTCAGGTCGACCGGATGCTGGGGCTTTATGAAAGCCTGCTGCCGCAGGAGCCGGATCTCTTCGAGCCAAGGTTGACATCGAACATACGTTCGATATAGAATTGGGTCATGGTTCCGGTGCAGGTCGATGTGGGCTTCGGTGCCGAGCGAGGCGGCCGAGGCATCGCCTATGCCCGAATCCGCGACGGTTCTGCGGAGCATCTTCTGCGCGTCGCGTTTAGAATACGGCGCGAGTTTACGGACGACGAAGTGGGCTATGTCGCTCTCACCGCGGTCGCGCAGGCCCTGCGAAAGCGTCGCCTCAAGAAGGTCCGGCTAACGGTCGACGACGTTCCGCTCGTCGACGGTTTGAGAGGCGGTGAAATTCCGCCGAACATGGTACTGCCGTACGTCCGTCTAAAGTGCGTGCTCAATGGTTTCGACGACGTGAGAGTGAGTGCGGCACAACCCGGCGATTTGGCGCAGCGCGCGCGAGCCGAAGTAGCACTTCTTCCCGCAGCGTAGCCCTTCGACAAGCTCAGGATGACAGTAAGCCTAACCCTGCCCGTCGAGACGCAGGCGCTGGCGGAATCGCTGATCGGCTGCGTTTTGGCGCGCGAAAGTCCCGATGGGCTTACCGCTGGCCGTATCGTCGAGACCGAAGCCTACCTTCCCGGCGATCCCGCCTGTCACGCCTATATAGGAAAGACGGCGCGCAACGCAACGCTTTTCGGGCCTCCGCATCGCGCGTACGTCTACCTCATATATGGCACGTCGTTCTGCTTCAATCTATCGAGCGAGCGCGGCGGCGAAGGTGCGGGCGTACTGGTTCGCGCGCTCGAGCCGATCGACGGCCTGACGCTGATGCAGCGCCGGCGCGGCATCGAGGTTCTGCGCGATCTCTGCCGCGGCCCGGGGCGGCTCTGCACCGCGCTCGACATCGATCGATCGCTCGACGGGGCGGAACTGTTCGCGCGCGGGCAATTATGGCTCGAGCCGGGTCGACCGCAGGGCCGGGTGCGTCGCAGCCGGCGGATCGGGCTCACCCGCGCCGCGCATCGCCGTCTGCGGTTTTACGAAGCCGGCAATCCGTTTGTGAGCGGTCCGGCCCGCTTGAGCCCACCCTGACGCAGGACGCGTGCTGTGTCGCCGGAGCATAGGGCGGAAGGCGACCTTGATGGCTGTGGACGCCTATGGTATAGTTTGACTCGTCGCGTTGCAGTCCAGACGAACTGACAGCCGCGGCACATTGACATTCCCCACGCACCCGTCGCCGATCGGATCGCAAGGCAGCCTCGCCGGGCGAACTCGCTGTTAGGCGCGTGCGACTCTACGAGAGAGAAATTCCTCTGCAAACGGAACATCGTCCCAATAACGACATGCGCCCTCAACAAGGGGGCGGAGGACGCCGCCGTCGTCCGCGTCGCCGGCATCACTTCGGACAACAACAGGCCGTTTACCACGACCAGCTTCCACAAGCGGAAACGCTCCCGCCGATGCTCACTGCGGCACAATTGGCGGAAAAAACCAAGACCGATCTCGTCGAGCTTGCAAAAGAGCTCGAAATCGAGATTCCGGCTCCGGCCAAGCTGAAGAAAGACGATATCGTCGCCCTCATCGTCCAAGCGCAAAGCACGCGTTCGGGCCTTGAGATGGCAAGCGGCGTCCTCGACATTCTGCCGGAAGGCTACGGCTTTTTACGCCGTGGCGGTTACGTCATCGGTAACGAAGATATCTACGTCAGCCAATCGCAAATCCGCCGCTTCGAATTGCGGCGCGGCGATATGGTCGAAGGCCAAGTTCGGCGCCCGAAAGAGAGCGAAAAATACTACGGTCTCATTCGCGTCGATAAGGTCAACGGCTTTGACCCCGAAGCGATCAAAGGCCGCCGCGCCTTCGAAAAGGGAACGCCGATCTATCCGCAAGAGCGCTTCAAACTCGAAGTGCGCTCCACGCAGCTCTCCACGCGCGTCATCGATCTCTTCTGCCCCATCGGTAAAGGTCAGCGCGCGCTGATCGTCTCGCCGCCGAAAGCCGGTAAGACGACGCTGCTCAAGAACATCGCGAACTCGATTTCGATCAACCATCCCGAAGCGCACATCATCGCGCTGCTCGTCGACGAGCGGCCCGAAGAAGTCACCGACATGCAGCGGACGATCGACGGCGAAGTGGTCGCCTCCACGTTCGACGAGCATCCCGAGAATCACACGGCGGTCGCCGAGTTGACGATGGAGCGCGCGAAGCGTCTGGTCGAACTCGGAAAGGACGTCGTGATTCTCCTCGACTCGATTACGCGATTGGCGCGCGCTTACAATCAAGTGGTTGCGAGTTCGGGACGCACGCTCTCGGGCGGTCTCGATACCGCGTCGCTGCACAAACCCAAGCGGTTCTTCGGTGCCGCGCGCAAGATCGAAGAAGGCGGTTCGCTCACCATCGTCGCGACGGCTCTCATCGAGACCGGATCGAAGATGGACGACGTCATCTTCGAAGAGTTCAAAGGCACCGGTAACATGGAGCTCAACCTCACGCGTAAGCTCGCCGAATCGCGCGTCTTCCCCGCTATCGACATCAAGCGCTCGGGCACGCGCCACGAAGAGCTGCTGCTCGCACCCGAAGAGATGCGCAAGCTGTGGATGCTCCGCCGCGCTACGGCCGTGCTCAACACCGGCGACATTACCGAAATCATCCTCGACAAGATGGCACAGACGCGCACGAACGACGAGTTTTTGCAGTCGGTCACCAAAGAGGCGCTGTCGATGTCGCGCGGATACGAAGAAGGCGGCAACGGCAAGTACTAACTGCCGTTTTCCTCGCACATGCCGTTCTCAGACACGAATGCCGCGCACGTCCCGTGCGCGGCATTCTCGTTTCGTCGCGCGGGTGAGCAAAGCTCTGAAGAAGTGCACCTCCTGTGCGACCCGCGCTCCTCATACGGTCTTCGACCGGCATGCGCTGCGGAAAACGGCTAATGGTGGTTGTGGACGAATGAAATGGGCGTGTTGATCGATCTCGCTATCGTTATCACCCCCGTGCTGGTTTTGGCGCTCGTGGTGAGCGCGCGACGGCGCGGTCGTAACGTGGACGATTACGCGGGGCTGCACGGCACCGGAGCCGCGCCCCCTTTCGGCGATTCGTCCGAAGTCGCGGACTAGCCATGATTCTGTGGATGACGAGGGATGCGTTTTGGGCGGCGGTGCTGGGCATCGTCGTCATCGCACTGTTCGTCGGCTACAATACGAGCAAATCTCTCAAGCGACGGTATAGGCTCGTCAAACGCGACGATTCCGATGCGCCCTCGAAGTGGAACTGACGTGAGCGACGGCATTCGGCTCAACAAGTACATCGCGCAGGCGGGCGTCGCGTCGCGCAGGCGCGCCGACGAGCTGATCGCGTACGGAAAGGTGCGCGTCAACGGACGCGTCACGCGCGAGCTCGGTACGATCGTGCGCGACGGGGATCGCGTCGACGTCAGCGGGACGCCGATAGCGCCCGTGACCGAAACCGTGTATCTCGTCTTGAACAAGCCGGTGGGCGTCGTTACGACCCTGCGCGACCCCCAACGGCGCCGGACGATCGCCGACCTGTTGCCGCGCGGCCCGCGAGTCGTTCCGGTCGGCCGGCTCGATTACGGTACGTCGGGCGTCCTGTTGCTGACCAATGACGGCGAAATGGCCAACCGGTTGCTGCATCCGCGTTTCGGCGTCGAGAAACTCTATCGCGCCACGATCGCCGGTCATCTCGACGCGGCCGACGTTCGCACGTTTCGCGAGGGCGTTGGGCTCGACGGCGGCGAACGAGCCGCCGGCGTCAAATTGCGTGTCGTTGCGGCGCGCAGCGATCACTCGGTCGTCGACCTCACGCTGCACGAGGGGCGCAACCGGCAAGTCCGCCGCATGTTCGAGGCACTCGGCCACTCGGTTCTCGGCCTGACGCGTCTTCGGTTCGGGCCGATCGCGCTCGGCGATTTGCCGATCGGCCTCACCCGGCCGGCGAGCCCGAAGGAGCTGGCGGCGCTGCGGCGCATCCGCGACGGCGAGAGCGAAGCGCGCTTGGCCGCCGAGCGGGCGGGCGTCGACCGGCGGATGGTGAAAGACTAAAACACGAACGGCCCGCCTCGTTTATCAGATGGCTCCCTTGTGGTATAAATGGGCGCTCGCTCCCGTACTAACGGCTTGAGGCGAATCAACGTTTTTATCCTGAAGTAACTCGCGATATTTTTGAGGTAATCGATGACACGCACTACGGGAATCGCCGCACTTGCCCTAGCCGCCGGAATGCTTTTCGGCACGTTGCCGGCTGCGGCTCAGTATTCGACCGAGTTTGCGCCGGCAAAACTTCTGAAGCAGGGAACGACGAGCACGGCGATAGCCGGCAGCGGCACCGTGGTCGTGCAAGTGCAAGTCAACGCCGACGGAAGCCATAAGGCAATCAAGGTCATCCATACGACCAACGCGGGTGACAACGCCGCGGCAATGGAGATCGCGCAGAACTCGTCGTATCGTCCGGCCCACCGCGGATCGACTGCGGTCGCCGCGTTTTACGATTTCACGTTGAAGTTCAACGGCAAGTCGGTCGCGACCAATCAGGGCGGCGGCGGAGGCGGTTCGACCAGCATCAGCCCAGCCGCGGCACAGGTTGCGTCGCTGATTCGCGCCGGCCAGTATTCGCAGGCAAAGGCGAAAGCGCAGGCGGGTCTGCTGAACAATCCAAGTGACGCGTCCCTGCGCGAGATGCTCGGTATCGCGGCGTTCGATAGCGGCGACATCATGACGGCCGCACAGGCGTTTGACAAAGTCAATAATATCGGCAGCCAGTTCCATCCGGCTGCGGCGGCGAGCCTCGCGGCCGCGGCGGTTCAAGTTGCCGATTCGAACCCCGAGCAAGCCATGACGTACGCTCAAAGGGCGATGTCGCTCGATCCGAGCACGAACTCGAAGTTCGCCCTCGGCGTCGCTCAGCTCGCCAACAAACAAAATACCGAGGCCCTCACGACGCTCAAAGCCGTGCACGCTGCGGCGATGAACGATCCGAAGTTCAACAAGACGGCCAAAGAGAACATCGACGCGCGCCTGATGGGCGCGTACCTGGCCAACAACGATACGCAGGACGCTCAGACGATCGCCAACGAGATTAAGCAGATTGACCCGAGCAGCACCCTTGCCGGACGCGTGCTTGGTAACAGCTATCTAAAGATGGGCGTCGACGCGGCGGCGGCCAAGAACTATCCCGACGCGCTCAAGAATTTCGATCAAGCGGCGGCGGTCGGCGACGCTGACGTTCAGGTCACAGCCGACGTGCAGGCCGCGTTTGTTATTGCAAAGATGGATAAGCCGGACTGGAAGCAGATGCAGTCGTACGCCGACAAGGCGATAGCCCTCAAGCCAAACGACGCCCCGGCGAACTACGCTGAGGGTATCGCATTGACCGGTCAATGGGCCGCCTCGAAAGACGACGCTGCGAAGAAGAAGGCGCTCGACGCGCTCAACAAGGCCGATTCGCTTGCGAAGCAGTCGGGTAACGAGGCGCTTGCGCTGCAGATAGAAACCTTCATGAAGCAAAGCCTCAACGTCACGCCCGGGGGCGCAGGCTCGAGTCAGTAAACGCTACCAGGACTTTCTACGAGGGTGGGCCAATGGGCGCCCTCACCACTTAACTAAGCCCGGAATGGGAGGGGTCGGAAACCGTGTTTGCCGGATTTATGGAACTCATGAGACAGGGCGGCTGGGACATGTGGCTGCTGCTGCTCATCTCGGTCGTCGGCCTCGCCGTTGCGATCGAGCGTCTAGTCTTTTTTGCGTCGCAGCATGGAGACACCAAAGGGCTGCTGCGCCAGATCGGCCAGAAAATCTCTGCCGACGACCTCGACGGTGCCGTGAAGATATGCCAATCGCAGAAAGGCATGCTCCCGCGCATTCTCGAGTTCGGACTTCGCCGCGGCGAGAAGAACCGCGCGGATATTACCGACGCGCTTTCGATTGCGCTCATGGAGCACCTCAACGCGCTCGAGCGTAATCTGGCCATCATCGGTACGATTGCCGTTATTGCGCCGTTCGTCGGTCTGTTTGGTACCGTTCTCGGTATCATCAAGGCCTTCCAAGACATCGCACTCAAAGGCAACTCGACGCCGGCCGTCGTTGCGGCAGGCGTGTCCGAAGCACTCATCACGACGGCTACCGGTCTGATCATCGCGGTCATTGCCGTCGTGTTCTTCAACTACTTCAAGTCGCGCATCAAGAACTTCAACCAAGAGATGATCGTCGCGGCCAATCAGCTCGCCGAAATGCTGCACTTCCACAACACCGGCGCGCCGATTCCGACGGATCTCTATAAGCCGACGGGCGCCAAGTAGTTCGTTAGGAACAGGGACACCGCGTGAGTCTCCTATCAGCAAAACAAGACGAAGAGGTAATGGCGGAGATCAACATCACGCCGTTCACCGACGTTCTGCTCGTCTTGCTCATCATCTTCATGATCCTGGCCGCGCTCGTCGCGCCGCCCGGATTTGAAAAAGAACTGCCAAACAAGAACCCCAACACGCAGACTAACCAGCAGAAGAACAAGAACGACATCGAAGTCGACGTCAACAACAAGGGCGTCATTTACGTCGACGGCGTAAAAACCGACGACACGGGCGTCTATCGCGTAATGTACGACGCTTCGAAGAAGAAGCCGCGCCACCACGTCGCCATTGTGGCCGACGCCAAGGCACCGTACGGCACCATCATCCGTATTCTCGACGCCGCAAAACTTGCGGGGCTCGAGGATGTCGGTTTCGTTACTTCATAGGCGGAGGAGTAGAGCAACTTGGCCGTTTCGACAGGTGGAGGCGAAGATGAGGTGATGTCGACGATCAACATTACGCCGTTTACGGATGTGTTGCTGGTCCTCCTCATTATCTTCATCATTCTGGCCTCGGTAACCAAAGAGCCGAAGCTGCCCGACGCCTACAACAAGGATAAGGTGCAGGCTTCGCAGATCGTCGTGATGATCGACGAAAAAAATAACATCCAAATCGGATCCAGCACGGTCGCGATTTCGGATGCCAAGGCGGCGTTTGCGGCGTTGCAGGACCAGACCGGACATAAGTTCACCAGCGTCATCATCAAGGCGTCTCCGCAGGCTACGTATGGCACGATCCTGCAAGTGATGGACGCCGCCAAATCCGTCGACCTTACGAACTTCGGATTGGCGAACCACGTTCAGGGCACGCCCGAAGGCGCGGTGTCTCAATAGTCTATGGCAAAGACTGACGACGGTTTTATTACAACCGGCGAACGCGTCCGCAACTTCATCGGAGTCGCGTTTTTAATTTCCCTTGCCATCCATCTCGTCGTGGGCTCGGTGATGCCGAGAATGAATCAACACAACGAAGAGCAGCAAGTGGAAAAGGTGACGATGAGCAAGCGGATTATCGTGAAGATTCCGACTCCGCCGCCGCCGACGCCCACGCCGCCGCCGACCCCGACCCCGCCGCCTCAGGCGACGCCGCCGCCCAAGCAGCAGAAACCGGTCGAGCAGCCCAAGCTCAAAGTGAACCTGGTTCACACCTCGAGCAACAGTGCGTCGACGTCGACGACCGAGAACACTGTAAGCCAGCCGAAGACCGGCAGCGAGAACGGCGCTCCCACGGGACAAGGCACGGCCTCGCCGGGTCCGGTCGCGAGCGCAAAACCGGCCTGCGCGAATCCGAACGTCGAGGCGACGGTAAGTAACCCCGTGCAGCCGGAATATCCCGAATCCGCTAAGGACTTGGGACTGGGCGAAGTCACCGTACAAGTTGAGGTGACGGTTGCTTCGTCAGGCAACTTGGTTAACGCCAGCGTGTACAAGTCGTCGGGGAACATGTCGATCGACCAGGCTGCACTCCGCGCGGCGCGGCAATCGACGTACTCGCCGAAACTCATCAACTGTGAGCCGACGCAAGGCGATTATCTCTTCCGCGCTGACTTCCAGCCGGACTAATAGGGGGCGCTTCTAGTGCGCTTGGGCCGCGGGCGGCGATTGTTGCTCGCGGCTTTTGCAATTTCGCTGCTCGTCCACCTGATGTGGGCGCTCTTCGTCCGGCGAACTGCGCCGCCCATCGAGTCGCAAGTTGAAAGGGTAACGATCAGTCACCGGCTCGTGATGTCGACGATGGTAACGCCGCCACCGCGGCCCAAGCACACGCCCGTTCCTCATCCCGCTCCGACGTCGCGACCCGCGCCGCATGCGACGAACGCGACGAAATCGACGGGCGCGCAAGGCGGCACGGGGCGCGCCACCGCCGCGCCCACGGAAGCGCCGACGCCGGCCCCAACCGCAAGCGCGAATCCGTGCGAAAAGAACGACATCGAGGCCGCGGTGGTCACCACGCCGGCGCCGCCGGACATTCCGCTGGGTGCGCGCCCGCAAGGTACCAACGGTACGACCCTCGTCAACGTAAAGCTCGACGCGCAAGGTGCGGTTACCGGCGCGACGATCTCGCAAAGCAGCGGCAATACGTCGCTCGACGTCGTCGCGCTCGGGATGGCTCGCGACTCGACGTATAAGGCCGCTACCCACGACTGCAAGGCGGTCGCGTCGACGTATACGTTCAGCGCGAAGTTCGTCGCTTGGTGACTGTGCCGGCTGCGGGCGTTTGGTGTTCCTCACGTCCGGGACGCGCGCATTTTCGCCTCCGTGCGAAAATGCTACTCGCTTCGTCCTCGCTCTCGCCATCCTGGCTCCGCTCGGACCTCAGACGCCCGTCCGTAAGGAACACCAAACGCCCTCTTGAGGAGCGCTGGCGAGGTGCAGAGGTCTTAGAGCATCCCCATATCGCGTAGTAAATGCAGCGTGTCGATGTAGCGCTGTAAATGCGCGCGCATTTCGTCGTCGACGTCGAGAAACGCGACTCCGGTGCGATGACGCTGTAATAACGGATCGTAACGCGACCACCGAACGACGCCGTGAAGGCGAAGAATCGGTTGCGAGTCGCCGCGCAGCTCGAGCTGCACGCTGATCGGTTTTTCGCGCGCTAACTCGGCGTTCGTGAGCATGGCCATTCCGCCGAGCGCGATGTCGTACGTTTCCGTGAATTCGGGTGCGAAATCGTCGGCGATACTGTAGGACACCAATAGCGTGTCGCCCACCCGCTGAAAGCGGCGGTCTTCGTGCGACTTGGCGGCGTTGTCCTGATGGACTTGCTCCACAGTCGTTGGCCCTTAGTCCGCACCCGGGAGCAATCCTCCCGCGCGGACGAAGAGAAGGCCGCGTGCTCCGTCTCCGCGTAAGCGTGGCGCCGTGACCTTTATGCAGGCGCTGCTGCTGGCGCTCTTACAGGGTGTCAGCGAACTCTTCCCGGTCTCCAGCCTCGGTCATACCATCCTCGTCCCGGCGGTCTTGCATTGGACGAACATCGACCGCTCGGCGCCTTCGTTTCTGGCCTTCGTGGTCGTGCTGCATCTCGGAACGGCACTTGCGCTCGTGGTGTTCTACCGCCAGGAGTGGGCGGCGATCGTCCGCGGGCTGGTCGTCAGCGTCGTTCGCGGACGCCTTGGTGAGGATCCGGAAGAGCGCGTCGGCTGGCGGCTCGTCGTCGGCACGATCCCAGTCGGTATTCTCGGCGTTGCCCTCGAGCATCCGGTGCGCCAGCTCTTCGGAAGCCCCGCGCCCGCAGCCGCCTTCCTTGCCATCAACGGGTTGGTGATGTTCCTCGGTGAGTATTTGCGCCGCCGCGTCAAACGCGAGCGCCCGATCGAGTTGATGACGTACGGTCAAAGCGTCTTCGTCGGATTCGCGCAAGCGTTGGCGTTGCTGCCCGGCATCTCGCGCTCGGGCGCGTCGATGGTCGCCGGTCTCCTCTGCGGGCTCGACCACCCGAACGCCGCTCGGTTTTCGTTTCTTCTGGCCACGCCGGTCATTCTCGCGGCGGCGCTTCTCGAGATTCCGAAGCTGTTCGCACCCGACGCACACGTCGTGCTCGTTCAGGCGATCGCGGGCGGCATCGCGGCCGGAATTGCGGCGTATTTTTCCGTAGCTTTCCTCACGGGGTACTTTCGCTCGAACGACTTGCGGCCGTTCGGTTGGTACTGCTTGATCGTCGGCATTATTTGTTTCATTCTTGCACGCATGGGAGTAATATCGTGAAACCGCTCGCTCTTATTCTCGCACTCGTCTTCTTCGTGCTCGGCATTCTCTATTGGATGGGCACGATCAACTTCTTTACGCGCTCGGGCGCGGCGCACGAACACCACACCACGCACCTCATCGTGTGCTGGGCGCTGGCATTGCTCTGTTTGATTTGGGCGCGCTTCCAAAGCAACGCCCCGGCCAGGAGATAAAGCGACGAGCTATTTCGTCGCTACGAGGTAAACTTCGTAGGGGTGGGGCGCGAGAATTTCGACGTTCGAGCGCGCGTTACGAACGAGCCCTTCGACTTCGCCCAATCGCTGTTCGGTCGTCTGCACGACGATCAAAGGATAGTTGTCGGCTTCCGAAAGCACGCTCGAGAAGGCACGCGCGTAAGCCGGCGGGTCGGCCGCACGTGCACCGAAGAGCGAGTCGCGATAGGCGTGCTCGATCGTGAAATACGGATTGCCTTGCCACCAGGCTTCCCACATCCAAATCCGCGCGTCTGCGCTGCGGAACGAGTTGCGCGTGGGCGGGCACAGGAACAGCGCATCGGCTTTCTGAGCGTTTATAGTGGTGAGCACGTCGGTCTGGCGGACGGTGTTGCGCCGCATGTTGGCGATGACCCATTGCTCGGTTTGGCGGATGTACGACCACGCCAACTCCGAGGGCGGCACGTCTTGCATGTCATCGGCGTTCTGCGTCTTTTGCAGCCAATAGCAAAATGCTCGCCAAAGGCCTAGAATCGCGAGTCCGGTCTGACCGTCGCTACGCAGGTTGCGCACGTTATCGTGCCACACGCCGAGATAAACGCACTGTTCCTCGGTGAAAAAGACGCCTTCCCACGCTTTGAACATGTCGAGCGAGTAGATGCGGCCGGGCAGCATCTCGACGATCTCGGCGACCTCGCTGTCCCGCAGGATCGTCAAGTCGTTGACGACGATGCCTTCGCCGACGCGCACGAACCACTCGAGCAAGTCGCCGCCGTGACACGCGATGCCGTGCCGCTTGAGGTAGTTCAAGTGCGTCGGCAGACCCATGAATGGATCGACCATGCTCGCGCACCCGTGGCGCAACAGGATCTCGTGAATCCGCGACGGGGAAATCCGCCGCGTGCGTTCTTGAAGCTCGATCATCGGCTCGCGTCCTGCTCGCTCACGCGCGCGTCCTCGCGGATTCGAGCACCGCGCGTACGGCGCGGGGATCGAACTGCGTTCCGGAAGCAGTGTCGATGCGGTCTTTGTGATCGAGATCGTCGTATGCGATAGCCGCCGCGAGAATTCCGGCGGCGGCGGGAATGGCTTGATGGAGAAGTCCATCCGGTTTACCGGTGCCGTCGTACCACTCGCTTCGCGCGCGCAGAACCGGAGCGGCACCCCCGAGCGTCGGATTTTCGGCGACCAGCG
>DASRSM010000037.1:0-9587 GCA_035656415.1 Vulcanimicrobiaceae bacterium | reverse complement strand
CGCCTTTCGTACGAACTCCGTCGGGTCCGGGCAGCCAGCCGTCCCGCGACAACCTCGCTCTGGCTGCTGCGGGATCGTACTGAGGCAGTTTTACGCGCGGATCGTAGGCCCACGTGAACAGACCGCGCGTGGCCGTATCCGCGTTGTCGACACCACGCGTGATTTTGCGCACTAACGACCGATTATCGATCGCTTGCACGACGGCGGTGCGCAGGTCGGGATTCTGGAGGACGGGTACGTCCAGATTGAACGAGATAGCGTAGAAGTACGGCACCGGGGTTACGACGACGCGGTGATTCGGGATGGCGCGCAACTGCTCCACTTGAGAGGTGTCCGAAAAGAACGCAGCATCGAGCTCGCCCGTCCGAAGTTGACTGATGATCGTCGCGTCGTCCGCGACGAAAGGCAGCACCAAACGTCCGATGCGGGGTTTGCCATGTACGTACGTCGCGTTGGCGTCGAGCTCGATGCGATCGCCGCGCTCCCAACGGTCGAGCCGATATGGTCCCGACCCAACGGGTGAAGCGTCGAACGGTACCGCGTTGATATTCGGCAGCGATGCGAGCAGATGCGCCGGCAAAACCGCGTAGTTGCTGTCGCCGCCAAGAAACCACGAAAGGATGGGAGAGAAAGGGCGCTTCAGCCGCAAGACGACCGTATAGCGGTCGGGCGTCTCCGCGCGCGAAATCAGGTCGTAACCGTAGCGTTCCGGCAGATTGTTGGCGGGATTCATAATCGCCGCAAGCGTGAACGCCACGTCCCGCGAGGTCACCGGCGCACCGTCTTGCCAGCGCGCGTCGCGGCGCAAACGATACGTTATGGTGAGGCCGTCCGCCGACACGCCGCCGTTGGCACGCGAGGGTATCTCGCGGGCGAGATCGGCGGCCAACGCGCCGTTGCGATCGTACGTCGTGAGATACGAGTAAAGCAGCTCGCCGAACGTGTATGCGTTAATGCCCTCGAGCAGCAGCGGATTGAGTGACACCGGTTCTTTCCGCACCGCCACAACGAGGGTATTGGAAGCAGCGCCGTTCGACGCGTTTCGAGCGTGACAGCACGTCAGGACGAGGGCCGCCAGGCAGGGTGCGAGCGCGCGATCGAGTCGCATCGGCCGCTATTCCGTGGCGGCGTGGCTGGCGCCCTGCCAAAATATTGTCGGTAACGATGGTTTTTTGGCCGCCCGTAGAAAGCGGGCCGAATGCTGGCACTTCTTCTGGCGGCAATCGGACAAGCGGCTTCCGGTCCGTCCCTTACTCCCCCGGTCAATCCGTCGCGTGCCGCCGCACAAAGTGCGGCTGCGGCTCCGACCACGCGCGGAACCGCCGCGCCGATGACGCCCCAGGACTTAAGCGCATTTTTCGACGGCATCATTCCGTATGCGATCCATCGCGACGGCGTCGCAGGCAGCGTTATCGTCGTCGTTCGCGGCGACCGCGTTCTTTTCGCAAAGGGATACGGCTACGCCGATCTTGCCAAACGAACGCCAGTCGTCGCCGATCGCACGATGTTCCGTCCCGGCTCGGTCTCCAAGCTCTTTACGTGGACGGCCGTGATGCAGCAGGTACAGGCCGGAAAGATCGATCTCGACGCGGACGTCAATAATTATCTCGACTTCAAGATCCCGCCGAAGTTCGGTAAACCGATCACGATGCGCACTCTCATGACGCACTCGGCGGGTTTCGAAGAAACGATTCTCGATTTGATGGTCGACAAGCCGGAAGCGCTCTATCCGATACGCGACTACCTGATCAAACGGATGCCGGATCGCATCTACCCGCCGGGGACAGTCGTCGCGTACTCAAATTACGGCGCAACGCTGGCAGGGTATATCGTGCAGCGCGTTTCGGGTGAACCGTTCGACGATTACATCGCTAAGCACATCTTCTCGCCGCTGCGCATGACCCGCGCGACGTTCGTGCAGCCGCTGCCCAAACAGTTCGAGCCCTTTATGTCCAAGGGTTACCAGACGACGGCCAGCGACACACCCACACCATACGAGCTGGTCGAACCTGCGCCGGCCGGTGCGCTCGCTGCGACCGGCACCGATATGGGCCGATTCATGCTCGCGTATCTCAACGATGGCAGCTACCAAGGCGGTAACGTTCTTAAACCCGCAACCATCAAGCAGATGTGGACGCTGCAGCTTCGCCCGGCGCCCAACATCCTCGGCTTCGATCTTGGATTCTATCAGGAGAATCGTAACGGTCTCGAGATCGTGGGGCACGGCGGTGACACGAACGTCTTCCATAGCGACCTGCATTTGCTGCCGGCGCAGCACGTCGGCTTCTTCATGTCGGTCAACAGCCTCGGCCTGCCCGGATCGAGCGAAGCCGTTCGTCAACAAATCTTCCGCGGTTTTCTCAATCGTTACTATCCCTACGACGCGCCGCAGCCGCCCACGCTGTCGACGGCAAAATCCGATTCGGCGCGCGCAGCAGGCTGGTACATCAGCAGCCGGCGTGCGGAGCGTGCCCTGCGCTTCGTCTATGCGTTGGGGCAATCCGGTATCACCGCGAACGATGACGGAACGATTCAGGCGAGCGGAATCGTCGATCCGGCGGGACATCCGCTGAAGTGGCGTGAGATCAAACCGTTCTTCTACCAGGAAGTTAACGGTCAAACGCATCTCGGCTTCGCTCTCGCTTCCGATGGCACGCCGGTATCGTGGGCCGTCGACGACATCAACGTCTTTGACTTTCAGCGAGTCAACGGGCTCACGGCGCTCGGAACGCTGAAGCTCATGCTGACCTGCTTCATCGCGATCCTCATCCTGTCGCTGCTGATTCGGCTGAGCGGGTGGATCGCGCGACGTGTTCTCAAACTGCGGCTCGAGCTGCCGCCACGCGCGGGCTGGGTGCATCTTGCCGCGCGCATCGGCGCAATTGCGTTCCTGGTCGTGCTCGCCGGTTGGGTCGTCACGCTCTCGAACGACGAGCTCCTTCTTTCGCCGTCGCTCGTTCCCATCATGATCGTGCTTTACGTAATCGGGCTCATCGCGCTGCTCGGCGGCATTGCCATGATCGCCGAAACCTTGATCCGCGTTCGCAGCGGACCGGGAGGTTGGCTCGTGCGCGGCGGCGAGATCGTTGTTGCGCTCGCTGCGGTCTACGGGATTTGGTTCCTGCTCACGTTCGGTTTAGCGAGCTTCGTAACGAACTTCTAGACGGAACCAACGAACGTAAAGCCCTGTTATTTACCTGACGCGTTGCACCCTCGAGCGGCCGCTACTATTGCCTGAGCGGCGGATGCGTGTTCTCGTAAATGCGGGCGTTTCGTAGATATTCTTCTGCCGCGCGCGCGAAGTAGACTTCATCGAAGATTTTTTCGGGCGGCCGCCAATAGCCGGCGATCGACAGCAGAAAACTCGAGATTCCGCACGCCGTCATCGCGATGTAATCGCGGCGATTCAACGGAACCGAATCGTCGTTCCATTCGCGCACCGGCCGCTTTGCGATAGGAACGCCGCGCAACTTTTCTATGCCGACGACGAGCAGCGCGAAGACTGCGACGAGCGCAACGATCGCGAACGAACTGCCCGAAAGGACGTAGAAATCCAGTCCGGCGATCGCGACGATGCCGGCGATGAGTTGCCACGGACGCATGGCCTAGGTAAAGGTTGGGGCTGGAGTGGACGAGGCGACCGGCTGCGGCGCTTGGGGCGAAGGTCGTGCGTGCTCTAAGCTCAGCGACAATCCGCCTAGGGCGAGCGTCAACGCGATTGCGGCAAACGTGCGCCGCAGCAGGGTCTCGCGATTTGCCTTTCGTTCCGCAGCAACGCGGATCGCCGTAACGGGCGGCGGCGGACACGCCACCTCTAGCGCGGCGTCTAGCCGACAGCGAAAGTCAGACGGCATCGGCAGTCTCCCAGAAAGCGGCGGTTGTGGGTGCGTCTGCGAGCAGGTCGCGCAAGATTCTTCGAGCGGCAAGCAGATGCGAGCGCACCGTCCCGTCGGGAAGGCGCAGGATGTCGCCGATCTCGCGGCTATTGAGCGCGGCGTAATAATGCAAGACGATCGCAGCGCGCTGCTGCGGAGAGAGTTGTGTGAGTGCTCGGCCGATGTCGATTCTGTCGAGCAGCAACGGCTGCGGATCGATTGCTTCAACAGAATCGGCAGCCTCCGTATGGCGATGACGGCGTTCGAGGGCCGTGGCTTCGCGCGTGACGATCCGATAAAACCACACGCGAAACGCTTCCGGCGAGCGCAGGCGCGCGATCTTGCAGTAAAGAATCGCACAGGCTTCTTGAGCGGCATCCTCGGCGAGACCGGAGTCGCCGACGATGCAGTAGGCAATGCGGAAAGCGTGGGGCCACGCGGCGGCGATCAGAGCTCTTTCGCACCCGGCAATCCTTGCCGGGCGGCATCGACGAGCTCCAGCGGGACGACTCGAGACGTCTCCATCTTGTCCAATAGAGCCGATTCCACGGCAAAGTGTTGAGCCCCGTATCTTTTGGCCGGGCTCAGTCGTCTTCGAGATAACTGCTAAAAAGGGGACGAGAAGATGACTGACCGCACCATGAAGACACCGCCCGTGGTTTCGCCGGAACAGTGGGAGGCAGCTCGCCAGCAGCTGCTGGTAAAGGAAAAAGCCGCAACCCGGGCTCACGACGTGCTCGCCGCCGAGCGCCGTCGCATGCCCTGGGTGCGCGTCGAAAAAGACTACACGTTCGATTCTCCCAAGGGGAGAGTCAAGCTGATCGACCTCTTCGAGGGGCGGCGGCAGCTCGTGATCTACCGCGCGTTCTTCGAGCCCGGCGTGTACGGTTGGCCCGATCACGCCTGCCGCGGATGTTCGATGATGGCCGACCAGGTCGCGCACGTCGCACACCTCAACGCGCGCGACACGACCTTTGCCAACGTTTCCCGCGCGCCGCAGGCCGACATCCAAGGCTTGAAATCGCGGATGGGCTGGACGATGCCCTGGTGCACGATCACGGATGGTTTCGACGTCGACTTCGGCGTCGACGAGTGGCACGGCACGAACGTCTTCTTCCGCGATGGCGATACCGTCTATCGCACGTACTTCGTCAACAACCGCGGCGACGAAGCGCTGGGAAGCACCTGGAGCTATCTCGACATCACGGCGCTCGGCCGCCAAGAAACGTGGGAAGATTCGCCCGAAGGCTACCCGCAAACCGAACCGTACAAGTGGTGGAACTGGCACAACAACTACGGGGCCGACGACGGGGGACGCTGGGACGAAGTCAGCGATGCGGCATTGGAGATCTTGAAATGATCGTGCTCGCGCACGTTATGATGATTCCGGTGGAAGAAATGCTGGTGCCGCTTGCAGCAAGCGGCGCCGGCGCCGGAATCGTCCTCTGGCTCACGACCCGAGTAGGAGCGAGAAAATGACGACGCTACAAAGCAAAACCGCGCTCGTCATCGGCGCTAGCTCTGGGGTCGGCCGCGCAACCGTGAAGGCGCTCGTCGCCGAAGGTGCCGCTGTAATTGCCGTCGCACGCGGTGGCGATGCGCTCGCAACACTGGCTGGCGAAAGCGATCGACCGATACAAACGGTGCAGGCCGACGCGGCGGATGCGGCCACCGCGGAACGTTTGCTGCGTGAGTTCCAGCCGCAGCTCGTCGTACTCGCCGCAGGCGTGCATCCGCACATGGCACCGATCGATCGGCAAACGTGGGAAACGTTTTCGCAAGCCTGGCACGGTGACACGCAGGAAGCGTTTCACTTGGTGAAGGCCGCGCTTACGCTGCCGCTGGCACCCGGCAGCACCGTTGCGATTCTTTCCAGCGGTGCGGCGGTCGCGGGTTCGCCGCTGTCGGGCGGTTACGCCGGCGCAAAGCGCATGCAGTGGTTGATGGCGGAGTACGCCCAAGAAGTATCCGAGGCGAAGCAGTTGGGTATCCGCTTTCTCGCGGTTCTGCCGCGTCAACTTATCGAAGGAACGCAGATCGGAAACACTGCCGCAGCCGGATATGGCCGACAGAACGGCCTCTCCGCGGCGGAGTTCCTCAAGCGCAGATGGAACGTGCCGCTTACCGCTGACAAGGTAGCCGCTGCCGTCGCAGGCGCCTTGCGCGGCGAAGTTGCGGACGGTGTCGCCGCAATCGCGGTAACCGGCGAACGTATCGAACCGTTGGACTAATGGAAAACCAAACGCGCGCGCTGCTGCCTGCCATGATGGAGGCACGCGATCGGTTCATGGAGCTCGTCAACGGCATCCGTCCCGAGCTCCATCGCTATTGCGCGCGCATGACGGGCTCCGTCTTCGACGGCGAAGACGTCGTTCAGGATACGCTTGCAAAAGCGTATTTCGCTCTGGGCCAGATGCCGCAACCGCCGAACCTGCGACCCTGGCTCTTCCGGATCGCACATAACACTGCTATGGACTTTCTCAAACGCTACGAACGCCAACACGTGGAACCCGTTGCCGAACTGCCGGAACGCGCGCAGCCCGAAGACGACGGCGTCGATCCGCTGCTGGTCGAGTCGGCCCTGTCGGTCTTTACCGAGCTGCCGCCGGTGCAGCGCAGCGCGGTGATCTTAAAAGACGTACTCGGTCAATCGCTCGAGGAAGCGGCAGATACGATGGGGACGACCGTCGGAGCCGTGAAGGCCGCGCTCTCACGAGCGCGCGCGAACATCGCGCGCACTCCCCGCTCGTCAGCCGCGTCTGCGGACAAGTCGCTTTCGGGCGAACAACAAGCGGCGCTGACGCGCTACGTCGATTTCTTCAACGCGCGAGACTGGAACGGACTTCGGACGCTGCTTGGCGAGGAATCGCGACTCGACGTCGTCTCGCGCGTGCAACAGCGTATGGCCGACGCCGGCTACTACGATCGCTATGCCAAGTATCTCGAGAGCGAATCGATCCGCGCCGAAGCCGGCTTCGTCGACGGCGTTCCCGCAATTGCGATGTTCACGCCGGCATCGGGCGACCATCCGGCCTACTTCGTTTTGCTGGAAACCGAAGACGGGCGCGTCGCGCGCATTCGCGATTTCCGCTACGTGCCCTACATCGCGAAGGACGCGCGTTATTCACCTTAGTTGGGTTCGCACTAATTGGGAGTTTTGGACTAACGATGGGGGTTGTAAGGTCGACGTAGAAACCCCGTCTAACAGTCGTTATCCGGGAGCCTCCTACCGATGAAGCGTTACGCCGTATTTGCTTTAGCCCTGGCACTCCTTGCCGGTTGCGGTCGATCGCCGGGCCTTCCGTTTTCGCCTTCGGCAAACGCGCCTACGACCGATAGCCCAACGACGTCGCCAATCAAGCACGTCGTGATCGTGATTCAAGAGAATCGAACCTTCGACGATTTCTTCGCGACGTTTCCCGGCGCGGATGGAACAACGCACGGAATCGACCATAATGGCAACCGCGTTCCCTTAGTCAAGGGGGATTTGATACAGTACGGAGTGGCTCACTCGTACTCGACGTTCAAAAAAGAGCTAGATGGCGGAAAGATGGACGGCTTCGATCTCGCCGACGGCAGCATTCATCACGTGCAACAACGGATGGGCGCGTACATGTTCCGATACGTCGATCCGGCGCAGATTCAGCCCTACTGGACGATGGCAAAGCAATACGTGCTTGCCGACCACATGTTCCAAACGCAAGGCAGCGGCAGTTTTACCGCCCACCAAGATCTTATTCGGGGCGGCACGGCCATTAGCCAGTGGACGAGCATCATCGACGATCCGAGCGACTCAGGAGGCCAGCAGTCGGCTTGGGGCTGCGACGCACCAGCGCACACCTATACGCAGCTGATCAATTTTCAAGACGAATACCTCAGACGCGCGGGACCGTTTCCGTGCTTTACGTGGTGGACGCTCGCCGATCTCGTCGATCGTGCCCAACTTACATGGAAATACTACACGCCGCTCCTTTGTTGCTCGGGAGGCGCGCTCTGGAGCGCCTTCGACGCCGTCAAAGCGGTACGCTACTCGCCGGAATGGAAAAACAACGTCATTTCCCCGCCATCGACAGTCCTTCAGGATGCAAAACAGGGGAAGCTGCCGTCGGTTTCTTGGGTGGTGCCGGAAGTACACGACTCGGATCATCCCGGCGGCCTTCAGGACTACGGTCCGGAATGGGTTGCAAGCGTCGTCAATGCGATCGGCGAAGGCCCGGACTGGAACTCGACGGCAATCGTCGTCGTTTGGGACGATTGGGGCGGTATGTTCGATCACGTGCGGCCGCCGCACGCAGATCATCAGGGAGGCTTGGGATTCCGCGTTCCCATAATCGTCATCTCACCGTATGCGAAGACGGCGCACGTTTCACACACGCAATACGAGTTCGGAAGCATCTTGAAGTTCGTCGAAAATACCTTCAGGCTCGGACCTTTGGGCACGACCGACGTGCGCGCAACGAGCATCGCGGACTGCTTTAATTTCGATCAAAGCCCGCGGAAGTTTACTCCTATTCCGGCCAGACTGCCGCAGTCGTTTTTCGAGCACGAGCCGGTATCCAACGAGCCCGTCGACGACCAGTAGCCGTTACTCCAAATCAATCGCGAGGTTTTGTGCGCCCTCCCACAGCGTCAATCGGCCGAGCTCGGCGAGATTATCGATTCCACTCGTAATCGTCATCAAGTGGTTACCGGCGAGTTGTCCTATTTTACTGGCAAAGCAGACGCTGCCATAGGCTAGAAGTAACTCCGCCTTGCTGTAACCGCCGCGATAAAATATCAACTGGCCGGGTGCCGGATAACTGGTCGCATTTTCGATTGCGATGTTCGACGGCAGATCGCCGAGCGGTACCCAACAGCCTTCGCCGCTCCAGCGACAGTGCACGAGCTTTTGGCGAAAGGGCATCAGCGACTCGAAAAAGGCGCACGTCCCCGGAGCCATCTCGGTTTCGAACCGGGCTGTAAACGCAAAGGGCCCGGCGTTGATCTTTACGGTTTTCATCGTATGAAGTTCCGTTCTCGAAGCCACCGCAACATCACTTCCGGAAATCCGGGATCGTAGCGCTGCGGAACCGCGTCGTCGAAACCGTTGGGAGAAACCTTCAGCGGGTGACCGGCATCGGCGAACCACTTCACGGTCAAATCGCGCGTTTTGGATCGGTCGTATGCCGCGACGAGTAGCGGCACGTCGTGGTGCACGTCGACCTTTCGGTCGCGTGCACCGTACAGCGCAAGCGTCGGCGTGCGAACTTTCGCTAGAATCGGCGCAGGATCGTAAGTGACGTAGCGACGCCACCCGCTCAACTGCGGTTCGGCAAACGCGGTCTTTTCCGGAAACAACGGCAGAAACGAGTCGTCGAACCACTTCGTGTGCTTGGCCCGTGCGTAGACCTTCTGCGCTGTCGCGACCGGTACACGCCCTTGAATGGCGGCCATGAGCGTTTCCAGCGCGGCGTTCGCGGCATCGACGTCGACGGCACCATGTCCGGCACGCTGCATCGCTTGCCGCTGTTCGTACAGAGTATTCTGCTCGATGCTTTCAGCGGGTGCGCTCTTCAAAATCATGAACGCCATCGGGCGATCGACAGCGACGATCGGCGCGGTCCAACCGCCGTTGCTAAATCCCCAGACACCCATTCGGCGCGGATCGACGCGCGCATCGCTGCGGAACGCGTCGTAGATCGCGCCGGCGTCGCGCGCACGCTCCGGCGGTCG
>DASRSM010000036.1:0-13495 GCA_035656415.1 Vulcanimicrobiaceae bacterium | reverse complement strand
CGTGAGGTGGGCGCTGGGATGGGGCGCGCAAGCGGAAATTCTCTCGCCGCCCGAAGCGCGCACGCGCATCGCCGTGCTGGCCAAAGAAATCTCAGCAAAATATTGAGAGCGGTTAGCGCGTCGCATTCGGCGCGCTGGTGTGTTCCTTGGTGATAATCGTGCCGGCGATCGCGCTAGCGTCCGGCTCGTCGAAGAGTGGGCCGGAACGTGGATCGCGCTCGCGGTTTCGGCCGTGCTCTTCGGTGCCGCTCACGCGTTTAATTCCGGCGCAACGTTCGTCTTCACGAGGAACTTGTGGATGCCGATCGGGTTGCACTTCGCGTGGAATTTTTGCTTGGCTCACCGGCGGCGCGTTTGGTCTCGAAGCCGGCGCAGTGGCGATCGCTGTAGGCCTCGTTGCGTCTGCGGCGGCTTCTGAGCAAAGCATTTTCGCGCGTCAAAAAATAACGAAACCGAGGAGCGGAGCTCCTCGGTCCCGACGTATTCACTCACCGTACTCGCCTGTTTGGCTCCCGGGTGGGAGAGCCCCACTGACGTCGATCGGCGGTTTAACCGGCGCTGCGGAGCGCCGCTCAGCGCGGCGTTTCACGTGTTGCATCCGATCGCGACCGATACGTTTGTCGCCCTTCGAATGAAATTCGAAGTTCGTGCATCGTATCACGGAGCCGCTCGCGGAAACAAGCAAGGCGTGCCGTAATGCACAGATTTTCCACAAGATTTTGCCCTTATACACACGCCCGAGTGGGTTATCCACGCATGACCGCGAACGTGCGGGCGCATGGCGCTTTTTGCAGTCCTTGGAATCTTAATTGCGCAGAGCTTTTTCGGTGGGCTGCCGATCGACGGCGTCCATTGCGATCGCATGGAAGGGTCGGTCGAGCACATCCATTCGATGCTGCAGATGTACGATCGCGGAAAGACGGTGTCGATCCCGCAAGGGGTCGGTATGCCGCAGGGCGCGGAGTGCTTGTATTGGGTGCACACGCACTCGGCCGACGGTTACATTCACATCGAGTCGCCCGTCAAGCGTCCGTTTACCCTGGGTCAGTTCTTCGATATCTGGGGACCGGCCCTAAGCTGGACGCAAGCGGACGGCGTCACCGCTCCGCCGGGTAAGCGCTTATCGATCTGGGTCAACGGCAAACCGTGGCAGGGCAGCGATCCTCGCGCGATCGTCCTGCACGACATGGAGACGATCGTCATCCAAAACGGTCCGCCGTTCGCTAAGCCGATTACGCCGGACTGGTCGAAGCTGTAAACTGAGCGTATGGTGATGACGGCATCCGCGGTCGAACTCGACGGCCGCCATCTGACGCTCGAAGCAGTTGAAGCGGTCGCGGACGGCTCGCCCGTTCGCCTCTCCGATGCAGCCCGCGTTCGCGTGGAACGCGCGCGTGAGTTCGTCGACGAGCGCTTTGCGTCGGGTGAAGCAATCTACGGTGTGACCACCGGCTTCGGACGCCTGGCAAACGTGCCGGTCGATCCAAAAGACGCGGCGCAACTGCAACTCAATCTCGTGCGCAGCCACGCCGCGGGCACCGGCGAGCCGCTCGCCCTGCGCTGCGTACGCGCCGCCGGCGTCTTGCGCGCCAACTCGCTCTCGGCCGGCCATTCGGGCATCCGTCTCGCTACCCTCGACTTGATTCTCGAACTGCTCAACCGCGGCGTAACGCCGGTCGTACCGTGTCAAGGTTCGGTCGGCGCCAGCGGCGATCTCGCACCGCTCGCGCACATGACGCTGACGCTCATCGGCGAGGGCGAAGCGACGTTCGAAGGCGAGCGCCTACCCAGCGCCGTCGCGCTCGAACGCGCCGGATTGAAGCCGGTGAAGCTCGCCGCTAAGGAAGGGCTCGCGCTCATCAACGGGACGCAGGTCATGACCGGTATCGCCGCGTTGGGCGTGTTGCGCGCCGAGCGGCTCGCAGCCGCGGCCGACGTCATCTCGGCGATGTCGTTGGAAGCGTTTCTCGGATCGGAGCGCGTCTTCGATCGTCGCTTGAACGAACTGCGCCCGCATCCCGGACAGTCACGCGTCGGCGAGAATCTCCGCGCGCTCTTGGCCGATTCCGAAATCGTGCAGTCGCACGCGGAATGCGGCCGGGTGCAAGATCCGTATTCGTACCGGTGCATTCCGGTCGTGCACGGTGCCGTACGCGATTCGATCGGGCACGTACGCCGCGTGACGGAGACCGAAGCGAACTCCGTTACGGACAACCCGCTCGTCTTTCCCGACGACGGCGTCTTTCTTTCGGGCGGCAACTTTCACGGCGAACCGATCGCGCTCGTCATCGATTTCTTGAAGTTCGCGGTTTCGGAGCTCGGATCGATTAGCGAGCGCCGGCTGTATTTGCTGCTCAACGCGGAGGATCGCGGCTTGCCGTTGTTCTTGACCGGACGTTCGGGTTTGCAGTCGGGCTTGATGATCGTGCAGTACGCGGCCGCGGCAACCGTCAACGACAACAAAGGCTTGGCGTGGCCGTCGAGCGTCGACTCGATTCCGACGTCGGCGGGGCAAGAAGATCACGTCAGCATGGGCATGACGTCGGCCAACAATCTCAATCGCACGCTCGACAACGTCGAAGGCGCGCTCGCATGCGAGCTGCTAGGCGCGTTGGCCGCTACCGATTTCAGGCGTCCGCTGCGCTCGGGCCGCGGAACGCAGGCTGCGTACGAAATCGCGCGCGAACACATCGCTCCATGGACCGAAGATCGCGCGCCTGCGCCCGATATCGCGAAAGCGCGCGACCTGATTCGTTCCGGCGAGCTGGTGCAGGTTGCTGAAGGCGCCGCCGGAGTTACGCTCTAGATCTTCACGTTGACGCTGAAGTAGGCGTTGAATGGATTCGGCAAGACGTACGAGTTCGTGTCGGCATACGCCGGAATGTACGAACTCGCAAACGCCGGATTCATGGCTACGCCGTTGGCACCTTTGTCGTTGGGCGACGTTCCGTTGTAGAAGTTCGAGACGTAGTAGTAGTTCGGAATGTAGCCGCAGGTGTACGCGTTGGGCGGGAACTGCTTCGACCACGGTTCGGACGAGCCGCCGAAACACGCGTTGGCGAGGTTTGCGAGCACCGCCGTCACCTTGATGCGTGGGCTGACGTCGTACGACATGGAGAGGCTCAGGTTGAGCTGGTTCGGCTGATGGAACATGCCGAAACTGTCGAAAACGCCGGTCTGCGGATTGGGAACGAACAGCGAACCCGGTGAGGTGCCGCCTTGCGTTGCGGACAGAAGGCAGCTCGTCCAGTCGGCTTGCAGCGGATCGGTGTTATGAATGGGCGAGTTGATAAGTCCCCGCGAGTTACGCGTGCACGTGCGCGGATCGTTGCCATAGACGTCGGCCGGATAGCCGTAGGGCTGGCCTTCGTTGAACGTAAACGCCGGCGTGATCGCAAACCTCCCGCGCTTGTAGTTGACCAACAGGCTCGCGACGTTGGGCGACAGATACGGGAAATCCAAACCGACGGGATACCAGCCGTCACGGTCGAGCAGCGGCTGCGAACCCGTACCGTAGTACGGATTTCGTATCACGGGGTTGTAACACGTCGGGCTCGTGTAGGCCGTCTTGCAGGCTTGACCCGCGGGAATCGGCGCGCAGTTCGGATCGGCTACGACGTTGCCCGGTCCTTGATAACCGTTGGCGTAGCTCGCCGCGTTGTTGTAATAACAGGCCGCGCCGCCGCCGGCTTTGGTGAGCGCATTGAAGTTTTGGATGTCTTGATTGTATTGGTCGATCGGATTGATGCTGCTGTTCGGGAAGTTGTTCCACTTTTCGGCAGCGTTGGTATAGGTGTACGAGAAGATCATCGAGAGGCCGTCTTTATCGAAGTCACCCTTGGTGAACTCGAACTCGACGCCGTCGACACGCTCCGTACCGCTGTTGAAACCGCCGGAAAGACCGTACGGTAAACTGATGCCGTAGACTTGATTGGTCGCGTAGCGGTAATACGGTGTCAGCTTGATCGACATGTCGGTGCCCTTGAATCGCTTCTCGAGCGAGGCATCGTAGTTGTTCGAGTACTGTACCAGCGGATCGTGACGCGGCGTGGTGTAGCCGTATTGCCAGAACGCCTGGAACAGGTCGTACGGCAAGTTGCTGTCGGCGGCGCCGTACTGCACCTGGTAGGTCTGCGGCGGCTGCGCGAACCGCCCGGCCGAGAAGCGCAGCACCGTGTCGGAATTGAGCGTGTACGTCACGCCCAAGCGCGGCGTGAACGCGTTGTCGCTGATCGTCGGACCGTACGCGTTGCTGAGCAGCAAGTGTCCGTTCTTCCCGTCGGGATGCACGTAGCCGGCCGGACACGTGAGCCCGATAAAGGGATTGGCCGGACGGAAGCTGGCGGGCGGTACCGGGATGAAGAGCGGCGCGAGCGTCTTGGGATCGTAGCAAAACTCGTGCTCGTCGGCGAGGAACCAGAAGTTCTGACCGTTGTTCGATGTGTTAGCTAGATTGTACTGATAGTTTTCGTCGCGTAAACCGACCTGCACGTTGAGGCGATCCGTCGGATTCCACTGATCCTGCAGCGAGAGCGTCGTGAACTCGGGAGACACTTGGTTGTGGAATCCTGACGTGCCGCTTGAGGTCACTTCCCACGAAGCCCCCTTTGGAAGCGACGTCAGGCACGAAATCGAGGACGATGAGTACGAACCGGCCGCGCACAGATACGCGTCGGTCGGGTCGCCGAACGTGCCGCTGCTGAGCCGGCTGTTGCACGGAGCCGGCTGACCGGCGCCGATCAGCGGATTGTACACTTTATTGACGGGCTGATTCGGATACACCGCTCCGGTGAACATGGCAAAGCATTGCGTACCGTTGGTGAGATTCGTCGCGTTCGTATCGAGATAGTTGTTGAATGTGGTGTTGTTGAAGCGGTTGGTCGTCGCCGTCGTGTAGTTCGTATCGAACGTCAGCAGGTGCTCGGAGTTGAGCTGATCGGCAAACGTCAGCGCGATGCCGCGGGTGTGCGATTCGAGCTCGTAATCGTACGACGTCGCGCCCAGACCGTAGAGGAACGAACCGTAGCTCAGCGGGCTCGTTTGCAGCCAATCGGAATAAAACGTGTAGCCGTAAAGGCGAATGTAGGCGTTCGAGCCCATATTGTGCTGGTATTGCACTTTAACGATCGAAGAGTTGTTCCAGAAGCTGTCGCGCGAGTCGAGCGGAACGGCGGAATATGGAACGTTTGCGTACGATCCCGATCCGCACGAACCCTGGGGAAGCGGAACGCCTTTGACCGACGAGGGATAAACGTTGGCGCAGCGATCGCCCGGCGAGCTCGGCATCATGTATGGAATTGCCGAAATGCCTGTAGCGCTCTGTCCCACTCGTGTGCCGGCCGGCCACGTCACGAAGTCGCCCCAAATGAGCGGCACGTTGCCGTAGCCGGCGAGTTCGTCGAGCTGGTTTACGAGATTCGGTCCGATGTCGTTACCGGAACTGTAATATTGCGTGTGCAGTGCGACCGGGTTGTAGAGCAGTTGAACGTCGTCGCGTCCCGCGTCGTTCTTGTGCGGGATTCCAAAATGCAGATTAACGACCGTTTCGCGGTCGATGAGGTCGGAGTAGTTGTAGTACGCCGGCGAGACCGTGTTATAGCAGCCCGGGTCATTAAAGGCCCCGTATTTCTTCGGCTGTTCGGTATTGACCGGTGGTGCGATATAACCGGGTTGGCCGGGTGAAAGTTGGAACGGATCGTATACGGGCGATGCATTTGGCCCGCTGTATAAGGGGCCGCCATAATAGCTGCCGCTTGCGGGTGCGGTAAATTGGCAGATCGGATAGTCGCCGCCGAAATAGTTGTACGTGGTATTGAACGCGATCGTCGGATAGCCCCAGACCAATCCGAGATTTTGACCGTTGAACTGATCGAGATAGCGGAAGTCCTGATTGTAGCCGCCGATGCCGACGTAATACGAAAAGCGGCGATCGGGCGTAGCGCCCCCCACCTCGACTTGCATGTTGTGGTAGTAAGTCGGCGTGCCGAGGCCGGCGTTGACGTCGGCAAAGCCCGGAAACGTTCCGGTCTTGATGACTTGATTGATGAAACCGGCAAGACCGCTGGTGCTCTGCCCGACGGTTCCCCCGCCGGCGTAGACCTGCAGCTCTTGTTGACCCAGCGTTCCCGCCGTGCTGCCGGGATAGTTGTCGAACGACCGGTTCACCGGCACGCCGTCGTATTCGTAGCCGACTTGGTCGTAGTTGCCGCCGCGGATGTAGACGACTTGATCCCATCCTTGCTGGTTGGGCGGAACGAACGCGCCGGGAACGGTTGCGATCGCCGAGTACGCGTTGTTGAGATTTCCACCGCCGCCGACGCCGGCCGCCGCCGTCGATACCGCGGAGTTGACCGAATACACGTCGGCCGTCGTACCGGACTTCACCAAGTCCATCGACGAACGCGTCGTGACGCGTGCGATCGTTTTGAGTGACGGCTGTAAGGCGATGCGTACGTTCTGGTTTTGATCGGCAAAGACGGAGATACCGGCCTCCGAAACGGTATCGAATCCGTCCTTCGACGCCGAGATGGTGTACGTATCGGGTGCGAGAGAAAGTAAAGTAAAATGCCCTGTTGCATCGGTGGTTGTGGTCGAGGTCTGCGAGGGGCTGACCGCCGTAACGCGCGCCCCGGCGATGGGCTTCCCGGTGGTCGAGGCCACCGATCCGCTGACGTTTCCGGTCGTACCGGCTAGTACGGCCGCGGTATTAGAAATAAAGGCGGCTAGTAGCGCCGCCGACAAAAACGAGCGCTTCCACATAGTGCTCGATCGTTTCGCTCCAGGCGTGACGGAGCCTCCGGCGAAGGCATCGACATGAGCACCACCGCATCCGCACCCCGCGTCGTTCGGGCTCCGAGAGGCACCGAAATAAGCTGCGTCGCGTGGCCCCAAGAAGCCGCGCTTCGCATGCTGATGAACAATCTCGATCCCGAGGTCGCCGAACGCCCCGAAGATTTAGTCGTGTACGGCGGCAACGGGCGCGCCGCGCGATCCTGGCCGGCGTTCGATGCAATCGTCCGCACGCTGCAGCGGTTGAAATCCGACGAGACGCTGATCGTGCAGAGCGGCAAACCGGTCGCGGTGTGGAAAACGCACGCGCGCGCACCGCGCGTCCTTATCGCAAACTCGAATCTCGTGCCGAAATGGGCCGACTGGAAAGTCTTCCGCGAGCTCGAGGCGCAAGGGTTGACGATGTACGGCCAGATGACGGCCGGTTCGTGGATTTACATCGGTACGCAAGGCATCGTGCAAGGTACGTACGAGACGTTTGCGGAGCTCGCGCGGCAGCACTTCGGAGGATCGTTCGAAGGTCGCGTGTGCTTGACCGCCGGCATCGGCGGCATGGGCGGCGCGCAGCCGCTGGCCATCACGATGAACGAAGGCATCGCGCTGGTCGTCGACGTCGACCGCTCGCGTTTGGAACGCCGTCGCGAACTGCGCTACCTCGACCGCGTCGTCGGCTCGCGCGCCGAAGCGCTGGCCGCCGTCGAAACCGCGCGAAAGAGCGGCGAAGCGCTTTCGATCGGTTACGAAGGAAACGCTGCCGTCGAATTCCCCGAGCTCTACGATGCGGGTTTCCGGCCCGACGTAGTGACGGATCAAACGTCGGCGCACGATCTCATCAACGGCTACGTTCCCGCGGGTTTGACGCTCGACGAAGCGGCGCAACTACGCGAGCGCGATCCCGACGAGTACGAACGGCGCGCGCTGGAAAGCTGCGGCGCTCACGTGCAGGCGATGGTCCGTTTCTTGGACGCCGGCGCGATCGTCTTCGACTACGGCAACAACATTCGCGCGCAGGCAGAACGTGCCGGTTTCGCGCGCGCGTTTGCGTTCCCGGGTTTCGTGCCCGCGTTCATCCGGCCGCTCTTCTGTCGCGGCTCGGGGCCGTTCCGGTTTGCGGCGCTGTCGGGCGAACCGGCCGACATCGCACGCTGCGACGAAAAACTGCTCGAGCTCTTTCCCGAAGACGCGTCGCTGCGGCGTTGGCTGCAACTCGCGCGCGAGCGCGTATCGTTTCAAGGATTGCCCGCACGCATCTGCTGGCTCGGATTCGGCGACCGCGCGAAGGCGGGCCTTGCTTTCAACGAACTCGTGCGCACCGGCGAAGTCAAAGCACCGATAGTCATCGGCCGCGATCACCTCGATACCGGCAGCGTCGCGTCGCCGTATCGCGAGACCGAGGCGATGAAAGACGGCAGCGACGCCATTGCGGACTGGCCGATCCTCAACGCGCTCATCAATACTTCCGCGGGCGCGCATTGGGTGAGCGTGCATCACGGCGGCGGCGTCGGCATCGGCTATAGTTTGCACGCAGGCATGGTCGTCGTGGCCGACGGAACCGACGACGCTCGCGAGCGGCTGGGCTGCGTACTGACGACCGACTGCGGCATGGGCGTCGTTCGCCACGCCGACGCCGGTTACGAGATCGCCATCGAAACGGCCGACGAAAAAGGCATCGATTGGCGACTGTAGTTCGCGCGAAAACAATCGTTCCGTGCGATACCGGCGCCGCGCAATGCGGCGTCGGTTTTGATGCGCTGGGCCGAATTGACGACGGCGCCATTCTCATCGAGGATGGCCGCGTCAAGGCCGTCGACAGCGCACGCGTCATCCTGAACTCGTCGAAGGATGCCGAAAACATCGATCTCGGCGATTGCGTCGTCGTTCCGGGTTTTGTGGACGCGCACGCCCACCCGCTGTTCGCAGGCGATCGCGAACCCGATTTTGCGGCGCGCCAGCGCGGGGAGAAGCCGCCGCTTGGAATGCTGTACACCGTCGAGCGCACGCGCGAAGCGCTGCTCGATCCCGCGACGTTTTACGACCGCATCGTGCGCCCGCGCCTGCAAACGATCTTGGCGCACGGCACGACGACCCTGGAAACGAAGACGGGCTACGCGCTGCATAAGCCCGGCGAAGCGGCGCTGCTCGATTTGATTGCGGAGCACCGCGACGACGCCGGCGTTCCGGCGATGGTCGCGACGTTTCTCGGCGCGCACGCCTTGCCGCCGGAGTTTCTGCGCGAAGACCGTTTCGTGGACTACCTCATCGATCAGGTCGTTCCGGCTGCGGCGGCGCACGGAGCCGCGTACGCTGACGCCTTCTGCGAGCCCGGTTTCTTCTCGCCGGAACAGACACGCCGATATCTCGACGCTGCGCGGCTGCACGGCATGCGACTGCGCGTGCATTGCGACGAAATGTCGTATGGCGGAGCGGCCGCGATGGCAACGGCGCTCGAGGTCGATGCCGTCGATCACTGCAACTACATTACCGAGGCGGACGTGCGAGCCATCGCCGAGCGCGGCATCGTCACCGTTGCGTGTCCCGCGACCATCGAGTATCTCGGCTTACCGCAACGCGTTCCGGCGCGTGCATTGCTCGAAGCGGGCGGCATGGTCGCGCTTGCGAGCGATTACAATCCCGGCACTTCGCCGTGTTTTAACTTGCAGACCGTTGCGTATTTCGGACGCGCGCTCTTCGGCCTTTCGGCCGCCGAGGCGCTGTACGGCGTCACGCGGGCGGCGGCGCACTCGCTACGCGTCGATGCCGGCCGCATCGCACCCGGCGGTAAAGCCGATTTCGTCGCGCTGCAGATCGCGTCACCCGACGAGTTCGGCTGGCAGTTCGGCGGGAATCTAGCAAAAGCGGTGTTCAAAAGTGGAGTGGGAGTTGGTTAGCGAGTTGGTGCGCTGTAAGAAGGCGCTCGTATCGGGCGAGCTGCACGATGACTTTGCGTTCGTCGTCCGCGACGGAATCATCGTTGCCAGCGGTGATTTTTTCGCCGTTCGCGAACAGGCGCGCGATCTCGATTCGCGATCGTTTCCCGACAGCCGGCTGGTCGTACCCGGATTCATTAACGGTCACAGTCACGCGTATCAGATTCTCTTACGCGGCTGGGCTGACGATTGGCCATTTGCGAAGTGGCGCACCGACGCGCTGTATAAAGTGGTGCCCCAGCTTACGCCCGACGACATTTACTGGACGTTCGTCGCCGCGTTCTCCGAGATGCTGGCTGCCGGGATCACGACCGTCGCCGAGTTTTTCTATCTCAACGGCACCGGCAACGCGCACGCCGAAGCCGCGATTCGTGCCGCCGCCGACACCGGCATTCGCTTAGTCTTTGCGCGCACGTGGATGGACGCCGACTACGCGCCGCCGCAGTTTCGCGAGTCCGCGGCCGTGGCTGCCGAGCGGACGCGCGAGCTGATCACGCGCTATCCGCAAGCCAACGTATGCGTGGCGCCGCATTCGCTTCACGCTGCGTCGAACGACATGATTCGTGCCGCTGCCGAGTTTGCGCGCGAATTCGATTGCATGATGCACGTCCACGTCGCGGAAGCGCCGTACGAAGGCGAACAGACGCTCGAACGGCACGGAGCGACGCCGATTGCGCTGCTCGAAAAGCTGAACGCGCTCGACGAGCGCACCGTCGCGATCCACGCGATCTACGTTACCCAGGCCGAAAAAGAAGCGATCGCGCGTGCCGGCGCGCGCGTCATTCACAATCCGATGACCAATCAGTATTTAGGCGACGGCATCTGCGACGTTTCGGGTTTTCAGGAACTCGGCGTTACGATGGGATTGGGAACCGACGCCGACGTGAAGCCGTCGCTTATCGACGAAATGCGCGCCGCAGCGCTGTTGCAGAAGATTCGCCGGCTCGACGGCAGCGCGTTGCCGGCGACGACGGCGTTCGCGCTGGGCACGTCGCAGGGCGCCAAGGCGCTGCGCGTAGCAGCCGGCGACCTATTGCCCGGTAACGCCGCGGACTACGTGGTGCTCGACGCATCGAAGATCGATCCGTGGGCGCCTCCACTCAACGCGCTGGTATATCGCGGTGAAGATGCGTGGGTGCAAGGAACGTTCGTTGGCGGCCGGCGCGTCTTCGTCGGAGAGCCGTCGCAACTGGCGCGCTTGGGATGGGAAGCCGCGGCAAATATCGCGAAGCGCGTCGCATGAAATACTTTGTATTCGTTCTGTTACTGTGCAGCCTGATTGCTTGCGGCGGGGGCAGCAAGTCGACGAACGCGGCCGCGTCGGGCGGGGCGATGTCGGGCAACTCGATGTCGGGCGGCGAAATGCAAAGCGCCGGCAGCGCCGCAATTCCAAACTGCGGTGCCGTTAAAGCCGTTTGGGTGAACACGAAGACCAATGTCTACCACGAACCGACCGATCCGATGTACGGCAAGACCAAGCACGGCAAGTACATGTGCCCGAGCGCGGCTAAGGCCGAAGGTGACCGCCCCGCGGGCGGCAAGCATCAGGCCGCACCGTAAGTTTCGACGACTGCGAGCGCCTCAGGGAGATTTTCGCGGCCGTATCCGATGCGCACGCGGTCGTTGCCCGCGTCGAAAAGACTGCTAGGCAACAATAATACTCCCGCGCGCTCGACGAGATCCGCGCATAACGCATCAGTATCGCCGCGCAGGTAGCGCGGGAATGCCGTCGTACCCGCACGCGGACGGCGCCATTGCCAGGCATCCGCATGCCGGGCAAAGAACGCATCGAGCAGATCGAGATTGCGGCCCACGATGCGCTGCACACGCGCGGTGAGCGCGTCGCCGTGGCGCATCGCAAGCGCGGCCAGAAACTCGCTCGGGGCGGAGTTGCAGATCGTCAAGTAATCCTTGAACGCCGCGACGCGATCGTAGAAATCGCGATCGCGCGTCGCGAGCCAACCAATGCGCAAGCCCGCCAAGCCGTACGCTTTCGCGGTCCCGCCGAGCGAAATGCCGCGTTCGTACAGGTCGCTCACGGGCGGAAGACGATCGGCGGCGTCGCGTTCGGTTCCGCGATACACCTCGTCGGAAATCAGCAGAAGTCCACGCGCGCGAGCGATCTCGATGACGCGGTCGAGGCGCTGACGGTCGAAGACGTAACCGGTCGGATTGCTCGGCGACGTGATCACGATCGCGCGCGTATGCCGTCGCAAAAGGCGCTCGAGCTCGTCGGGATCGGGTGCGCCGTCGCGTTCGAGATCGACGTTCCAGCGCGAGATCGCCGCGCCGATGCCCTCGGCGATGGAATACTGCGACTGATACGCCGGGAACTGAACCACAGCGTGGTCGCCCGGCCCGATCGCGCAGTTGACGGCGGCAAAGATCGCTTCTTGCGTTCCGCCGTGCACCATCACGCCGCCGGCGCCGGTGACGGGATAGAGCGCGCCGATCGCATCGCGCAGTTCCGGAGCGCCGCGCGACTCGGTGTAGCCGAGCCACGTCTGGGCGAAGCGTTCCGCGGCGTCGTCTTCGAACGCGAGCAGCTCGGAAATCGGCATCGACTCCGGATCGCTCGCGCACAAGAGGTATTTCGTGGTGAACTCGTACCGCGCGAAGTAGCGTTCGAGCGCGAACGGTTTTGGTTTCAAAGCTGCTCCCTAATACGGCGCATGAACGGTGCGAAACGCGCGTTGTTCTCGGGCGCCGACGGCAAACCGGTGTAGACGACGATGACGAACCGCTCGCCTTCTCCGGTGATGAGAATGCCGCCGTCGTGCGTCACCTCGCTCGTATCGCCGGTCTTGTGCAAGAAGCGGTCCCACGAAAGCAGGCCGCCGCTGAGCTTTTCATTCCATTCCTGCGCGCCGAGCATTTCGCGCAGCAGCGCGGCCTGAGGAATCGCGCTCTCGGCAATCGCGCGCATGAGATGCGCGCAGTCCGCGGCCGGATGGGTATTGCGATGGATACCGTCCCACCCCGGATCGTTTATCAGCGGTTCGCTGCCCGAGAGTTTGCGGTAGAAGGCGGTGTCGGGCAATCCCAAGCGGTCGCGCGCGATCTGCGTGGCGCGCTCGCGGCCGACGAGGTCGAACAGCACGTTAGTCGCCACGTTGTCCGAACGCGCGATCGTAAACCACATCAGCTCGCGCAGCGTGGGCTCGTAGCCGGGCACCATCGGGGACGCCGAGTCGTTGGCGGTCATGTTGGCCGGCTCGACGGTTACCGTCGAGTCGAGTGGCGGGAGGTGGCCCGAGGCGATGTCGTTAAGCGCGGCCGCGACCAAGGGGACCTTGATCATGCTGGCCGGGTAGAGGGCGAGCCCCGGCTCGACCGCAACCGCCCCGGCGGCGACGTCGAGCGGAGCGACGACGATAGATGCCGGCGTCAGGCCGGCTTCGAGCGCGGCAGCCAGCAAAACGTCGGGGTCAAGCCGCACGCTTAAGCCTCCAAAATCGATGCGTGTAAGTACTTGCATTCATCGAATCGACCGTGGTAAACTGATGCGTGCAAGTACACACTTGCAGCATATACTGCCTCGCCAGCTTCGGAGAATAGATGAAAAACGTGGTCGTCATAGAGTATCGCCCCGACGCCATTGCCGCCCTCGAGACGGCAGTCCTTGCCGCCCTTCAAGAGGGGGCCGGCCAGGTCGTTCTCGACCTCAACGCAATCGAAGCACTCGATACCGACGGCGTTCGTGGCCTGATCAAGCTTCTCCGCAGCTCGCGCGCGGCGGGCGGCGAGCTCGCGTTGAGCGTCAGCAAACCGGGCGTGGG
>DASRSM010000035.1:0-5009 GCA_035656415.1 Vulcanimicrobiaceae bacterium | reverse complement strand
TAGGGACGTCGACCGGGCGCAGCGCGATCCCGTCGAAGGTCATCGTGACGCGTTCGGAAGCGTTTGCGAACGGCGAGAAGTCCGGAACGAAGAACGTGAAGACCGCGGTCGTGTCGCCGGCCGGCTTGGCGAGGACGATCGTCGCCGACTTGGCGAGGAAGCAGCAGGTTTCGCCGCCGACGGCGGGATAGACGCCTTGCTTTTGCGCGACGGTCTCGTCGCGCGGAAGCACCAGCCCGCTGGGATACGAAAACGCGGGCACCGGGGTCGGCGACGGCAGCGCGGACGCTTGCGAACCTGCCAAGGTCGTGTGCGGATCGTACGCTTTCACGAGCTCGCCTTGGTCGTTAAACGCCAGTATCAAATCGTAGTCGCTCGGCCGCACGTCGCGCGCTTCGATCGATCGGGCGTGCGGCTGACCTTCGATCGGCGCGTACGGCGGCTCGCGAACGATGGTCCACTCACCCGAAAAATGCAGCAGCGGTCCGAGAAACGCGGGATAGATCCACGGGTGGTACGGATACCGCAAGCCCGTCACGAGCACGTCGTGCGCGCCGGTAATCTGCGGCGCGGCGGCGACGATCGCCTTATATGCGTTGCGGTTGATGCTTTGCTGGGTGAGACCCCAGTTTTGTTCGGGATCGTGCATATTTTGGCGACACAGAAGTACGATCGCGACAAAGAGTAATACCACGGCTACCGACTGCACCCAACGAAACCGCGTTACCAAAGTTCCCGCAAGCGGGATGCCGGGCGTGAGCGCCAACGGCACGAGCAGCGCGAGCAGCGGCATCGGCACGGCTTCGTAAAAATAGATCCGATGATTGGGCAAGACAAGGTACGGTAAATACATCGCGACGGCCGCGACGAGCACCGTGATGCCGATCCATAGCCGCTGCTGCATCCACGTACCGATAAGGCATGCGGCGAGCAGCACGACGATATACGCGTTGCGCAGCGGGGCGGAGTAATACGTCCACAGCGCCCACATCGATGCGGGCGCGAAGCTCATGTAATAGGGATTGTTCGTACTCGCGCCCGGATTGACGAAGCGCGCCTGCGCGGTCTCGGCGATCCCCGCAACGGCGACCACGATCGGCAGCAGCGCGATCGCCACGGCGGCAACCGGCGTGCGGCGGTCGCGAATGCCGGCGGAAATACCGTACACGATCAGTGCCGGTAAAAAGCTCTCCTTCGACAGAACGCTCAGCAGAAAGGCGACGCCGGCGAGTGCGAACCCCGGCCACGGCCGTTCGGGAATGCGCGCTTCCCACGCATAAATGCCTAACATCCCAAAGAGCAGCGCCAGCGTGTAACCGATGTCGAGCCCCGGCTCGAAATACATTGCCGGCCCCGCGAAGGCAAACACGAACACCGCGAACGCGACCCACCACGGAATCGCCGCGCGCACCGCAAATCGCTCGACGACGACCATGGAGAGCGCAAGCGCCGCCAGCAGCAGCGCGGTGAAAAAGACCAACGATCCTTTGAAGCCGAGATGGCCGCCGGCCAGCAGCGTAATCCAATACACGGGGCGCGGCCAGCGGATCAGATAGTCGAGGGGCACGCCGCGCGCCACGAAATCGACCGGCACGTACATGTCGGAGTGAAACGCCGAGAACGGTGCAAAGAACCGCGGGTAGACGAACTGCAGCGTAGCCCAATACGCGATCGCCGCGATCGCAAAGAAGATCGCAAACGAGACGACCGGCGTGCGAACTCGCCAGGTCACGCCGGCCGGCGCCGCCTGATTGCCATCGCGATGAGTCCAATCGCGCAGAGGATTACGATCCCTGCGAGGGCCACGATCGCGCGAAACACCGTCACTCGCCCCTCGATTGCTGCGCATTGCGCATAGCCGCCCTGAAGCACGGTATGCGCGCACCACGGGATTCGCCAGCGCGAGGTCCACGACGCCCATCGCCACGACGGATTGCTGGGCCACCCTACCGATCCGAGCGACCATTGGGCGCGCAACGCTTCGTCGCTTCCTAGCCGGTCGTGAAGCGCGCGCAGCGACGGCGCGTCGATACGCGGCACGCCCCAGCTTTTGTCGAAACTGCGCGGACCGCCGGCCCAGTCGCCCGACCATTCGTCGTACGCATACGTGTCGATGTCGTTTATCGTGCCGTCGCTGCCGACGTGCAACGCAAAGAACGCCGGGTTATTCTGATACACCGGCGAGACCGAGCCAAAGACGAGGATCGGAACGCCGCCGGCAATGCGAAAGTCGAAGTGATGCAGGTGACCGGCGATCGCGTAACGCACGCTGTTGCTCGGCTTTTCGAGCGAGTCGAGCAGCGTGGCGTTGTAGCCGCTCTGCAGGAAGCTCCAAGCGAGAAAGCCGTGCGCGTACTGCGTCGACACGGGATCGTATCCGGGCGGAATGTGCATCATCACGACGTTGTGCGTACCATCGGGTGTGGCGGCGAGCTCCGCGTGCAGCCACGCTAGCTCGTTGCGCGCCGCGTTCGGCGCGGCTCCGTCGCAGTTACCGCGATATTGACTCGATAACAGCACGGTATTGAGGACGACGAGGCGCAATCCGGGTACCGGCAAATCCGACGCATAGTAACCGCCCGCCGAAAACGAGCGAACGAAATCCGGCGCGGCATTTCCGCGATTTATCAGCGGCTCCCAAATGCGCGCGAGGTCGAGAAGATAACGGTCGCCGACGTCGGTGCGGTAATCTCCACAGGACGCATCGTTATTGCCAAGCGCGATTGCGAAGCGCGCGTGCGGATAGGTTTTTGCAAAAGCGGAGGCGATGTGCCGCATCGTGCGGAGCGCCGTCTCAGCAACCGTTGCAGTAGGCGCCTCGGCGCGCGCCTTTCCCGGAAAGCCGTGTACCAGGAAATCTCCGGGGAGCAGCACTACCGGCGGATTGGGTACCGACTGCTTCATCTGTGCGATCGTCTGGTCGAATAGCGACAAATTCGTGTCGCTTCCAACCCGCGCTGGGTATTCGTCGCGATCGAACGGATTGAGGTGAATGTCGCTCACGACGAGCCACGTCTGCGACGGCGTCGCTCCAAGAAGAAGCAGAGCAAGCGCTAGGAGCGCGAGGCGTTGTACCACCTCTACGGCTTCGCGTACGAAACGGTCGTAACCCGGTAGCCCACGGTGGTCGCAAAGCACCACGGTGCCGCGGTCGAAAAACGCACGGCCTTGACGCGATCGACCGGCGTTCCCGCAAGCAGTGCGCGAAAAGCCTCTAGCGTTTTCGGTGCGGGATCGACGAGCAAGCCGTCGAGCGCGACTGCCGGAATGATGCGGTACGTTTCGGCACTTCCGTCGGCGTAGTCGATCGTCATGCTTACCGCCGGAGCGTGATACAACGTCTTCACCGCAAGTCCGAGCGGCGAGAATCCGACCTTGACGTTGAGAAACGCGATCGAGCCGTGCGGCGCGTTTACGGGAATCGCTTCGCCCCAATCCACGTTGCCGGCCGCCGCGGTTATCTCGTTGCCGCAACGCGCGGCCGCGGGCTGCAGTACGAGAAACTCGTCGTTGCGACTCGACGTCGTTATGGGCTGCGCGACGCGCGGATCGAGCGCGTCGTTACACAGGATCGCGCGATTCGTAAATGGCTGGTCGCCCAACGGATAGCGGTCGTCGACCGGATCGAACTCGAAGAGCTCGCGCCGCGACGCCGGCGAGCTGAGGCTATCGCGATCGAGCGCATCGAGTGCGGGAGCGTACGCATTGCGCGGCTGGAAGACCGGCTCCGGTTTCCAGTCAAGACCGTTTGCGAACACGACGTTTACCTCGCTTCCCACGAGATCGACGGGATGTGTGGCGAGCTTGGCTATAGTGCCGGCGGGGAGATCGTCGGGTGCCAGCGCCGCGCGATACCCTTGCTGAAACGCAAGCGCGCGATTGCGCCAATCGACGACGGTAGAGAATGCGTCGTGCAGATTTTGCGCGACCGATGCCGGCAGGTCGCGCGCGAGCACGTTCGTCGCTCCCGCGGAATCGAGCATACGAACGGATGAAAACAAGGCGAAGACCGTCACCAGGGCGGCGACGGTCGCAGAGTACCGCAGACGCGCGCAAAGAATGAGAATGCAACCAATGAGCGCTGCGCCGCAATAGAACACGGCGAGGTGGCCGGCATCTTGACGAACGAAGCCCTCCTTAAACGCTAAACCCACCATGAGAAGCAGCGCGAGCACCCGCGCCAGGCCAAGCGCCTTGCGCTCGCGCACGGCGACCGCAATGACGATCGCAACGACGGTTAACCCGGCGAGAAGATCCGGAGCCGAACCGTCGGCGGCCATTCCGGCGGAGTACTCGGACGCTTCCCTAAACGATCGAATGAGGAAGTGCAGATACGGCAGGTTCGCTGCCGCGATGACGGCGCTCATCGCGGCGGCGATCGGACCCAACACCCCTATTCGCCGCCATAACGCGGAAGCGGCAACGCCGGCTGCAAGTGGAACGAGCCACGGCCATAGTCCGAACGTGACACACGCGTACACGCCTGCCGACGCCAACAGGAAAGCGATGACGTAAACCGCGAGCGCGTCGAGATCCGCGAGCGCAAGCAGCACTGTGGCGCCGGCGACGAAGGATGCGACGCAGTACGAGAACTTCACCAGTCCTATGACGCCGGCAAATAATCCCACGGCCAACACGACGTTCCGATTGCTGCGCGAGCTCGCGAAGGCGGGATGCGTCAACGCCAGCACGAGGATGAAGTACAGCAAGATATCGAGCGTCGTTACTTGCACGACCGTTCCGGCGGCGATCACGCTGCCCACGGCGAACGCGAGCTTTTGCCACAACGCCCCCTCGCTCGAAACTCGCGCGACGAGTGCCGAGGCGAGGAGCACCGCGATGAGCGCTGCTGCAAGCGCCTTTATGGCGAACGTTGCCGGCTGGGGTCCGTCGACGGCGAGATATCCGAGCGGACCGTACGTGAAGACGATGTCCTGCCCGAAGATCAGGTGCCGGTGGGCTGCCTCTCCGAGGGCGGCTTGCCACGATTGCTCGTTCCCCACGCTAGC
>DASRSM010000034.1:0-10958 GCA_035656415.1 Vulcanimicrobiaceae bacterium | reverse complement strand
ACCCCACGACGCCTCCACTCTTCGCAGCCATTTTTCTGACGTCATTTGTATTTTGCGCCCGTCCCGCGGCGGCCGATGTAACGAAGGATTGTCATGTCGGTTCCTATCGCCTAAGTGACGGCAAGGCGGTAGATATCGCGCCGTCCGACGATGGCACGCTGCGCTGGCGGACGTTTAGCGGCGAAACCGGCCAGCTCCACCGTCAGAAGAACGGTGCGTGGTCGAGTACCTACGGCTGGACTGGGCGCCCCGACGCGAGGACCGTGTCGTTCTCCGATTGCGGTAAAGGCGAGATTCTCTTTGGAAGGGAGCCGGGAAAGCGCATCGCCTTCGATGTGAGCAACGCCACCTTCCAAAACGGTGGCGTAAAGCTGGCCGGCAGACTCGTTCTTCCGAAAGGCGATGAAAAAGTGCCGGTGGTGGTGCTCGTACACGGTTCGGAACGCGATTCTGCCCTCGACACGTATGCCTTGCAGCGAATGTTCCCGGCGCAAGGCATTGGCGCGTTCGTCTACGACAAGCGGGGCACCGGCGCTTCGGGCGGTACGTACACGCAGAATTTTGACGTGCTCGCTACCGATGCCATCGCCGCAATGCACGAAGCCAAGCGTCTGGCCGGCGCACGGCTGGGTCGCATCGGCTACCAAGGAGGTAGCGAAGGCGGCTGGGTCGTGCCGCTTGCGTCCAACCGCGCACCGGTGGATTTCGCGATCGTGAGCTTCGGCCTAGCCGTATCGATCATGCAAGAAGATCAGGAGAGTGTCGCACTGGACATGTATTTCCACCATCGCTCGGCCGCGGACACTGCCAAGGCCCTAGCGTTGGCACGCGCGGGCGAGCACGTGATCGAGACCGGTGGAACGAAAGGCTACGAAGCGTTCGACGCGCTGCGACAGAAATATAAATCCGAGGCCTGGTACAAGGACGTGCACGGTGATTTTGTATTCTTCATCCTGCCGCTCGATCAGAAGCAAATCATCGACGCAGCCACCCATGATTTCAGTTTTTTGGCAGATACGCCGTTCCACTACGATCCGATGCCGGCGCTGCGCGCCTCAACTACTCCGCAACTATGGGTGCTCGGCAGCGACGATCTGGACGCACCCAGCGCCGAAACGGCTCTACGAATAAAGTCACTCATCGCGGTTGGCAAGCATTACACGCTCGCCGTCTATCCCGGTGCCGAACACGGGATGACGGAATACGAATTGAATGCGCAAGGTCAACGTCTCTCCACGCGCTTCGCGCCGGGCTATTTCCAGATGATGGCGGATTTTATCCGCGACGGCCGCATCGGCGCGCATTACGGGAACGCACAGATCGATCGCCTCAAAGAGTGTCCCGGTTCTGATCTTTGCCGTTAAAAAAGTAGCCCCATGGGCGCGTCCACGGCGCAGGCAAATGTGCTTTAGTAGCCGTGTTTCCGGAACCGATGACACCATAACTGACGGTGCAGCGGCTCCAATCTGCCACGGATGCCTGGCCGTAGAAAAGCAATAATGTGGCGCGATAAACCACGTACGTCAGCTTTGTTAGCCGGTGAAAGCTGGCCGGAGCGCATTGCTTCCATAACGTAGTGTGGATGCGGCATTGGGGGTCGACCGATACATAAGCATTCGCCGCCGGCTCTTGGCAAGAGACCCCATGGTGCGTTGCGTTGAAGTTCGTCCCCCTGGGAAGAACCGCGATATGCCAGACGCGGAGGGCTGCGGCGGCATGAGCCGGCGGGACTTCGTCGTTTCGACGTCCGGCGTGGCGCTGGCCACGCAGTTGGGAGGCGCGGTGACGGGAAACGTTACCAACGCCGTTGCGCAGAACGAGATTTCTCTAGACGTCAACGGTGCGAAACATCAGCTGACGATCGAGCCGCGCGTGACGCTGCTCGACGCTCTGCGCGACCGATTGGACCTCACCGGTACCAAGAAGGGCTGCGATCAGGGGACGTGCGGTGCCTGCACCGTGCTCGTCAACGGGCGGCGTATTCTCTCGTGCCTGACGCTTGCCGTCATGCACCAGCGCGACCGCATTACCACGATCGAAGGCATTGCCGAGGTCGAACGGCTGCGTCCGCTCCAAGAAGCATTCGTGAAGCACGACGCGTTCCAATGCGGCTACTGCACTCCTGGCCAGATCGTTTCTGCAACGGCGATGCTCGAAGAGGGACATTCGATCGATCGGGCGACCGTCGCGCGGCAGATGAGCGGTAACCTTTGCCGGTGCGGCTGTTACCAGCATATCGTAGACGCCGTTATGGATGTAGCCGGTCCCAAATGAATCCGTTTGGTTACGTACTCGCCGAGAGTCCCTCGGCGGCGCTGACGGAAATAGCCAACGACCGCGGCGCACGCTTTATCGCCGGCGGAACGAACATCCTCGACTTAATGAAGGACGCGGTCGAAACGCCCTCGACCCTGATCGACATCAATGCGCTGCCGCTTGCCGATATCGAGCGCGGCGACCGAGAGCTGCGCATCGGCGCGCTGGCGCGCATGAGCGACGTCGCCCGGCATAGCGACGTGCGAGCGCTTTTTCCGATGGTCGCAATTGCGCTGGACGAAAGCGCGTCGCCGCAGTTACGAAACATGGGAACCATGGGCGGCAACTTGCTGCAACGTACGCGGTGCGCGTATTTCCGGGACGTCGCGACGCCCTGCAACAAGCGTGCCCCGGGGAGCGGATGCGGTGCGCTGCGGGGCGTCAATCGGACCGAAGCGGTGCTGGGAACCAGCGAAGCCTGCATTGCCGCACATGCGTCGGACGTAGCCGTCGCGTTCGTCGCGCTCGATTCGGTCGTCCATACCCTCGGCACCGGCGGCAGCCGAGCGATTCCGCTCGCGGAGTTCTATCGCACTCCCGGGCAGACGCCGCAGATCGAAAACGCGCTGCAACCCGGCGAAATGATCGTTGCCGTCTCGATTCCAATCGTGCCATGGGCGAAGAGCTCGACGTACGTCAAAGTGCGCGACCGCGCACAGTACGAGTTTGCGCTTGCGTCGGCTGCGGTTGCGTTGGATATCGATGGCGGAATCGTTCGGAATGCGCGCGTGGCGCTCGGCGGTATCGCTACGATCCCGTGGCGCTCCCACGCGGCCGAGGCCGAACTGGTGCGCAAGCCGGCTACGAACGTTACCTTCGAACGTGCCGCCGAAGCCGCACTGAGCGACGCGCACGGCTACGCTCAGAACGCGTTCAAAATTCCGCTGGCCAAGCGCACGCTCGTACGCGCGCTCGAAACGGTGTCGGCGTGACGCAACCGCTCATCGGGGCGCCCCTCGATCGCGTCGAAGCTCGCGAGAAGGTCGTCGGAGCTGCGAAATACACCGCCGACGTCGCGCTCGACGGGATGCAGCACGCCGTCGTCGTTCCGAGCGCCATCGCAAACGGACGCGTTGCGTCGATCGACGAGACGCAAGCGCGCGCACAGCCGGGCGTAATCGAGATCATGACTCATCGGAACGCACCACGCGTCGTCGCTCGCAAAGCCACTCCGATGCAGTCGAATCTCTTTCTCTTGCAGAACGACGTGATCGAGTTCGATCGTCAGCCCGTCGCCGTCGTGATCGCGCGAACGTTCGAGCAGGCAACGCACGCCGCCGAGCTCGTCGAGGTCCGGTACGAATCGGAAGCGCCGCAGATGGACTTAGACGCCGCGGAGGCGTACCGGCCGGAGCAGCTCTTCGGCGAGCCCGCGACCCACGAGCGCGGCAAGCCCGTAACCGCGTTCAACGCCGCGGGCGTACGCATCGACGAAATCTATCGGACGCCGACGGAACACCACAATCCGATCGAGATGCACGCCACCATTGCGGCCTGGGACGGCGAACGTTTGACGCTCTTCGATGCATCGCAATGGGCGTTCGGCGTGCGCGACCGCATGGCGCACGTCTTCGGCATCCCGGCCGATCGCATTACCGCCATCTCAAAATACGTCGGCGGCGCGTTCGGCGGCAAGGGACAACCGTGGTCGCACGTGGCGCTCGCTGCGATGGCGGCAAAACTGGTCGATAGGCCCGTCAAACTCGTGCTCACGCGCCCGCAGATGTTTGGCTGGGTGGGGCATCGACCTCAGACCGAGCAGCACGTTGAAATCGCGGCCGAGCGCGACGGCACGCTAGCCAGCATAGTTCACGAGGTGCGCAGCGAGACGAGCATCTCCGACGAGTACGTCGAGCCGTGCGGCATCTTCAGCCGCGATCTATACGCTGTACCGAACTACCGCATGTCGCACGAGCTGCGCCGGCTGCACATCAGCAAGCCGACGTTTCAACGTGCGCCCGGTGAATCGACCGGATCGTTCGCGATTGAATCGGCCATGGACGAGCTGTCGTACGCATTGGGCGTGGATCCGCTGGAGCTGCGTTTGAAGAACTATTCGGAACGCAATCCGGATTCGGGAAAGCCGTACACCAGCAAACATTTGCGCGACTGTTACGAACAAGCAGCGAAGCGCTTTGAGTGGGATCGCCGCGACCCAAAGGTGCGCTCGATGCGCAGCGGGCGCATGCTCGTGGGTATGGGCATGGCGACGGCGTCGCGCGCGACGCATCGCAGCGAGGCGAGCGTACGCATTACGATCCGTCCCGACGGAACTATCGAGGTTGCAAACGGAACTATCGAGCAGGGCACCGGTTCGCCAACCGTATTTGCTCAGCTCGCTGCGGAGATCTTGGGCGTTCCGTTCGATCGCGTGCGATTCGTGTGGGGCGATACCACGCTGCCGAACGCGCCGCTTGCGGCCGGCTCTCAGACGGCAGCCAGCGTCGGATCCGCGGTCGTCGTGGCGGCGTCGCTCGCGCGCAAACGTTTAGACGAAGCGAACGGCCGGATTCCATCCGACGGCATCGTCGTCGTGCATCACGAAAAACCGTCCGAAGAAGACGAGAACCGGTACGCGCAACAGGCGTTTGGTGCGCTTTTCGCACAAGTTGAAGTCGATCCCGATCTCGGAATGGTCGGCGTCACAAGGTTCGTCGGTGCATTCGATGCGGGGCGCATTCTCAATCGAAAGACGGCGTACAGCCAGCTTCTCGGCGGATGCGTATGGGGCATCAGCATGGCGCTCTTCGAGAAATCGCGCTACGACGACCGGACGGCGCGCATCATGAACGCGGAGCTTTCCCACTATCTGATCCCGACGAGCGCCGACGTGCCCGACATCGACGTGTTCGCAATCGAGGCCGACGATCCGCACGTCAATCCGGCGCACGTACGCGGGATCGGCGAAGTATCCATGTGCGGTTCGGCGGCAGCCGTGGCTAACGCGGTCTATCACGCGACCGGCGTACGCGTTCGCGAGTTGCCGATTACGGTCGAGAAGCTGCTGACGTGAGCAAACTCGCTGCCGCCTTTTTAATGAGCGTTGCAACCGCAGCTGGATTCTTTACATAGACCGCGTGACTACCCGGGACTTCCATCGTCGTGGAGCCGGCGCGCTCCGACATGAAACGCTGCGCAGGCAGCGGGATCATTTGATCGTCGCGAACGAGTAGATACCAACTCGGCTTCGTTTTCCACGCAGGATTCGTGATCTGGGCGGCTAGTGCGTCGACACCCCACGGAACCTGCGAGGCGGCCATGAACGCGGCAGTGTCGGCATCCACATCCGCCGCAAAAGAGGCTGGCATTTTTTCTTTGTCCAGGAACAGGTAGCCGTCAACTGGGGGAAGGATGGGCGGCACCGGCGCGCCCGGCGGCGGATTTGCGATGAGGGTGTTCACCGACTCGCCCTTATCGGGCGCGAACGCCGTAATGTAAACGAGACCGCCGACCTTCGGATGGGTGCCGGCTTCCGTAATCACGGCACCTCCATAAGAGTGACCGACGAGGATGACGCCGTCGAGTTGCTGGTCGATTATGAGCTTCGTAGCTGCTACGTCTCCGTCAAGCGTTATCGTTGGGTTCTGTACGATGCTTACATCGAAGCCATCGTTCTTCAGAATCCTATAAACGCCCGACCAGCCGGAGCCGTCTACAAACCCACCATGCACTAGCACGACGCTTTTAGCCATGTCAGAACCTCCATTAGGTTATCACGATGAGTTTTTGATTATACTGTTAATCGCGGTTTCGTTAGTTGGTGGTCTTACCGCCGTCAACGTTGAGGATATGGCCGGTGATGTATGAGGCTTTGTCCGAAGCTAGAAGGACGATCGCGTTTGCGACCTCTTCGGTAAGACCAAGCCGACCCATGGGGACGGTGGCCGCCAACGCAGCCTTGTTTTCAGGCGTGCGTGTAAAGCGGGTCAGCAAACCGGTGTCAATAGGGCCGGGAGCGACGGCGTTCACGCGAACTCCCGACTTAGCCATCTCGAGCGCCACCGACTGCGTGATGCCTTCGACGGCGTGCTTGCTAGCGGCGTAGAGCGGAGCCGACGCCGCACCTTTGTGCCCATACGTCGAAGATATATTGATGATGCTCCCACTGCCCTGTGACTGCATGGCGCGCACTTCATGTTTCATGCTCAGGATAACGCCGAGAACGTTGGTGCCGAACGTGGCCGCATAGCTTTCCGCGGTTTGGTCCGTGATCGGGCCAGGTTCGCCTTCGGTGCCCGCAGCATTCACCGCGACGTCCAACCGACCGAACCGCGCTACAGTCTTGTCGACGAGAGCGCGGACATCGTTTTCCTCGCGGACGTCGACGATCACGAACTCGGCCTCCGTGCCGAGCGAGCGAAGTTCGTCGACGAGCGCCTTGCCGGCGTCGTCGCGGCGCCCGCCGGCGACCACCTTTGCACCCTCTTTGGCAAACGCTACAGCCGCGGCGCGTCCAATGCCGCTTAGTCCACCGGTTATCAAGACGACTCGTGCAGTCATTCTGGTGTCTTTCGTGGCTACTCGGGAAACGTCGCGCCGAACATCGGCAGGCCACTGGCAGACGCATCGCGCGTCGCTTCGTTTTCGACGACGTCCCAGTGTTCCGCGAGCTGCCCATCCTCGATGCGAACGATGTCGAGCACTATCCAGTTCGCAGGTTGCCCGATGCCGCTGAAGCGGCCATGCAGCATCAGCACGTTACCCTCCGCCAGGATCAACGCATTTTCGTACTTCAGCGTTGGCGGCAGGCTCTTGATCAAACCGAATAAGCCTTCGCGCCCGGGCGGGATATGCGCGCTATGTTGAATATAGTTGGGCGACCAGAACCTTTCGGCGGCAGCATAGTCCCGCTTGTTGAACAACGTATCGAAGGCTTCGAGCACCAGTGCTTTGTTCTTATTTTCTGCCGTCCCGGTCACTGTTTCACCATAATACGACCGGTCATATTAGTCAAGAGCGGCGCGTGCGCGCTTTCGACGTCTGAGTGCCTGGTTGCAGCAGCGCTCCGAAAGCGACGGAGAAGAAGTCGTCGATCGGCACGCGGCTCGCGGCTAGCTTCATCGCGCCCGTCATGCCGGCCCAACCCTCGACGAGGAAGCGAGCCGTCGCGTCAGGGTCGGCTGCCTTGGAGATGCTTCCATCGTTCTGGCCTTCGCGAATGGTATTGGCAATAAGTGCCATCCACCGAGCGACTTGATTCCGGAGATCCCTTTGCAAAAGTGGTGTTGAATCCGAGACTTCGTTGACGAATTTCGCCACAAGGCAGCCTTTTTCAAAGCCGACTTTCTTATATCGAGAGGCAACGTGCTCGAAGTGTTTGCGCAGGCGCTCCATCGGAGCGATCGATTTGTCGGCGAGCGTTTCCAATTGCGCACCCGCCCAATAGTTCTCGAGAATCTCGCGCGCCAGCAATTCCTTCGCTTTGAAGTAGTTGTAGAACGAACCTTTGGGTACGCCGGCCGCATCGACGATCTCCTGGACGCCGCATGCGCTATAGCCAAGCGCGTGAAATCGCTCCGCCGCAGCGGATACGATCTTTTCGCGAACGCTTCGTTTTGCCATTTTGCGAGTGATTTCTCTGTCTCCCAGCGCAAGTATACTATGACCGGTCGTATTGGCTTGTCAAGCAGACGCGATCGCCAAGTGTGCGCCGAAGCTACGCTTGTGCAGGATTGCCCGACTGCAACTCGGCGAGCGCCGAGCTGAATGTCGCCGTGGACGTAGTCTTGTTCCGCACGAAATGCTCGAAGTATTTCCATGAGTCAGCCTCGTCGAGCAAGGCGTTTGGCGTTAATACGCGGCTGAATACTTTGTTCTTGACGTGGTCGGAGCCAAACAGGCGCAGTGACACCACGTCGTTGACGTTGATGTCGGGGTAGAAGCTGAATTTGACGGTTCGGTGATCATTACCGCCGATTAGGAGCGGGAGCAGGGCGCGGGCCGCGGCCTGAACCGTGAAGTTGTAGAGCAGCTTGTTTTCCACCGGCTCGTCCAATCGCAGCCACACGTGGTATCCGCGGCCACTGGCGACGATTAGGGGCTCGCATCCGAGGCCCAAGAGGCCATCTCTCAAGGCCTCTAGCGCCAGGCTCATCTCCGGGATGATTGCGGTGTTGTTAGTCTTGTGGTTGTTGTCTATGTTGAAGCACAGAAGGTCGTTTTTATCGGCCCCGAAGTACAGGCATATGTTGCACTCCTTCATGACGTGCATCTGAAGCAGCTCGTCCATCCTATAGTCGGCGATGTCGACTATTTTGTACTTGTGCAGCACGCGCGTCGCGGTCAGTTCTCCATATTCCAGCGTGCTGCCGTCGGACAGCAACTGTTCCAAATAGGCGAAACCGAATTGCTCGCTTTCGATCTTCGCTTTGTCTCTGACCAACCCACTGGAGAACTCCTTGAGCAAGGTTACTCTTGGATCCATCGCTTTACGTCTTCGAACCTCTAGAGACCGCAGAAAGCCCCGCCTCCAACTCGTCGAGCGCCGACCTGAATGTCGCCGTAGGCGTAATCTTGTTCCGAACGAAGTGCTCGAAGTATTTCCATGAGTCGGCCTCGTCGAGCAGCACGTTTGGCGTTAACACGCGGCTGAATACTTTATTATTGGCATGCTCGGAGCCGAACAGACGCAGCGATAGCGCGCTGACCTCGATGTTGGGGTAGAAGCGGAACCTGATGGTACGGTGATCGTTACCGCCGATTACGAGCGGGAGTAGGGCGCGGGCCGCGGCCTGAACCATGAAGTTGAAGAGCACCTTGTTTTCTACCGGCTCGTCCAATCGCAACCACACGTGGTATCCGCGCCCGCTGGTGACGATCAGGGGCTCGCATCCGAGGCCCAGAAGGCATTCTCTCAAAGCGTCCAGCGCTAGGCTCATCTCCGGAGTGATTGCGGTGTTGTTAGTCCGGTGGTTGTTGTCCATGTTGAAGCAGAGAACGTCGTTCTTATCGGCGCCGAAGTATCGGCATACGTTGCACTCCTTCATGACGTGCATCTGAAGCAGCTCGTCCATCCTGCAGTCGGTGATATTGACTATTTTGTATTTGTGCAGCACGCGCGTGTCGGCAAGGTGTCCGTACTCCAGCGTGCTGCCGTCGGATAGCAACTGTTCCAAATAGGCGAAACCGAATTCCTCACTTTCGATCTTTGCTTTGTGCCTGACGAACCCCCTGGAGAACTCCTTGAGCAAGGCTACTCTTGGATCCATCGCTTCACGTCTTCGAATGTGTGAAATCCGCGCGCGCTACTCGCGGGGAGGGCTTGGTGAACGGGCAAGATCGGGTAGTAGACATTTACATCGTACTGCTCGCCATGAACGATGCTAAACAATGCGTCATCGATAAGGTGTCGAATGCCCCAGGCCTTACAGAAAACGATCTTGTTGGATGCCATGAACAGATAGTCGAATGGGATGTCGTTTTCTTTCAGCCACGCCTTCGTGCAGTCGTTCGATCGCCGCAGGTCGCGCATGGTGCAGATGACGATCCGCCATTGATTTCGCCTGAGCCATCGCATGAATTCGACACCGTCGGGGCGTGCACGAGCCTTCTGATAGCAACTCAGATGGATTTTGAAACGGCAGTAGTTGTAGCCGGTGCTAAGGAGATCGGCGGGTTCAGACTCCCCGTTGCGGATTTTTCGCAGATACTCCTCGAACGTGGCCTCGGAGAGTGAATCGGCTGCGTCGTAAGGGAACTCGCCGTTTTGTAGGGTTTCCGTGAAATTGTTTAGCGTGTCATCCAGATCGACCGCAATGGTCCGGGGGTCCGCGACGGTCGGGATCAATCCTACGCGCATGCGCAAGTATTATCGGAAGCTGGTGGCAACGCCTGGAGCGAATCACGGGCGGAAACGAAAGATCGTCCCTTTGCCTGCCGAGCCGCCACCGAATGTGGTGCCGTACAACATCCCGTTGACAAATGCGAGCCCTGCAAGCGGTGTTGCACCGTCGCGGCCATGGAAGGCATAGAGTACGTGCTCTCTCCCCGTTTTCGTGAGCGTGAAGATCGTACCGTCGTCAGAACGCCCGCCTTCGGCGGTCGTTCCGTACAAGATGCCTTTGCGCACGACGAGACCGCCATTGGGGCCTCGGCCGTCAGAGCCGCTGGAGAACGCATGCAACACCGTCGCCTTGCCGGAAGGAGCGATCGCCAGAATAGTGCCGTAGCTATGAGCACCGCCGTACCGTGCAGATACATAAAGCGTTCCGTTTGAGACGGCCAGCGTACCGGTTGGATACGATCCATCGTCATTGTTCGTAAACTCGTAGACGATTTGTTTCTGACTACTCGGTGTTATGCGGTACACCGTGCCGGCATCGTGAGTACCGCCGTAAGACGTCGTTCCGTACAGAGCGCCGTTTACGACGATCAGGCCGCCTTGCGGTACGATTCCATCGTGCTTGCCTTTAAATCTGTACACGGTGTGCTGCGCACCCGAAGGCGTGACGGCGTACACCGTACCGCAGCCGCTGCTACACGTGTTGAGGCCGCCCAGTTGTGTCGCGCCGTATAGCTCGCCTTTGAAGTACGCGAGCGGCCCTTGCTCCACATCACCGTCGGGCCCACCTGCGAGCTGATGCAATACGCGTTCCTGCCCGCTCGCGTTCACCGCGAACGTCGCGGTAGTCGTCGTTCCGTAA
>DASRSM010000033.1:0-9204 GCA_035656415.1 Vulcanimicrobiaceae bacterium | reverse complement strand
CGCTTTCGAGTCTGTCGACGTTTACGTCGACCTTCGCGCCGGAAGGACACTACTGGGCCGTGTCGCGCCAGCATTGGACGTGGAACGACGTCCGCAACTCGACGTTCGTCGACATCAACATGGAAGTAAACAAGATCGTTTTTCCCGTTACGCTGCCCGACTATCTCTTCGACCAAGCGGAGTACGATAAGCGGCAGCGCGCTGAGGATGCCGATCCGCTCGATGCGATTCTCAACGGACAGTGAACGCACAGCGTAAGCTTCGCATCGGCATCGACGTCGGGGGAACCTTTACCGACGTTATCGCCATCGACGTAACGACGCGCGAGCTCGTGGCGTCGGTGAAGGTTCCGACGACGCACCGCGCATCCGAAGGCGTCGCCGCCGGTATCGTCGACGGAATACGACGGCTGCTGGAACGTGCCGACGTGCGGCCCGGCGACGTCGCGTTTATCGCGCATTCCACGACGCAGGCGACCAACGCGTTGCTCGAAGGTGACGTCGCGCGCGTCGGGGTCGTAGGCTTGCTCGGAAAATCCGCTTGGCTGGCGCGGCGGCAGATTCGATTCGCGCCGGTGGAACTTGCGCCGGGGCGGTCGCTCGCGCCGGCCTTTGCCTTTGCGTCGGCACGCGACGAAGCGTCGATGCGTTCGGCGGTCGATCGCGCGATTGCCGAGGGCGCCGAAGCAATCGTGGCGAGCGCGCCGTTCGGCGTCGACCGTCCCGCCGGCGAGTCCGGCGTCGTGGAATACGCCCGGACGCGCGGCGTCGATGCGACCAGCGGTCACGACGTGAGCGCCATGTACGGCCTGCGCGCGCGGACGCGCACCGCCGCGCTCAACGCCGCAATTCTTCCGCGTATGATTCGCACGTCGCGTATGACCGCTTCGGCAGTAAAGAACGCGTCGATCCCAGCGCCGCTGATGATCATGCGCAGCGACGGCGGCGTTATGGACGTACGCGAGATCGAGCGCCGTCCGATTCTCACGCTGCTCTCCGGACCGGCGGCCGGCGTCGCCGGGGCGCTGCTTTACGAGAACCTCACCGACGGCATCTTTATCGAAGTCGGCGGTACCAGCTCGGATATCTCGGCGATCCGTCAAGGACGCCCGCAGATGCGGCCCGCGCGCATCGGCGGCCATCGCACCATGCTGCACACCGTCGACGTGCGCACGCTCGGCATCGCGGGCGGCAGCATGATTCGCATCGGCGCGAACTCGGTCGTCGACGCCGGTCCGCGGAGCGCGCACATCGCCGGCTGTGCCTATGCGTGCTTTTGCGACGAGGCGCAACTCGACGGTGCCGTCGTCGAAACGATCGCTCCGTGGCCGGACGATCCCAACGACTACGCGATTCTGCGCGCGCGCGACGGTACGGCGATCGCGCTGACGACGAGCTGCGCGGCAAACGCGCTCGGATGCGTCCCCGAAGGCGCATTTGCGAACGGCAACCGCGCCACGGCGAGTAGCGCGTACGCGCTACTCGCGCAGCGCCTCGGAAGCAGCGGCGACGCATTGGCGCGCGCGGTGCTCGACATCGCCACCGCCAAGCTGCGCGCAACCATCGACGAGCTGATCGCCGACTACGGACTCGAGCGCGCGCACGTCACCATCGTCGGCGGCGGCGGTGGTGCCGGCGCGATCGTTCCGTACGCTGCCGATGCGATGGGGCTTCGTTCTCGAATCGCGCGCGACGCCGAAGTGATCGCGCCGGTCGGCGTCGCGCTGGCCCTCGTGCGCGACGTCGTCGAGCGCACCGTCGTCGCGCCCACGCCCGATGACATCGCGCGCTTGCGCCGCGAAGCGATCGATCGTGTCGTGGCCGCCGGCGCGTCGCCCGATCGCGTCGAGGTCGCGATCGAAATCGACTCGCAGCGTAATCGCATTCGCGCGTCGGCTTCCGGCGCGACCGCGCTCGCCGAGCCCGTCGCTGCCAAAGCGTGCGACGAAGCCGGTCAACGCGCCGCGGCGGCGCAGAGCTTGAACGGCGACGGCGCGGCGTTGGAGCGCGTCGATCTGACTGCGGAGCTTATCGGCTACAGATCGGGCGACGGAATGGCGGTGGTCGACGGCCGCGGCGTCGTTCGCTTGCTCTTGCGCGGCGCGCGCGTGCTGCAAACGCCTGCGTCGGAAACGGAGCGGGCGGCGAGTCGCGCGATCGAGCGGGACACGCGATTCGGGGACGTCGGGCGGGCGTTACCGGCGCTGTATCTCCTGCGCGGCGAGCGCATCGCGACCTACGATGGCTTAGCCGCCGCGAGTCAAGCGGTCGCGCTCGCGCTCGAGGAGCTCGAGGGTTGCGACCCTGCGGAGGTCGTGGCGCTGCTGACGGTACCGCGCCGGGCGTAACGCGCGTTAATGCAGCGCGACGTCGAACTGGTACGCGTTGAAATCGGCGCTTGCTGATAACGGCATGTGCGGGTAGTCGATCGCGACGTCCATTTTCGACGGCAACAAATACGAGCCGGCTTGGGCCGGCGTCACCGCCATATGAATGTGCATGCCGTCTTTATAGGTGGCGTCGACCCAGTCCGCGCCTTGGTTATTGAGGGCGACGCGCGCCTTGTCTAAGTTCTTATCGTGCAGCGCTTGTAAATCGAAAATTGCATCGTCGCCGTCGATGCCTACCGCGTCGTACGCGTAGTTCTTCGGCCAAAGCATAGGATCGAGCATCGAAAGGTCGATGTCGTGCACTTGTTTTGCGAAGAAGGGCATCTGGGTGAAGTGCACCCAGTACCGGTTGCCTTTTTCGTACGTGCCGTCGCCGGACAGATGAAAACCCAGCCAGGGGAAGTGATGCATCCTGACCGCGACGTCGGCGTGAAACGTGAAGTTCGGTAAGGTGGCGTTGCGCGCATCGACGGCAGCGATGATCGCAGTGCAGTCGCCCGTTGGCGGCGAGACCGCGCCGGTTAGGAAAATAGAGAGAGCGACCGTCGTCGCAACACCGGAGATGCGCATCGGGATGACCTGTATATTCCCGGTTATCGGCGCGCCACGCCGTAACCCTGGGTACTAAAGGTCCCCTTTGCGCTCGCTTTACGCGTTCATAGCTAATTCGCGTTCGGGAACGCGCTCGAAGGCTTCTTCGAGCGAGTGCACGACCGGAAACACTTCGTCCAAGCCTAGGAAGTGGAATAAGCGACCGAAACGCCGTTCGTCCACGACGAAGCATGCCGGGCGCGCGCCCGCGTCGGAACGCGCGCGGCGCATGCGCATGAACTCGCACAGACACGACGAGTCGACGTACTCCACGCGGGAGAGATCTACGATGAGGTACGGCTGCGCGTAGAACGGTTCGAGCGTTTCGCGCAATTCGTGCTGGCGGTCAATGTCAAACTCGCCGCTGAGAGAGACGATGCTTGGGTCCATGGCGTACTCCTGTACCGGCGAAAACAACTCCCTCGCCGGCTAGACCCATTATGCTTGCTAGGCCCCTGTCTTCGACAGAGGCCTAGCGTATAGAGGCCTACCCTAGATGGCCCTTGACAGCATGGACCTTTTTCACCGAGCGGTTAGTTGACGGGAGGCTGCGCGATCGCGAGCCCTTCGACTTCCTCTAAACCGACGGTGCTCTTGTTACGACCATAGCTGAAATAGAACGTGAGGCCGATGACAAACCAGACCAAAAACGCGAGCCACACGAGCGGGAAGAATCCCCACACGTACGGATTGCCTTCCTTGAGGAAGTAGATCAGGCCCAGCGCGCTGACGGCAGCCAGCACCGGAATGATGAACGGCCCCAGCGGCACTTGGAACGAACCCTTGAAGTCCGGATGCCGCTGTCGCAGCACCGGCACCGAGATAGCGACCAGGATGAACGCGACGAGCGTGCCCATATTGGTGACCGATCCGAGAATGCTGATCGGGAAAAACGCACCCGCTGCGGCGATCAGCACGCCGAAGATGATCTGCGAAATCCACGGCGTCCGGAACGTCGGGTGAAGCTTCACGAACATCGGCGGGATCAGTTTGTCGCGTGACATTGCGTAGAAGACGCGCGTCTGCCCGTACATCATGACGAGCAAAACCGTCGTGAGGCCGGCGATCGCGCCGAAGCTGATGATGAGGCCCGCACCCGTCAAGCCCACGTGGTTGAGCGCGAACGCGACCGGGTTCGGGACGTTGAGTTCGTTGAACGGCACGAGTCCGTTGAGAATCGCCACGACGACGATATACAGCAGCGTGCAAATCACCAAGCTCGTGATGATTCCGAAGGGCAAGTCTTTGCCGGGATTCTTGGCTTCTTCCGCCGTCGTCGAGACCGCGTCGAATCCGATGTAGGCGAAGAAGATGAAGGCCGCGCCGCCGAGCATGCCTTGCCAGCCGAACGGGAAGAAACCCCCTTCACCCGTCGCCGGACCGGGCGGCAGGTGGTAGTTGGCGCCGTTGATGTGATCGATGCCGACGGCGATGAAGAACAGCACCACGGCAACCTTGATCGCGACGATGATCGCGTTGACGGTTCCGGATTCTCGCGTGCCCTTTACGAGCAGCGCCGTTATTACGAAGATGATTCCCGCGGCGGGAAGATTGGCGATGCCTGGAGTTGCGTCCCACGCACTGTGCTGCCACTGCTGCGGAATCGTGAGGTGAAATAAATTCTGCAGAATGTTGGTGAAGTAGCCCGACCACCCGACGCTAACCGTCGCAGCGCCGAGCGCGTACTCCAACACGAGACCCCAGCCGACGATCCATGCGAAGAACTCGCCCATGGTCGCGTAGGTATAGGTATAAGCGCTGCCGGAGATCGGGACTTTGCTCGCGACTTCCGCGTAACAGAGTGCGGCCAGCGCGCTGACGATCCCGGCTACGATAAACGAGATAGTGAGCGACGGCCCCGCCCGAGTAGCCGACGCGACGCCGGTTAAGACGAAGATACCGGTGCCGATAATCGCGCCGATGCCCATTGCCGTGAGTTGCCACGGCCCCAACGACCGTTTCAGGCCCTGATCCGCGTTGGCGCCTTCCGCTAAGATGCGCGCCAGAGGTTTTACGCGTTGTAGCAGCATGGGGCTCAATATCGTCCCGAGGCCTTTACTCCCTGTTAACGATCGTCTTCAGCGGACGAAGCGAATTGCGAAGGGGTAGCGGTAGGGCCGTCCGGAGCTGGCTGCCACCGCCCCCATGATGATGAAGACCAGCGAGAGCAACAAGATCGCAACGACGACGACTCCGGCCAATACCCAGAGTCCGACGAAGCTAAATGCGGCGGCGCCGGATCCTTCCGAATGTGAGGACGTCGCAGCAGCGATGAAGACCCAAGCGAGGAAAACGAGGATCCCCACGACGATCGCAACGATTCCCAGCAGCGAAACCGTGAGCTGATAGTTCAGCGACGCGCGCGCGTGCTCGGCGACGAACGGCGACTCGTTTCTTTTGACTAAGTAGACGACCAGAGGCCCGATGACGTGGCCGAACGGAAATCCGGCGACGGCGATGAGCGCCGAGAGATGCGCGGCCATCGCCCAACTCCGTTCCTCGGCCGTCAGCTGCGACTGCACGCGAATCTCTTGGAGAGAGAGGCGTCGACCGCCTGCGGCGAAGGTCGTGCACGGTGGAATTCGACGTGCTGGTCGTTGGAGGCGGAAACGCCGGCTGCGCGGCCGCGCTTGCAGCGGCTCGCCATGGCGCGCGTACGCTTTTGGTCGAGCGCTACGGCTTTTTGGGGGGTACGGCGACCGCCGCGATGGTGGGCCCGTGGATGACCTTCCACTCGGGCGAGCAACGCATCGTGGGCGGTATCGCGCAAGAAATCGTGGAGCGCCTCATGCGCAAAGGCGCGTCGCCCGGCCATCTGCACGACTCTTCCGACTACGTCGCGTCGATCACGCCGTTCGATCCGGAAATCCACAAGGCGCTGCTCTTCGAGATGATGCGCGAAGCCGGCGTGTCGCTGTTGCTGCACGCCTACGTACTCGACGCAAAGGTCGACGGCGATACGGTGCGCGGCGCTACGTTCGCTACGGTCGGCGGAACGCGCGAATATCTCGGCCGCGTCGTTATCGACTCGACGGCCGACGCGTTCGTGGCCGCATCCGCCGCCGTACCGACGCAGCAGGGCGACGATCGTGGACGCGTGCAGCCGGCGACGCTAATGTTTCGTTTGAGTCACGTCGACATGTCGAAACTCTCGACGTACGTTCGCATGCATCCCGATCAAATGCGGACGTCGCTCAAAACGCACGAACGCGTTCCGGGCGCGCTGACGGCGGTTGCCGGCCTTTACGCATTGTGGGAAGAAGCGCGTCGCGACGGTATCGTCGATCTTCCGCGCGAACTGGTCTCGTTTTTCATCTCGCCGTACCCCGACGAAGTTACCGTCAACATGACGCGCGTCGTCGACATCGATCCGCTCGATCCCGGCGATTTGACGCGGGCCGAAATCGAAGCGCGCTTGCAAACGATGCAGCTTTTCGAATTCTTCCGCACGCGCGTTCCCGGATTTGAAAACGCGCGCATCAGCGCCACGGGTACGCAAGTCGGCATTCGCGAGTCGCGGCGCATCGTCGGCCGCTACACGCTCACGCGCGACGACGTGCTGCAGGGCCGGCATTTTGACGACGCCATCGCTTGCAGCGCGTATCCGATCGACATTCACAACCCGTCGGGAACCGGGACCACGACGCAGCGTTTGAAGCCCGGCGAAAGCTACGACATTCCGTATCGCTGTTTGCTGCCGATCAATCGCGAACAGCTGCTGGTCGCCGGACGCTGCATTTCGACCACGCACGAAGCGCTGGCGTCGACGCGCTTGACGCCGACGGTGATGACGCTAGGCCAAGCCGCCGGCACCGCGGCCGCACTCGCCCGTAAGCGCCGCGTTCGCGTCGGCGACGTCGACGTCAAGGAGCTGCGCGAGCAGCTCGTCGCCGACGGCGTGTATTTGCAGCGCGACGGAAACGCGTCGTGAACAAAGCGATCGCGCTGGCCCGCACGTACGGCGTCGCGATCGGCTTCGCGGATTTGGGCGATTGGGGTCTCGACGAGCTGCGCTCAGAATACGATCCGAGCGTTCCGGAGATTCGGCTCAACGTGCGTATTGCCGAGCAGCTTTCGCCGCAGGAGCTCGGCGACTTCGTTTCGCTCGCGATCGGTCACGAGCTCTACCACCATCGCGAGCGCGTTGGCGAAGTCGTCGTGATCCCCGATCGCGTCGCGCGCGAACGCGCGGCCAACGACTACGCACGAAAGCTTTTGGAACCGTGACGCGCTACGTTGCGGGCATCGACGGCGGCCAAACGTCGACGGCCGCGGTAATCGGCGACGAGCGCGGTCGCGTCGTCGGGCGCGGTGTCGCGGGTCCGGCGGACGAAGTCGGACAAGGCGCGGATTCGACGCGCATGCACGACGCGTTGTCGGGCGCGCTGCGGGCGGCGTGCAAAGAGGCGGGTCTCGACGCCGATGCGCACTTCGAAGCGATCGTCGCCGGCGTGAGCGGTTACGAAGGCCGAGTCTACGGTAAGGTGCCGGAGCTTTCGGCCACGCGGTTCGTCTTGATGCACGACGCACCGATCGCACACGCGGGTGCGCTCGCCGGGGAGGCCGGCGTCGTCGTCATCGCCGGCACCGGTTCGGTCGTGTACGCGACCGACGGCAAGGAAGGCTGGACGCTGGGCGGGTGGGGCTACCTGTTCGGCGACGAAGGGAGTGCGTTTTGGCTCGCACGCGAAGCGCTCGCCTCGCTGATGCACGCGCAAGACATAGGAGTAGCTGCTCCCGACGACGTGCGGCGAGCGTGCGAGTTCTTCGATCTTCCGTCGCTACGGGCGATCGCGCGCGCGTTTTACGCCGGGGAGCTGACGCGGGATCGGATCGCGGCCTTCGCTTCGGTTGATGTACAATCGGGGCGCTCGTGGTCGGACGTCACGTTCGCCGCCACGAAACTGTCCTGGCTCGTCCGGGAAGCAATATTGCGCGGCGCGCCCGCGCGCGTGACGCTTGTGGGAGGGATGTTTAACGATAGCGATTTTGCCGCGACGGTGGCCGAACGCATCGAGAACGACCGTCGTGGAACTGAGATCGTCGTCCCGAAGTACGACCCCGCCGTCGGCGCGTTGATCCTGGCGTACCGCGAAGCGGGCATCTCCGGCATCGAGATCGCGGTGAGATGAGTCTTCTCGACGAGCTTCGCGGCGGTTTGATCGTCTCGGTTCAGGCGTGGCCGGGTTCGGCGCTCGACGATCCGCACGTCATCGCCGCGATGGCGCGGGCCGCCCAAGAGGGCGACGCGGTCGGCGTCCGCATTCAAGGTGTCGCAAACTTGCGCGCCGTGCGATCGCGGGTTGAGGTTCCGGTCGTCGGGCTGATCAAACGCGAGTACCCCGGGTTCGAACCGTACATTACGCCGACGCTCGAAGAAGTGACCGCAATCGCCGGCGCCGGCGCCGACGTCATCGCGTTCGACGCTACGGCTCGACCGCGGCCCGGCGGAACGCGACTAGAGTCGCTGATCGAAGCGATTCACGCCGCGGGCCGGCTCGCGATGGCCGACTGCGCAACGTTGGAGGAAGGAAGGACCGTTGCCGCGTTGGGGGCCGACGTCGTAGCCACGACGCTCTGCGGATACACACCCGACACTGCCGGCGCTGCGCTTCCCGCACTGGCGTTGGTAGCCGCCCTTCGACAAGCTCCGGGTGATGCGCGAAGAGCCTTTGTCGTCTGCGAAGGCGGCGTGCACTCGCCGGATCAGGTCCGGGCCGCACTTGACGCGGGTGCCGATGCAGTCGTAGTCGGCACCGCCATTACTAACGTAGACTGGCTGGTACGGGAGTTTGCAGGGTCTACCGATATGGCGCGAAACCGCTCCCGCTAAGCACCTTTAAGGAGAGAGCGTTCCTTGGTTGAGCACAAATCGCCACCGATAAGTCTCGGCCGCGGCTTTTGGATTGTAACGGCGATCCTGAGCGTCTTAGCGCTCGCGTCGATCGTCTATTGGATTTACGCGCCGATCGAGCGGTGGGAACCCTCGATCATCACGACCGCGTATCAGGTCGACGTGTTCTTCCGATTCTTGGCCGCCGCCGGTAGCGCGCTCTACATTTTCGTCTGCGGTTACATCCTCTATTTCGCGATCGAGTTCCGCGCCCGCAAGACCGATCCGCCCGACGCCATCGGCGTGCAGATTCACGACAACCACAAGCTCGAATTCTGGTGGACGCTCATCCCGACGATTTTCATCGTCATCATCGCGGCCGTCAGCGTCT
>DASRSM010000032.1:0-23126 GCA_035656415.1 Vulcanimicrobiaceae bacterium | reverse complement strand
ATCACGTTGGAGCCGGTGCGCAAGCGCCGGCTCCTCGTTTTTCAAGCCTTGCTGTCGCCCAGAGTGTAGTGGCGGGAGCGTATAGGAATCGAACCTATCAGCCGAGTTGCCTCGGCCTCAGCGATTTTGAAGACCGTGCGGACCACCAGATCCGTACGCTCCCACGGCGCTTCAAAGTGCTTATTGTGTTGAGAGTCCGAAAGCCTGTTGCTCGCGGGATAACGCTCCGGGCTCTGTGAGCGACAACCTTCGCGTAGAAGAATCCGTGCGCGGGTAAGTACGGTGAGACCATGGCCATTTCGATCGATACGCTTTAGGTGCTTCGTGCATAAAGGCACGAAGTGGCTGTTGTTGGGTTGTTGCGCGGCGATCCTGGCATGCTCGAGCCCGCCGCAGCCGTCCACTGCTTCAGTTACTGCCGCGCCGCAGTCGATTCCCTACGTGCTGCCCGCATGGCAATACGTAACGCTTCAAAAGCGCTCGACCTGCTGGGGTGCCGACGCGGGAAGCAACGACCCTAAGCTGTGGTGGGCACTAGAGACGTGCTCCACGCTCGATGCCGTCGATCCGCGACTGCCTCAGTACTGCAATGGATCGTGTCGTCTTTACACCTACGTCGATTTCGGCCTGAATGCGTGCAACGTAACGACCGGTGCCACGTTCCGCTTTAACAACACGCAGAACGAGGGCGGCTTCCTGCACGTTGCCGCCGGCTCGGCGACGCCGGCAAATCGACTGATGCACGTTCGAACGGGACGCTGCAACGCGTACGGCGACGCGCAAGATCGTAACGAATATTTCCTCGATCTGGGCAACACTGCGATGCAGTCGTACATGTATGCAAACGTCTGGAACAATCCGGACTATCGTAAGGGAGGCATACCCGACGGCTTCGGCGTCATGAACGACGACGTCTCCACCGCGTATGCTCCGAATATCTACAAAACTCGCGAATACGGTGCCGTCTATTTGTGGCAAAGGCCCACGGGCCCGCAAGCCGCGCCGCAGTCATGGTATTCGGCGGTCGCGAGCTACTTCAACTCCATGTGTCCCGCGGGCGGACGCTGCGTACACACGTCGTTTAACGGTTTTACCGGCGGCGCCAAGATCTGCGCGACGGTCGTCGCCGGGAACTGTTACGGCAGCACCCAGTACGCACAAGGTTATTTCAATAACGCGGTCAATGCCGCGCCGCTCTGCAACGCGTTAACGCGAGGCAACGTCGACGGCGCGATCAGCGAGCGACGCCTCTTCACGAACGGCAAATGGAACCAAACCGGGTTGATCGCGGCGCAGATAAACACGTCGATCGCGATGGCCCTTGGAATGTGCCCCGGCCTCGAGTACATCGATCTCGAGCAGCCGTCGGCTTCCCCGACGCTACGTTTCTTCATGACGGGATTACAATGGCTGGTGCCCGATCAAAGCACCGGCATACCCGACAAAGTCGTGCAGTGGCGCTATGCGGTCGGTCCGGCGAATTCGCACGTTGCGAGCTTTTGGCCGGAGTATACGGTCGTACCTCAAGGCCCCGAGCAATCGCTGTCGCCGTATCACTACAGCGGCTCGGCCGCGCACGAAGCGTTGGGATGTCCGACCGCTAACGGCGACACCGGCGGCGTTGTCGCCCTAGTGGTAGCGTGCGCAGGCGATGCTCCGGTGTGGGCAATGCAGTATCGTCACTGTTACGTCAATCGCTCGGACGTCGGTCCGTGTGCCACGCTGGTCAACGCGTCTCCGGACGCGGTCAATGTCACCGCATCGATGTTTCGTCACGACAGGATCGGAACGTATCGCTGGCAGTTCGCCTTCTCCGGCCTGCAAATGGCCAGCGTGCGAATGGGCAACGAATCGGTCTCGACCGGCTGCGCGGTTCCCGAGTACTGCAACGGAGCGGTGGTCGTCAACGGCTCGCCGTTCAAAGGTGACGGCAGCGACACGATTCCGGGACGCTCCGCAATTTTTCTCCACGGCTAACTCTTGCTCGCGACGTAGCGGAACTGTCCGGGGTTCCACGTGCAGATCGTGCCATCGTTCATGGCGAACGATTCGTAGCCGTCTACGTCGGGATTGAAGTCTTCGTTGAGCGCTTTGGTTTTGGGCCAGTTGACTGCGGTTTCTTGGCGTGCGGTCGCGCGCGCCTTTTGATTCGAAAACTGCGGCGCCTTCAAATGCGCGTTGAGTGCGGCGGCTAACCGTTGGGCGTCGTTCATGTCCGCCGTAGCTTGACGAAGCCTGAGGCCGAAGCCTGGTTCGTCCACGGCATGGGTGGGAAAATTCGGCCACTATGATCTCGACCGTACCAGATCTTTCCAAGAGTCCTCCACGGAGCGGCCGTTCGATGCTGGGTCATTATGCCTGGCTTGCCCGCCTTGCGGACAAGATCCGGGCGGAACAGGCCGGAACCAACGGCGACTATACGGGCTACTGCCCAATGTCGAAGGGGTTCCTCGAACGAGCTGGCGTGACGCAAGACGCGTTCGACGTCCTGGTCGCGCAAGGGGCCGACGACGAGAAGCTGGTGACCTACTTCGACCGGCACGTCTCGCCCGAAGGCCGGGAGCGAGCTAACGCGTTCGTGCTCGACGAACACTGCTCCGACCTCGACCGCCAAGACTCGGAGGAAGGCAGGCTCTAGTTTCCCTGCGAAGCGAGGGAGATGCACCTCGCGCAGGGGCAGGGGCGCTCGGCTAGCGGCGATCTTCTCGAACATCTGCTGTCGATTACGCACGATATTTTGCAGACGCAAGATATCACTCCACCACTCGAGTCGATCGCACTGAGCGTTGCCACGCTCTTCGGTTGGCGTTACGTAACGATTGTTGCCGCGGACGAGTCCGGCGGCGACCTATATCGCCGCGTGCTCATGGGTTTCGGCGATCAAACGATTCGCGAACGCCTCGGCGAGCGGATCGCACGGGACGATATTAAGACGCTGCTCTTACCCGAGTTCGAAGTGCTGCCGAACTGTTTCTACAATCCCGCGGAACGCGAAGTGTTTTGGGCGCGCTCGATCTATCTAGGCCAGAGCACAGGACACGAACCGCGCACCGCTCCGGATGCGTGGCACGAGCGCGATTCGCTGACGCTCGTTTTGCCGGATCGCGACGGCGGAATGCTCGGGTACTTGTCGGCGGACGGTCCGATCGACGGCAAGGTTCCCTCGATCGAAACGCTGCGCCAAATGCAGCTCTTCGTCAATCTCGTCGGTCTGGCACTCGCCAACGCACGCGCGCATTTGTCGGAAATCGAGCGGCGGCAACTGCTCGAAGAGAACGTCGCGCTGCAAAACGAGTTTTTCGGAATGGTGTCGCACGAAGTGCGTTCGCCCCTCGCAGCCATTCGCGGAGCGACGTCGCTGCTGGAAACGCATTGGGAGACGATGGGAGGCGACCGTCGCGAAGAGCTGCTCAACGTGCTCGGCAGCGCCACGACGCGGTTGGCGACGATTTTCGAGGACTTCCTTTTACTCTCGCGCATGGACGCAGGACAGCTGTCGCTTCGCATCACGAGCGTGCCGCCGATCTCGATCATCGAAGAGTCGATCGCCCGACTGCGCAGCGAGCACCAGGACCGTTCGTTCAACGTCGCTTATCTCGATCCGGTGCCCAACGTTCTCGCCGACGAGGGCCGCTTCGTTCAAATCGTTGCTAACCTGCTCTCGAACGCCGTGAAATACTCGTATCCGAATAGCCCGATCCACGTAGAGGTCAAACCTGTCGGCGAGCGCGAGATCGGCGTGTACGTCGTCAACGAAGGCGTCGGAATCCCGGCCAGCGACACTGAGAAGCTCTTCAAGCGCTTCGGCCGGCTGACGTACGACAACGGATCGACCGGCCTGGGACTCTACATTTGTCGCGAGCTCGTCACGATGATGAACGGAGCGATCGGACTGGAAAGTGAAGGCGGACGTCGAACGACGTTCTGGTTCACCCTTCCCCGCACCGAATAAACAGTAAGCATTTCGTGAAAATTCGCCCCGACATTCGCAACGTCGCGATCATCGCGCACGTGGATCACGGTAAGACAACGCTGGTGGACGCCATGCTCAAGCAGAGCGGCGTCTTCCGCGAAGGCCAACAGATCGCTACGCGCGTCATGGATTCCAATCCGCTCGAGCGCGAGCGCGGCATTACCATTCTCGCCAAGAACACGGCCGTGCGCCACGGCGACGTGAAGTTTAATATCGTCGATACGCCCGGCCACGCCGACTTCGGCGGCGAGGTCGAGCGCGTGCTGCAGATGGTGCAGGGCGTATTGCTGCTCGTCGACGCAGCCGAAGGCGTCATGCCGCAAACGCGTTTCGTGCTGCGCAAGGCACTCGAGCTCGATCTGCGGGCCATCGTGGTCGTCAACAAGATCGACCGCAAGGACGCGCGCCCGCAAGAGGTAGTCAACGAGACGTTCGATCTGTTCGTCGAGCTGGGCGCCAACGACGAGCAAGCCGATTTTCCGGTGCTCTTTACCAACGCCAAAGCCGGCATCGCCAAACGGACGCTCGAGGACGAGAGCGACTCGCTCGAGCCGCTCTTCGAAACCATCGTCGCACGCATTCCCGACGCGCCGGCCGAAGAGGGGCCGTTTCAGCTGCTCATTTCGGCGATCGACCACAACAAGTACGTCGGACGCATCGGCATCGGCCGCATCTTCCGCGGCAGCTCGAAAGTCAACGCTCCGATCGCCAAAGTGGCGCGCGACGGCACGGTAGCGACCGGTCTGCGGTTGACGACGCTGCTGACGTTTGCGGGGCTCGAGCGCATCGAAGTCGCGGAGGCGTCCGCCGGCGATATCGTTTGCGTTTCGGGCATCGAGGATCTCAACATCGGCGACACCATCGCCGACGCCGCCGCGCCCGAGGGCATTCACGCCGTCGCGGTCGACGAGCCGACGGTATCGATGTTCTTTGCGGTGAACAACTCACCGTTTGCCGGACGCGAAGGCAAATATCTGACGTCGCGTCAGATTCGCGAACGCCTCATGCGCGAGCTCGAATCGAACGTCGCGCTGCGCGTCGCCGATACGGAGTCCGCCGACACGTTCGAAGTGCGCGGTCGCGGCGAGCTGCATCTTTCGATTCTCATCGAAACGATGCGCCGCGAGGGCTACGAGCTGGCGGTTTCCAAGCCGCAAGTCATCATCGTGGAACGCGACGGCAAGCGCTGGGAACCCGTCGAGTACGTCGTCGTCGACGTCCCTGAATCGTATTCCGGTCCCGTCATCGAGGCGCTCGGACGCCGTAAAGCCCTCATGTCGAACATGCTCAACGTGGGCGACTCGCGACGGCTCGAATACACGATGCCGACGCGCGCCATTTTCGGTCTCCGCGGGGAGCTGCTCACGCTGACGCGCGGCACCGCAGTGATGTCGCACACCTACTACGATCATCAGGAATGGCAGGGCGAGCTGCCGGGCCGTAACGTCGGAGCATTAGTTGCAACGCACACCGGCCGCACGACCGGCTACGCGCTGACGGGCGTCGACCAACGCGGCGAGTTCTTCATGGGACCGGGCGTCGATGTCTACGAAGGCATGATCGTCGGGCGCGCCAACGACGATAAGGACGTGGGACTCAACGTCGTTCGCGAAAAGAAGCTGACGAATATGCGCGCCGCCGGTTCCGACGATAACGTTACGTTGGCGCCGCCCGACGAGCTGTCGCTGGAACGGGCGATCGAGTTTATCGAAGACGACGAGCTAGTGGAAGTAACGCCGGAGTCGATTCGCCTTCGCAAGCGCATTCTCAACGAAAGCGATCGGCTCAAGGCAAAGAAGCGCGACCTCAGCCGCTTGTAGCGAAGCGGTAAACGGTCGTCGACGCGAAGCGTTGTCCGGGGCGCAGCGCGGTGCTGGGAAAGTTTGCGTGGTTCGGTGAGTCGGGAAAGTGCTGCGTTTCCAGCGCGAACGCGTTGCCTTTGCCGGTATAGAGCTGCAGTCCCGGTTCGGTCGTTTCGACGCGTAACCGGCGGCCCGATTCGTCGTCGAAGGCTTCGGCCACTACGCGCAGATCGCCGATATAGGCGTCGAGCACGAAGTTCGTATCGAACGCCGTCGTTCCGATCGGACGCATCTTGCGAAAATCGCGCGCGGTTCCCGCGATCGGCACGATGGCGCCGGTCGGAATCATCGCGCGATCGACGGGCGTATATTCGTCCGACGCGATCCATAGCTGCTGAGAAGCGATGCTCGATGTGGGGTTGTCTCTCAGATTGAAATAGACGTGGTTGGTGAGGTTGATCACCGTCGGTTCGTCGGTCGCCGCACCGTAGGTGATGCGCAACGCCGCGTCGTCGTCGAACGAGTAGACCACGTTGCAGCTGAGATTGCCCGGGAAGCCCTGATCGCCGGCGGCGCTGGTGAGCGAGAACTCCACGCTCATCGTACTGCCGTCGATCGACGTCCGGGTCGCACCCGTTTTCCAAATGCGCTTGGCAAAACCGTCGGGACCGCCGTGCAGCGTATTGGAGCCTTCGTTCGTTGCGAGCTGATAGACGCGGCCGTCGATCGCGAAGCGTCCGTTGGCGATGCGATTGGCGTAGCGCCCGACGATCTTTCCGGCGCTGCCGCCTTCGCCGACCGTCACGTCGCCGACGCGCCCTTGGCGGTCGCGCACGTAAACGGCGGCGATGGCCGCACCGTACGGCGAGAGCTCAACGCGCTCGCCGCGGGCATTGAAAAGCACGACCGTGTCTTCGATCACGGTGAAGTGCTACGCGGGAACGGGCTTCTTCGCCTCCGTGGAAAACGTCAGCTCGCCGCGGACGTCGTCGAATCCAACGTCGACCGTATCGCCGTCGTGCACGTCGCCGGCAAGAATTTTCCGGCCGAGCGGAGTTTCGAGTTCTTTCTGAATCGTGCGCTTGAGCGGACGAGCGCCGTAGTTCGGATCGTATCCGACCTTGACGATGTGACGCTTCGCAGCCTCGGACAAGACCAGCGTGATCCGCCGCTCCGCCAACCGGTGGCGCAGGCGTTGCAGTTGAATCACGACGATTTCCTCGAGCTGTTCTTCGCTCAGCGCGTGGAAGACGATGATCTCGTCGACGCGGTTGAGGAACTCCGGCCGGAAGTGCTGGCGCATCTCGTCGAGCACGGTCGCGCGCATGACCGCATAGTCCGCACCGTCAAACGAGCCTTTAAAGTCGAGAATGCGATGGCTGCCGATGTTCGACGTCATGATAACGATCGTGTTTTTGAAATCGACCGTGCGGCCCTGACCGTCGGTCAAGCGGCCGTCGTCGAGAATCTGTAAGAACACGTTGAAGACGTCGGGGTTCGCCTTTTCGATTTCGTCGAACAGGATCACCGAATACGGCCGTCTGCGCACCGCCTCGGTGAGCTGTCCGCCTTCTTCGAACCCGACGTATCCGGGAGGCGCACCGATCAAACGCGCGACCGTGTGCTTCTCCTGATACTCCGACATGTCGATACGAATCATCGCGTGTTCGTCGTCGAAGAGATATTCGGCGAGCGCGCGCGCCAGTTCGGTCTTACCGACGCCGGTCGGCCCCAAGAAAATGAACGAACCGATCGGACGATTCGGGTCGCCGAGACCCGAACGCGAACGCAGCACCGCTTCGGCGACCGCCGTAACGGCTTCGTCTTGACCGATCACGCGCTTGTGCAGCTCGTCCTCGAGGTGCAGCAACTTCTGCTTTTCGCCCTCGAGCAGCTTAGAAACCGGGATGCCGGTCCAGCGTGAAATCACTTCCGCAATGTCGTCTTCGTCGACTTCCTCTTTCGAAAGCCGCGCACCGTCGTTACGCTCGAGCGCGTTCTCTTCGGCAGCGAGCTGCTTTTCGAGCTGCGCGAGCTTGCCGTAGCGAAGCTCCGCAACGCGATTGAGATCGTATTGGCGCTCGGCCTGCTCGATCTGCACTTTCGTCTGTTCGATCTGTTCGCGCAGGCCGCGCGTTTTCGTTACCGCAGCTTTCTCCGCGTCCCACTGCGTGCGCAGCTTCGTCTGCTCCTCGCGCAGCGACGCCAGCTCTTTCTCGATATCGTCGAGCCGGCGACGGCTCGCCGAGTCGTTCTCCCTACGCAGCGCTTCGCGCTCGATCTCGAGCTGCATGACGCGGCGCGAGACTTCGTCGAGTTCTTGCGGCATCGAATCGATCTCGGTGCGCAGCTTGGCCGCGGATTCGTCGATCAGGTCGATGGCTTTGTCCGGCAAGAACCGGTCGGTAATGTATCGATTGCTCAGCACGGCAGCGGCAACCAGCGCCGCATCTTTGATGCGCACGCCATGATGCGTTTCGTACTTTTCTTTGAGACCGCGCAGGATCGAGATCGTATCCTCGACGCTGGGCTGATCGACGAGCACCGGCTGAAAGCGCCGTTCGAGAGCGGCGTCCTTCTCGATGTACTTGCGGTATTCGTCCAACGTCGTCGCGCCGATCATGTGCAGCTCGCCGCGCGCTAGCATCGGCTTGAGCAGATTGCCCGCGTCCATGGCGCCTTCGGCTTTGCCGGCGCCGACGACGGTGTGCAGCTCGTCGACGAAGAGCAGAATCTGCCCCTCGGAGTTCGCAACGTCCTTGAGCACGGCTTTGAGGCGCTCTTCAAACTCGCCGCGATATTTCGCGCCCGCAATGAGCGCGCCCATGTCGAGCGAAACGATGCGCTTGTTCTTCAAGCCTTCGGGCACGTCGCCGCGAACGATACGCTGCGCCAAACCTTCGACGATCGCCGTCTTACCGACGCCCGGATCGCCGATGAGCACCGGATTGTTCTTCGTGCGTCGCGACAGCACCTGAATGACGCGGCGAATTTCCTCGTCCCGTCCGATCACCGGATCGAGCTTGCCGCGCTCGGCCTCCAGCGTCAAATCGCGTCCGTAGCGCTCGAGCGATTTATACGTGCCTTCGGGATCCTTGGTGGTAACGCGTTGATTGCCGCGCACCTCGCGCAGCGCTTGCAAAATCTTGTCGCGCGTGAGACCGGAGTCGCGGAAAATCTTTCCGACGTCGCCTGAGTTTTGCGCCATCGCGAGCAGTACGTGCTCGACCGACGTGTAGTCGTCTTGCAGCGCCTTGGCTTCGCTTTCAGCGCCGTCCATAACGCGCGCGAACTCGGGCGCAATCGTTACCTGCGCAGAGTCGGCATTGCTCCCGCCCAAACGCGGAAGGCGCCCGATGGCTTCATCGACCTTTTTCTCAATAGTTTTCGGGTCCGCTCCGGCCTTGCTCAGAATATCCGGCGCGATCCCACGCTCTTGCTCCAGCAACGCGGCGAGCATGTGAAGCGCGGTCGTCTGTGGGTTATGCTCGCGCAAGGCACGTGTATACGCGGCGTTAAGCGCGTCTCCGACGCGCTCCGTCATCTTGTCTACGTTCATCTCCTCACCATCATACTGCCGAAGCGGCCAATTGGTTGCAGGGGGGCCCTGCCTAGGTGCGTACTAGCTCGCCGAGGGCTTCTTCGAAGGCCGCCGTGTGGCGATCGACATCGGCTTCGCTGGTCTGCGGACACATGAGGGCCATGCAGTGAAACGGCGTCATCAAGATGCGGCGATTGAGCGCGTATACGTGCATCAACCGGTCGAGCTCGAAATCGCCGGCGGCAGCCGCTTGTGCGCCGTTGCGGGGCGGCTGCGCGAAAAGGTATTCGGCCCGGCAGCCTAGCTGTGCGATGCTCCACGCGACGCCCGATGCTGCGATCGCGCCGCGGACGCCGTCGGTAAAACGCGCGGCGAGTGGAATCATGCGATCGTAAGCCTCGGCCGTCAAGACGCGGTCGAGGGTCGCGCGCATCGCCGCCAGCGAGAGTGCATTTCCGGCGAGCGTTCCGCCGATGCCGCCGGTATCGCAGCTCGCCAGTTGCGTTCGCGCGACGATTCGATCGCCCACGCTTTCGGTGAAACCGTAGACCGCCGCGGGAATTCCGCCGCCGATCGGCTTTCCGAGCGTGAAGAAATCCGGGTCCAAACCTTGCGCGCGCGTGTACCCGCCCGGTCCGGTACAAATCGTATGCGTCTCGTCGAGAATCAAGAGCGTGCCGTAACGGACTGTCAGCTCGCGCATGACTGCATGGAAACCATCGTCGGGATGCACGATGCCGACGTTGGTCATGGCCGGCTCTGCGAGTACGCACGCCACGTCGCGATGCGCGAGCTCGGCTTCGAGCGCGCCGAGGTCGTTGAACTCGACGACGCGTGTCGTCACGCCGGGATCGACCGGCGGTCCGATGTTGCCGTCGCGCTCCACGACCTTGCCGTCGTGCAACGTTGCGAACGTCTCGTCGACGGAACCATGATAGCAATAGTTGAAAACGAGAATCTTGGGGCGTTGGGTGATCTCGCGCGCGATACGAATCGAAAAGCGGTTCGCATCCGTGGCGGTCAACGCAAACTGCCAATATTTCAAACCGAAGCGGCGTTGCAGCTCCTCGCCCAGCCATAGCGCGTCTTCCGACGGCAGCATCGACGTAATTCCGCGCCGCATCTGCTCGATAACTGCCTCGACGGTGGCTTGGGGCGAATGTCCGCTCATCGCCCCGGTGTCGCCCATGCAAAAATCCACGTATTCGTGCCCGTCGACGCACGAAAAATGCGCGCCGGCGGCGGAATCGACGAAAACCGGAAACGGTCCCGCCCATTTGATCATCCAGTTCATCGGAACGCCTTGCAGCAGCGAGCGGGCGGCGCGTTCGGCAAGGACCTTCGATTTCGGATGCGCGTCGACGAAGCGCCGCTCTTCGCGGGCGTAGAGCTCGAGTATACGCGTGCGATCGAGCGTCACGGAATTCCCAACGCGCTGCGCTTAGCCGACAGCGCGTCGAAGGCTGCCTTGATGTCGGCGCCCTCCTCGAGCTGTGCGCCGTTAGGCGCTTGGAATGAAGTGCCCACACGTGCCAGCATATCGCCGATGCGATTGCGCAGCGCCGTCGCGCCGGCCAAATCCTCGACGTTGCGAGGCGAAGACGAGAGTTCGCTCGCAAACGCACGCAGCGCCGCGGCCTGCGCCGGGGTCGCGGATTTCACTCGCGCGTCGATCGCATTGAGCCACGTGTCGATCCTGCTAAGCTCCGCGAAAAGTTCGTGCAGGAACGCGTATCGCTTCACGTAGCGATCGACGCTGTCGCCGTCGCGAGGGTCGGCCAAGACGGTCAATGGCCGTTCGTAGGAGCGTCCGTCGACGCGCAGCCGCACCGTGTACGCGCCGGGGAGCGACTCAGCTCCGGCGTCGGGACCCTGATTTTCCTTGAACGTCCCATACCACTTCACCGGGCCGTCCTCGGCGATATCCCACCCCGTACGGTTGATACCGGCAACGTTCGGTACGTCGTTACCGCTGAGATGACGCACCACTCGGTCGTGCGCGTCGACGATCTCGATCGTCGGCCGATGCGCGGCGGGCTTCGAGAGGTAGTAGTTGATTAACGCTGCGTACTTCGGATTCTCTCCGACGTAGACGTTGTCGGGCAGCGTCAACCCCATCGTTGCAGTGGTAAGTGCGCCGCAGCATGGGAACGCGTTGACCGGCGACCCGTTAAACATTCGGTACGCCTCGCGTGGCGCAACGAGCGTCACTGCGGACGCTTGCGCTTTCGCTAGGTCGCGCAGGGGCTGAAGGTCGTCGAGAATCCAAACGCCCCTCCCGTGAGCCGCCACGACTAAATCGTCGGTCTTCGGCTGAATTTCCAGGTCGTAAACGGCGGTCGGCGGCATGTTGAGCCGCAGCGACTGCCAGTGCGCTCCGCGGTCGAACGATACCCATACGCCGCGCTGCGAGCCGGCATAAAGGAGATTACGATCTTTGGGGTCTTCGCGCACGACGCGCAAAAAGACGTTACTCGGCAAATCGCCCGAGATCGCGCGCCACGTTGCACCATAGTCTTCAGTCGCGAACGCATACGGACGATCGTCGCCAAGCATGTGGCGGTCGTACGCGGCGTACGCGGTGCCGGCGTCGAAATGTCCCGGCGTCACGGTCGAAAAGCGGCCCCATTGCGCGATTTGCGGAGGCGTAACGTTTTTCCAGTGCGTTCCTCCGTCACGAGTGAGCTGTACCAGACCGTCGTCGGTTCCAACCCATATCGCTGCCGGATCGAGCCGAGTCGTCTCAATGTCGAGGATCGTGTCCGACGTTTCCGCGCCGGAAATGTCTAAATCGATGGGACCGCCGGAGGCCTGCTGATGCGATTTGTCGTTGCGCGTGAGGTCGGGGCTGATCGCCGTCCACGTTTGACCGCGGTCGGCGCTTTCAAAGACGACGTTCCCGCCGACGAGCACGCTTGGGCGATCGGCTACCGTGAATGCGAGCGGCGAATCCCAGTTGAAGCGATATTTCAGCGTATTCGGCGGAGCCGAATTGGAGCGAGCGAAGGGCGATAGTTCCGACGCCTGCTGCGTGCGCTCGTCAAACAGGTAGACTTGGCCCGTATCGCTGTTGGTCGTCGTGCTCCAGATGAGATGGCTATCGGTGGGATCCTCCAACGCCCACATGCCGTCTCCCGGACCGACCGTCGACCAGTCGCGGTTCAAAATGCCGATACCGTTGAAAACTTCCGACCAGCCGCACCACGTATCGTCGTCCTGCAAGCCGGCGCAAACCCGATAGTTCGGAGCGGTCGCGCCGAGGCCGATGTGATACGGCTGCGCGAAGGGGACGTCGTAAGGTTGCCACCAGTGCGCGCTGTCGTCACCCGACATCACGATGCCTTCGTCGTTGGCAACGACGACCCGGCGCCCGTCCTGCGACCACCACGCTTGATGGTAGTCCCAGCCGGCGTTGGTCGCGATCGCATGAAAGCTCTTGCCGCCGTCGTCGCTGCGCGACAGGATCAAACCGACGTCGATGAGCCGATTGCGGTTTTGAGGATCGACGAAGATGCGGCTGAAATAGAAGGAGCGGTCGCCGACGTAGCGACTGTGGGGCATTTTGTTCCACGTCGATCCGCCGTCGTCTGAGCGCCAGAGTTCTCCGGCACGCGATTGCACGATGGCGTAGATGCGTCCGCCGCTCGCGGCAGCGAGGCCGATGCGGCCCGTCGGAGCGGCCGGCAAACCGCTGCCGGTCAACCGCCGCCACGTCGTGCCGCCGTTGTCGGAACGGTAGATGCCGCCGTTTGGGCCGCCGCTCGTCATCATCCACGGCTGGCGGCGAAATTGATAGACGCCTGCGAAGAGCGTTTCCGGCTTGCCGGGAAGGCGCACGAGGTCGGAAATGCCGCTCGACGGTCCCACGTACAGCGTTCGCTGCCAGTGCGCGCCAGAGTCGTGCGTCACATACGCGCCGCGCGTTGCACTATCTGCGAAGACCTTACCTAGCACGCCCACCACGACGGTTCGCGGATCGCGCGGGTCGACCGATATTCGCGAAATCTGCCCGGCGCCGGCGAGGCCGGCAAAACGCCACGTCTTGCCTGCGTCGGTCGTGTGCCAAATTCCGTCGCCGCCTTCGACGTCGTTGCGCGGGTTGGACTCACCCGTTCCGACCCACACGTCGGCATCGTCGCGCGGCGAGATCGCGATCGCGCCAATCGGCGCTACGCGTTCTCGGTCGAAAACGGGACCCCACGATGCGCCGCCGTCGACGCTTTTGAAGACACCGCCGCCGGCTCCGCCCGCGTAGTAGAGCAGCGGATTGCGATCGCTGCCGGTAACCGCGGTCGCGCGTCCGCCGGCGATTGCCGGTCCGATGGAGCGATACTGGAGATTTCCAAACGCCGCAACGACGGCCACGATTACGCCCAAAAGATGGGCTGCAAATACGGTCATAGGCCCCCGTTACCTTAGCGAATAATGCTCTCCTTCAATGCTCGAAATCGCCGAAGGCTCGATCCGCGCGCTCTATTTATTCGACGTTGCCGATACGATCGACTTAGCGCAGATGACGTCGTTGGGAGGCGAAAATCGCGCTCCTGCGGAGCTTCCGTTGCGGCCTCATACCTCGCCGGCATACCTGCAGTTCCCGGTGCCGCCTCTCGTCGCCACCCTCGACCCGGCGCGAATCGGCGATCTGGAATGTTCCGTGCGATTGAAGTTCTACGATTACGGCGTGATGTCGCTGCGGCTTTCGTTCGACTGCCGCGGCACGTGGAACGAACTGGTCGCACTCGCCGATCGCGTTCGTACCGACGAAAAGATCGCGCGTTTTGCCGAAACGACCGTTGCGCGCGTCCGCGACGAACATCTGCACGCGTTGGACGATCCGCACCCGCCGCTCGTCGAAGACTATCATATTCTCGAAATCAACCGGTTCTCCGAAGCCGTCGACGCGGAGACGCTGCTCGACGAACACGCCGCGGACCTGGCCAGTCTGCTGCTCGGCGAACGCCGGCGCCTCTCCGCCTCGGAGTCGGAAGAGTCGCTGCGTACGCGTTTCTCGTACTACGACGACGACTTGACGGTCGTGCAGTGGGACGCCGCTTTCGTTTACGACCGTCCCGAAAGCGGACGCGCGATCGAGGACATTCTCGAGTTCGCCAACTCGCAGCTGCTGGAGCTTCGGACCTACGACGCGCTGCTCGACCGCGAACTCGACTCGATCTACAAGATGCAGCCCGGTGCGTCGGTGCGATCGGTTCGCGGAACGTCCGAAGCGGAGAAGGCCGCGGTACTGCGCTACCTGATCGTCGACGTACTCGAGTTGATCGACCGTTCCAGCAACGCCCTCAAAATCGTCGGCGATGCCTACTATGCGCGTATCTACCGCACGGCCGCGGCGCGCTTGGGCCTCAACGATTGGCAGCGGCAGATCGACGCGAAGCTGGCCAGCGTGGGCGAGATGTATCGCTTCTTCACCGACGAGGCGCGCAGCCGGCGCGACGTGTTCCTGGAATGGATCGTGATCGTGCTGATCGCGTTGGAAATCGTGGTCGGCGTATTTACGCTAATCCATCACTGAGGGGGTCGCGACGCTCGCGACGTAGGCGTCGAGCTCGTCGAGAAACCCGCGCTTCGCGGCGTCTCCGATGAACGAAGCGTTGAACGAGTTTCGCGCCAGCGTTATCGTCTCAGAGGTGGTGAGCCGCAGCGCATCGGCGCATCGTGCGAAGTTGTCGCCGACGTACCCGCCGAAATACGCCGGGTCGTCGGAGTTGCACGTTACCATCAGGCCGGCGTCCAACATCCGCTTGAGCGGATGCATCGCGAGCGAGGGCACGACGTGCAAGCGCACGTTGGACAACGGGCAGACGGTCAACGGAATTTGTTCCTGGCGGAGGTACTCGACGAGCTGAAGATCTTCCATGCTTCGCACGCCGTGGTCGATGCGTTCCGCCTCGAGAACCTGGATCGCGTCCCACACGTATTCCGGCGAACCTTCCTCGCCGGCGTGGCAAACGAGCCGCAAACCCTCGGCTTTCGCGCGATGAAAGACGGCGGCGAATTTGCTCGGCGGATTGCCCATCTCGGCCGAGTCGAGTCCGATTCCGACGAAGCGATCCTTATATCGAAGGAGGCTCTGGAGCATCATAGCGGCCGATTCGGGCGTCTTGTCGCGCAAGAAGCACGGAATGAGCAGCGCGCTGACGCCCAAGTCGCGCTCTCCGTCACGGAGCGCCTGCGAAATCCCTTCGACGACGATGTCGAGAGCGACGCCGCGCGAATTGTGGGCTTGCGGATCGAAGAAAATCTCCGCGTGGCGGACGCCCTGACTTACGGCGCGTTTTAAGTACGCGGTGGTGAGATCGTAGAAGTCTTGCTCGTGGCGAAGCACGGACATAGCCTGATAGTAGAGCTTGAGAAACGACGACAGGCCGCTAAAGCGGTACGCCGCGCGCAGCGCATCGACGTTGGCGTACTCGAGCTGCAGCTTGTGACGCTCGGCGCATTTGAAGAGCAGCTCGGGTTCGAGCGTCCCTTCGACGTGAACGTGCAGCTCAGCCTTAGGCAACACGACTGCATCTATCATGTAGACCTCTTGCGTAGCATGCGATAATCGCCGCTCCGAAGCGTGATCCCGCGCGCGTCTAACCACTCCAATAGCGGCAGGGCGTACTTCCGAGACGTTCCGAGCAAATCGCGAAACTCGGACGCCGTCATCTTCCCCGCCCGAAGCAAAAATTGCTCCAGACGCGCCTGAATTTGCGCGATTTGCGATCCCCGGTAGAGACATTCACCGACTTTGATCAACGCTCCGCGCGCCAGCAGCGTGTCGAACGCCTTGGCCGCGCCCGGAATCTGCGCTTTGCGCACCGCCGACGTGACCTCTTCGAACGGCACGGGAACGAACGGGTTGGAGGCGTCGACGCTCACGAGATCGTCGAAAAACTCGCGCTGTTTCGTCGTGAGCGCCGGAGTAAAGTCGACCGCTGCATAATAGCCGCCGCGGTTGGCGATTCTGCCTTCGTCGGCAAACGCCGAAAGCAGCCGCACCGCCAGAGCTTCGCTCTTGCCGGTGGCGCGAGCGATCGCAATCGACGTCGCGCCCATCGCCCACGGCTCGGCGCGGTGCAGTTCCTCGAGATGTGCGTTCACGGCACTCAGGTATTCGCGCGCGGCGGCAGCGTGCACGAAGGCGACCGGGCGCTGTACGCGAATCGCGTCGCCGCGCTCCGCGAGCGCGTCGAGCGCTTTGGCCACGACGTCTTCGCGCAAATTTGCGGCCACCGCAATCTCGGCAGCCGGCATGGGTTCGGTTCCGGCGTTCGCGAGCACGCTCGCGATCGCGCTTTCCGCCGGCGTCACGCCGTCGCTTATGGGCGCGTTCGCTTCGATGCCCTCGACGAATCCGCCGCCCAGCAGCACGTGCGGCGAAAGACGCCGAACGACGAATCGCACGCCGGGAAACGCAACGACCGGCGAACGCAGCGCGAGGCGCGCGCGCATCTCGTTCGGCCCCGGTCGTTCTTCCAACAGCAGCGTACCGAGAATTTCTGCGGAGCCGACGTACGCGTGCACCGGCGTTCTGCGCGCAAGCAGTTTGAGCGCGCCCGGCAGCGCGGTGAAGCGGACTTCCAAGTTGGTGCGTCCCGAAAACTCGCGTCCGACGACCGCTTCGCCGCGCGCGACGTCGTGCCGATCGATGCCGGGAACGTTTAACGCAACGCGCGATCCGGCTTCAACTGCGTCGCGCTGCTTTCCGAAGACGTGTACGCTGCGAACGCGCGCCCCGCTTCCGCTCGGCGCAAACGTCACCGCGTCGCCGGTGCGAATGCGTCCTTGCATCAGCGTGCCGGTAACGACCGTTCCGAGTCCCGGGAGTGCGAAGACGCGATCGACCGGAAGGTACAGCGGCGCCTCGGCATCGCGCGGCGGCAGCGACGCAAGCGTCTGCGCGAGCGCATCGCGCAGGTCGTCGAGACCCGCACCCGTGTGGCTCGAAACGCCGATCGTTTGCGAGCCTTCGGCTATGGTACCGCGCAAATCGTCCGCGATCGACTCGCGCGCCGGCGCGAGTTCCGATTCCGCAAGCAGATCGATTTTGGTCAGCGCGACGATCGTGCGGCGCACGTTGAGATATCGCAGGATGTCGAGGTGCTCGCGCGTTTGCGGCATCACGCCTTCGTTGACGTCGACGACGAGCAGCAGCACGTCCATCCCGGCCGCTCCGGCAAGCATGTTGTGGAGAAAGCGCTCGTGTCCCGGAACGTCTACGATTCCGGCTTCAATTCCACCGTCGAGAACGAGGTGCGCGAATCCCAAATCGAGCGTCATGCCGCGCAGTTGTTCTTCCAGCCAACGATCCGGATTGGTCCCGGTCAGCGCTGCGACGAGAGACGATTTGCCGTGGTCGACGTGACCCGCCGTGCCCACTATATGCACGGCGCCCACCATTCGACTTTACGTCTGGGACTTCTGCTTGATTTTGTAGTCGGCGAGAATTTCGTTGGCGGCGCGGATGCCCGACTCGGCACCGCCCTCCATGAAGCCTTGGTTGTCGACCGACGTATGCTCGCCGGCGAAGTGCACGCGACCCTGCGGGGTGGCTTCGTGGCCGGCGATGGTCGTACACTGTCCGACCAGCCAGCACGAGTAGCTCGCCAGAATGTTGGGATCCGCTTGCGCGTTTCCGAAGGTTGCCTTGCCGTTCCACGTAGGCGACACGCCGGGCCAAATATCGTCGAGCTGCGCGAAGAACGTCTTTACGTGCCGGCGTACGGCGGGCGAGCTTTCGACGTACGAGTAAGGCTGCGGCGGCGTGTCGAGCATCGCCATTCCGGCTCCCGTGAAAACTTCGATTAACCCGTCGCTGCCGGCTTGTCCGAGCGAAAAATCCAGCGCGCTCTGCACCGGCAGCGTCGTCCAAATTTGGCCGTTCGCCGGCTGCGGCCATGGATGCTGCGCGCGCATCCAAGCACGGCGATCGAACTGCAGGTGAAGCTTCGTGTGATACCCGTAACCGAGCATGTCGATCGCCTTGTGCTTCGCCGCGTCGAAACCGGCGCCCGACGTGTCGAGGCCGCGCAATACGATAAACGGGATTGCGAGGATCACGCGATCCGCGTCGACGATCTCCGTTGCGCTGTCGGTACCAAAACGCAGCTCGTACGTTCCGCCGCTTCGCCGGCTGAGGGCCTGGAGACGGCGGTTGAATACAATGCTGCCCGCCGGCAACGACGCCGCAATGGCTTCGGGAATCGACTGGCTCCCGGTCGCGGCGATGTACTTCTGGTCGGAATAGCCGAGCACGTTCAACTCGTGGGTCTGGTCGAAGTGACGTTGCTGTCCGAGTTGAACGACGAGATTGAGCGCACTGATCTCCTCGATCTCTCGGCCGTACTCGTTGCGATACGCTTCCTTGATCAAACGGCCGAGCTGCGAGTTCAGTCCGCCCGGAACGTATCGCACGATCCAATCGTGCATGCTGGTCGCGTCGATCTTTCGCGCCTCAGGAGTCGCCGTGAGGTAGGTCGTCGCGGGGTTGATCTTAGCGAGCTGCCGCTGCAGTATCGGGTAGATCGCCGCGAAGTCCCGGTCCGCGTCGGTCATCGAATAGTAGCGGCCGTCGAGAAACGCCGTATCGCGCGCGCCGGGCGGCCGCTGAGAAAACGTGTTCAGCAGCGGCACGTTGAACCGCGCGGCAAGCCGGTGCATGTTCACGTGCAGCGAATCGATCATCGCTCCGCACCATTCGGTGTGCTGGCCTTGCGCCCAATACTTGCGCTCGGAATGCATGCGTCCGCCGACGCGAGTCGACGATTCGTAAACGACCGCGTCGATGCCGGCATCGCGCAGCTGACGCGCCGCCGTCAGTCCGGCGATTCCGGCTCCAACGATGACGATGCGTTCGCGACCGCGTGACTGCGACGAGGAGCACGCAGCAAACTGCGGAACGAGCGCCGCTACCGTTAAGGCGGAGGCCGTCCGCCGAAGAAACTCACCACGTGATTCGGCATTGCGACGGACCGCGAGGGATCGCAGTTCACGCATCAACGGGCTTCGCAACGATTAAACTTTCACGCTGAGATTCACGAATAGATTAAACGGCTGGATCGGTGCCGTCTCGCCCGTTTCCGTGATGTTGAAGAACGTTCCGTACGGGTACTTCAGCTGTGTCGGCGGATTCGTCAAGAAGTTGCCGGAGGGCGGTTGAATGTTCGACGGCAAGTTGCCGTAGACGCAGGTAATTTGGTTGTCCCACGCATAGCCGCGCTGCGGGCAGACGTTGACGATGTTGACGAGCGTGGCGGTTACGGAGACGCGCGGCGAGACGTCGTAAGCCATCTGCAAGTTCATCGTAAACTGAGAAGGCTCGCGCAGGGAGCCGGGTGTATCGAAGCGGCCCGTGTACGGGTCGGGAATGAAGATCGCTTGCGCCGGATCGTTGTAGCTCGCGGCTCCGTCGTTATGACAGGAAACGCCCGGCGTCGACGCCGTCTTCGACGGCAGCTGCGAACAGAACTGGGGAACGTACCCCGGATATACCAGCGGCGATCCGTAGAACGACCCGTCGATGTAATGAAGCGACGGCGTCACGGTGAAGTTTTTGTGCTTGTAGTTCAAGATGAGCGATACGACGTTGGGTACTTCGAAGCCGTTCGAGTAGCTAAAAGCCCCCGGGATCGTGTCGTAAGGTTCATACCAGCCGTTTTTATCCATCAGCGGCTGAAGCGAGTAATTGTAGTAGGGGTTCGGTACTGCCAGCGTGCCGGGCTTTTGTGGCGCGTACACGTTAGACAGCTTTGCCGCAGCGTTGCCCGCGTAGAGACCCGAGCCGCAGGCGGCCCAGTTGGCGGACGACGACGTGACGCCCGCACAACCGCGCGTGAACGAGTTGAACTGCTCGATGGCCGAGTTCAGTCCGTCGATGACGCTTTGCCCGTTGATCGGCGCGAACTGCACCTTACTGTTCGTATACGTGTAGGAGAGCTGCGCGGAGAAACCGTCGCGTGAAAAATCGCCCGCTTGCAGCGAAAGCTCCACGCCGTAAGAACGCTGCGTGCCGATGTTGAGGCCGGCAAGCGTTCCGACGAGCGGATTGATCGCTTTATATTCAACTTGATTGCGGGTCGTTCGGTAGAACGGAGTAAGCTTGAACGAATACTCCGTTCCCTTGAGGTGTTTTTCCAAGGAAAGGTCGGCGTTGTACGACGTGTCCGGATAGATGTTGTGATCGGGGGACGTGTAACCGTACGGTACGAACTGCGAGATGAACGATGCGAGATTCTGCTGGTAGGTGTTGTATTGGTAATACGACGACGCTTCGGCGCGGGCGTACTTTCCGTAGCTTCCGCGGATTACCGTGTTCGGATCGGTCGAATACGTGAACGAGACGCGCGGCTGAAGCACGTTGGCGATGGCGTTTCCGGCACCGACGTTCGTCAGACCGACGCCCGGATTCACCGCGCCGTTGACCCACATCGGCGCGAATCCGTTCGCGCACGCGCCGAAGCCCCCGTCCACGGGATTGAAGGTCCACTGCGGATCTTGACCGAGGCGGCTGCAATGCTCGCGGTCGTACGCGTTGAACCAGAACTGGCGCGCCGGATATCCGGAAACGAGATCGTCGGTCGCATAGAGCAGATGGTCGAGACGAACGCCTGCGTTAATCGTGAGGCGGTCGCTGGGCTGCCACAAATCGGTGAGCGAGTACGACGTGAAGTACGGATGCACGTTGTCGACTTGCGCGCTCTGGCCGTTCTCGGTCATCACCCAGTGGGCGTGGTCGCGCGCGGCCGGAGTTCCGGCCGGTGCGGTTCCGGGCGTTAAATCCCAAAAGCCGCCACCGGGCAACAGACCGCCCTGGCTGCGATAATCGAAGCAGCTCCATCGTTGTCCGGTTTGGTAGTTGTAACAGTTGCCGTTTGCATCGACGTAGCTGCTCAGTACCGTGCCCAGACCGGTGGAGTACATTGGTCCGCACGATCTGTGCGCGTAGGGATCTTGTACCGTGACGCAGGGCGAGTACAGATAGTTGTTGCCGCCGAGGCTGGTCGTCGCGCTGTCGGTGGAGCTGAACTGCGCGTTATACGTCTGCAGGTTCTGCGTGTTGAACGTCATCTGCGCGGTCAGTAAGTGCTTGGCGGAAAGCTGGTTGGAGTACACCAAGCCCGCACCCAGCGTGTGGTCGTCGACTTCGTAGTCGGCGGGCTCCCCTCCGAATGGAAGCTGCGCGCTCAATAATCCCGTAAAGAACCAGTTCGAATATTCGGTATACGCCAAAAAGCGAAGGTACGACGCCGGATCGAAGTTCTTTTGATATTGGAACTTTTGAATCGAGTAAAACGTGCTCGATCCGTCGCGCTGACCGGGATCGATGAGCGTCTCGTTATCGGGCTGGCTTGGGAAGTTCGCGTTGTAGATGAGCTTCGACGCGTCCGGCGTCTGCATCAGCGAACCGCCGTAGTAAGTCGATTTCAGATAGGGAATCGGATAACCGAATCCGAGTCCCGAAGCGACGTGGGGGGTGATGCCGAGCTCGTTCTGCGAGCTGTAATACCCCGAAAAGATTCCGCCGCCGATGTACAGCAGCTGGATGTCGTCGCGCATCGCCGAGTTCTTGTGCGGAATGCCGATGTGCACGTTGACGAGATTTTCGCGATCGTAGGTAACGGCTTGAGAGTAGCTCGGTCCGGGTGCGAAGGCGGCTCCGTAATTCGGCGCCTTGCCGTAATTGCCGTCCAGAATGCCGCTGCCGTAGGCGTTGAACTGCGGATTGCCGCTTGGCGTGAGCAACGGATAAAAATACAGCGGATTCCCGGCCGCGTTGAACTGATCGCCATAGCGGAACGTCTCGTTCGTGCCCGCAAATCCGGCATAGTACGAGAAGAGCCGGTCGGGCGTTGCGCCGGAAACTTCAACCTTTGCCGAGTGAAAGAACGCCGGCGTCCCGATTCCGAGTTCGGCATTGGCGTAGCCCGGACTCGTACCCGTTTTGATGACTTGGTTGATGTAGCCGGCCAGTCCCGACGAGTTTGAAGACGCCGCCGTACCACCCGTGTAGACCTGCACTTCCTGGCTGCCCAGGCTGGTGAGCGTCGTGATCGGTGCGAGGTCGGATTGACGCGTAACCGGCAGGCCGTCAAACTCGTACGCTACCTGGTCGATGTCGCCGCCGCGAATGTAGACGCCTTGATACCAGCCTTGCTGCGTCGAAGGCATATTCACACCCGGCGCGCTCGCGATCGCGCCGTAGGCCTGCGACATCGAGCCCGCTCCGCCCAGCGCCTGCGCCGCTTTCTGTCCGCTGGGTCCGACCGAATACAGATCGCTCGTGACGCCGGCGTGCACCAGGCTTTGCGACGAGCGCGCCTGCGTGCGCGCGATCGTCTTCAATGCCTTCGGCAGCGAAAAATCGATCGTGCGCGATTGGTCGGCGAACACCGTCATCCCGGGTTGCGACTGCGGATCGTAGCCGCTTTTGCTCGCGCTAACGACGTACGTGTCGGGAGCTAGTGAGATAATAGAAAAGTTCCCGCCCGCGTCGGTGGACACGGTCGCGCTTTGCGACGGCGAGACGGCGGTTATGGTTGCACCCGCGACGGGCGCTCCCGTTCCGGCTTCGACGACGCGACCGTGGAACGACCCCGTCGTACCGGCCACTACGTGCAATGTAGGAACGAAGACGAAAGCGAAGGCGGCGAAGGCCGCGATCAGTCTGCGCATTGGAAGATTGTACGTCCCGAGGCTAACCGTACCTATGGAGGCAGGCTACAAATTCAGCCGGGCCGACTGTTTACGGGCTACAAAACGTCGTCTCCGCCGAGCTCGAGGAGCTTCGCGGCCAACTGCAGCTCGAAGC
>DASRSM010000031.1:0-9016 GCA_035656415.1 Vulcanimicrobiaceae bacterium | reverse complement strand
GGCATATCCTTTTTCTGCTCCTGATGGATGAGCGTCGGCTGCTCTTTCTTTTCGATCACGTCCTTGTTGATGATGCACTTCTTGACGCCTTGCAGCGACGGCAAATCGTACATCACTTCGAGCATCGTTTCTTCGAGGATCGAGCGCAGCCCGCGAGCGCCCGTCTTTCGCGTTTGTGCCTTGGTCGCAATCGCGACGAGCGCGTCTTTGGTGAACTGCAAGTCGACGCCGTCCATATTCATGATTTTCTGGAACTGACGCACGAGCGCGTTGCGCGGTTCGGTGAGGATACGGCGCAGCGCGAGTTCGTCGAGCGCGTCGAGCGTGACCACGATCGGAAGACGCCCGATGAACTCCGGAATCAATCCGAACTTGAGCAGATCTTCGGGCATCAGCTGTTGGAGCAGCTTGCCTACGCGCAACTCTTTCTTGCCCTCGGGCTGCGCGCGGAAGCCCATGTTATTTGCGGCTACGCGCGATTCGATGATCCGCTCCAAACCGTCGAACGCACCGCCGCAAATGAACAGCACGTTGGTCGTGTCGATTTGGATGAACTCTTGGTGCGGATGCTTGCGCCCGCCCTGCGGCGGAACGTTGGCGGTCGTGCCTTCCAAAATCTTGAGCAGCGCCTGCTGGACGCCTTCACCGGAAACGTCGCGCGTGATCGACGGATTCTCGCTCTTCCGGGCGATCTTATCGATCTCGTCGATGTAGACGATGCCCTTCTCGGCGCGCTTGACGTCGTAGTCCGCCGCCTGGATGAGCTTGAGCAAGATGTTCTCGACGTCTTCGCCGACGTACCCGGCCTCGGTGAGGGAGGTCGCGTCGGCCATTGCGAGAGGTACGTCCAGAATCTTGGCGAGCGTCTGCGCGAGGTACGTCTTGCCCGATCCCGTGGGACCGACGAGCAAGATATTCGATTTCTGGAGTTCCACGTCGTCGGCCGTACCGCCGGCGTTGATCCGTTTGTAATGATTGTAAACGGCGACGGCTAGCGACTTCTTCGCGCGCTCTTGACCGATCACGTACTGATTGAGGATGTGATTGATTTCTTTGGGCTTCGGAATGTTCCGAAGCCGCAAATTCTCGTCGACGTTCTTATAGAGCTCTTCTTCGATGATCTCGTTGCAGAGCTCGATGCATTCGTCGCAGATGTAGACGCCGGGACCTGCAATCAACTTGCGCACCTGCTCCTGCGATTTTCCGCAGAAGCTGCACTTGAGTTGACCTTTCTCGTCTCCAAAGCGGAACATCGCGGTGCCCGGTTTTCCTCCCTAGACTTAAGCCGGCATAGGCAGGCTTTGGCGATTTTCGATGATCGTATCGATTATCCCGTAGTCCTTCGCTTCCTCGGCAGTCATATAATAGTCCCTATCGATGTCCCGGAGAACCTGATCGATGGGTTTCTTTGCCGTTTCTTCATAGATCCGGGCGACGGTTTGCCGCGTTGCGATGAGATCGCGGGCAGCGATTTCTACATCGGTCGCCTGGCCGCCGATCTGCGAGACCCAGGGCTGATGGATGAGGATCTTCGCGTGGGGAAGCGAGTAGCGCTTGCCCGGTGCCCCGCCCGTAAGAAGAATCGAGCCCATCGAGGCCGCCATTCCCATGCAAATCGTGCCCACGTCGGGCTTGATGAATCGCATGGTGTCGAAGACGGCCAGACCGGCCGTGACGCTGCCGCCCGGCGAGTTGATGTACATGTCGATGTCTTTATCGGGGTCTTCTTTTTCTAGGAACAGCAGTTGCGCGATCACCAAGTTGGCGAGGTGGTCGTCGATCGGCCCGCCGACGAAAACGATACGGTCTTTGAGAAGTCGCGAATAAATGTCGTACGCGCGCTCTCCGCGCGCCGACTGCTCCACGACCATCGGAACTAGATGTCCCAAAATATACTCCCTGCAGCGCCCGGGGCTGCCAACTGCTTTAGCTTAAAAATGCGCGTCTGGTTTCAGTAACTACGACGCGGGGCTGGGGGTTTCTTCGGTGACCTCGGCGTTGTCGATGAGGAAGTCGAGCGTCTTGTTACGCACGATGCCGTCCATCAAGGAGAGCAAGCTGTTCCCAAGCGCCTTGCGAATCCGCGCGACCGGCTGCCCGTATTGGCGCGAAAGGGCTTCGAGTTCTTGCGTCACGTCGGCCGGCGTCGCAGCGATGCGTTCGATCTTTGCGATCCGCTCGATCAGCAGCGTGGTTTTCACGCGGCCTTCGGCTTCCGTACGCAGTTCGGCACGTAACTGGTCTTCGGTCTTGCCGCCCTCGGATAAATACTCTTGGAGCGTCTTTCCCGAACGCCCCGCGGTGCCGGCCACGTCGCTCATCAAGTGCTCGACTTCGGCGTCGACGAGACTGGGCGGCAGCGGGAAATCGTGCGACGCCAGCAGTTTTTCGACGATGGCGTTCCCGACGACGCGACGCCCCCGCGATTCCGCAATTGCTTCGAGGCGGCGGCGCACGTCCTCGCGCAACGCTTCGAGCGTTTCGTTCTTTGAAACGCTTTTTGCGAACTCGTCGTCGATAGGCGGCGGCTCGAGCTGTTTAACGTCGTGGAGCTTCACCCGAAACGTTGCCGTTTTGCCCGCTAAACTCTGTTCGGCGTAGTCGTCGGGGAAGCGTGCTTCGACGTCCTTTGTTTCTCCGGAAGTCAGGCCGGCGATCCCGTCAACGAAACCGGGAATGAAGCGATCGCCGCTGAGCTCGGTCACTTGGTTCTCGGCGGTCCCGCCGTCGAAGGCTTCACCGTCGATGCTGCCGGCGTAGTCGATCGTCACGACGTCGCCGAGCTGCGCGGGACGCTCGACGGGGACGAGCGTGGCACGGTCTTTCGCCAGGGCCGCAAGACTGCGTTCGACGTCGTCGTCGCCGACGGTTACCGGTGGACGGCCGACTGCAAGGCCTTTATAGCTGCCGAGCTCGATCTGGGGGCGCACCTCGACGGTCGCCTTGAGGCGGGTGGGACGCCCCTCGCTCTCCTCGACGACTTCCATGCGCGGCCGATCGACGGGATCGAGGTCGTGCTCGCGTACTGCCTGAGCGTACGCGTCGGGGAGCACTTCCTCCATTGCTTGGCTCGTAATAGCATCGCTGCCGTAGGCCTGCTCGAAGACCTTGCGCGGAATCTTCCCCGGACGGAATCCGGGAAGGCGTGCCTTCTTCACGAGGCGCTTGAATGCGCGTTCCTCGGCGGCGGCAAGCTGATCGGTCGTGATGGGAATCTCGAGCTCGACCTGCGTGGGCGCGAGCCGGTTGAGTGTTGACGTGCTCAGGATGCTTCTCTGTACGGAATGTGCGGAATAAAATGGAGCGGAAGACGAGATTCGAACTCGCGACCCTCGCCTTGGCAAGGCGATGCTCTACCACTGAGCTACTTCCGCACGTCGTTCCTGGGCACGCAGAGACTCGAACTCTGACGGGTTACCCCACTGGAACCTAAATCCAGCGCGTCTGCCAGTTCCGCCACGTGCCCATGCCCCGCGCGACCCCGTAAGATAGGACGCCCCCGACGCTTTTCCTTCACAAACAGAACTCCCGCCAGCATGCGCTCGCGGGAGTGGAAGTTTGGTACACCGCCGGGGACTTGAACCCCGAACCAATTGATTAAGAGTCAACTGCTCTACCATTGAGCTAGCGGTGCAGATGTGCGCCCTCCGGGACTCGAACCCGGGACCAACGGATTAAAAGTCCGCTGCTCTACCGACTGAGCTAAAGGCGCGCGTTTTTCCTGCCCAAGAAAGTATAGCGCGGCCGGTCAAGCCGACGCAGTGCGCGGCATGCGGCCGAGCACGTCCGGATAGAGCGTTACCATTTCCGCCGCCGAGATTGGACGAGCGTAGAGAAAACCTTGCGCGAGACGGCAGCCGGCGTTGCGCAAGATCTCGCGCTGCCGCACCGTTTCGACGCCTTCGGCAACGACCTTCACGTCGAAGGCTTCCGCCAGAGTCATCAGCGTCCGCACGATCGGTTCGCTCGCGAGCTCGCCGTCGCTACCGGATACGAATCCTCGGTCGATCTTGATCGCGTCGACTTTAAACTGCTGCAGATAACGCAACGAGGAGTAGCCGGTACCGAAGTCGTCGATGCAGATCTTGAACCCGCGGTCGCGGATGCGCTCGAGCATCACGTTCGCGCGCGTTCCGCTGTCGAGCACGACGCTCTCGGTGATCTCGATGGTGAGATCTTCGGGCGCCAGGCCGTGGTGCTCGATGGCTTGGACGAGCGCGCGCTCGAGATCGACGTCGACGAGTTCGGCTGCCGAAATGTTGACGTGCACGTTGAAATCCATGCGCCCGTTGCGATTGCGCCGCCACTGCGAAAGCTGTTCGCAAGCGGTGTTGACGACGAAGCGCCCGATCGGCGTGGCCAGACCGGTCGTTTCGGCGATCGGCATGAACTCCATCGGCCCCATGACGCCTTCGCTCGGATGATCCCAGCGTAAGAGCGCTTCGCAGCCGACGGGCGTGCCGTCGACGATACTGACGATCGGCTGATACAGCAAGCGAAACTCGTTGCGCTCCAGAGCTTGGCGAATGTCGCTCGTGAGCTGCAAACGCTTCTGCGCGCGGTCTTGCATCTTCGAGTCGAAGAGCGCGTAGCGCGTGCCGCCTCCGATCTTGGAGTGCTGCATCGCGATCTCGGCGTCGCGCATAACGTCTTCGGCGTGCTCGTAGCTGGCCGAGCCGATCGCGATGCCGACGCTGGCTCCGAGATAGATGGAACGCCCGTTGATCGTGATGACCTTCGAAAGGTTGTTGAGAATGCGGCGCGCGACCGATTCGACGTGCAAGATATCGCCGAGCGACTGCAAGAGAATCGCAAACTCGTCGCTTCCCAACCGCGCGACAACGTCGCGAGCATCGACCGACGAGCGGAGGCGCTGCGCGACCTGCGTGAGAACGCTGTCGCCCGCGCCGTGTCCGAGGCTTTCATTAATATCGCGGAAGTGCTCGAGATCGATGAACAACACCGCAAAGAACGAGTCGAGAAGCGCGGTGGCTTCCTCGAACCGGCGGCGCAATTGCTCCTCGAAGAGCCAGCGATTGGGTAATCCCGTGAGCGAGTCGTGCGTCTTGTCGTGCAGGATGCGGCGCTCGCTGTGCTTGAGCGCCGTCTTGTCGCGGAACATGCAGATCGCAAAGAGCGGCTTGCCGTCCTGTTCGTGCACGACGGAGATCGTGGCGTCGGTCCATACTTCTTGCCCGAGCGCTGTCCGTAAATGCTGTTCGTATTCGAACGTTTCGCGTTCGCCGGCGAGGAGCTCCGCGAGCTCTTGTTCGTGACCGTCGAGGGCGGCGGCGACGCTATCGCCGAAGAGCGCACGAAAGACGCCGTTGGCGTCGACGACGTTACCGCCGCGATCGAGCACGGCGATGCCGAGCGCGGCGCCTTCGAAGACTGCGCGAAACTGCGCCTCGGTCAGCCGGAGCGCTTCTTCAGCCTTCTGGCGAGCGAGCTCGACCGCGAGCCGTTCGGATTCTCGGTGCGCTCGCTCGAGTGCTTGGCCGCTGCGGTAGGCGACGATCTGTGCGATGAGCAGCATGAGCCCGACTAGGAGCAGTCCGCCGAGCAGTAATGCTACGTAGAAGTACGTGCGGCGCTGGTTGTAGATCTCGCCGCGTCTGGCAACCATCGCGCCGGTCGCACGAGAAACCTGGTACGAGAGGTCTCGCGAGGCAGTCAGCGCGGGTTGGGCGACGGCCTGAAGGGCCTTCGGATCGATGGTCGGCCGGCTCTTGAAGAGCACCTCGTTATAGAGCGGCTTGTAAACACTCTTCCCGGCCGCTTCGTAGCGCTTTGCGAGCGGGACGAGGTCCTGCCATTGCTTTGCGCGAGCCGGCATCAACGTGGTGAGCATCTTCAGGACGTTTGGGACGTCGCTTTGCGAGAGGTCGAAATCGCCTTGCATCGTGCCTAGGGCGCCGTAAAAAGAGAGTCGCTCTTGCAGCTTCAAGCCGCCTTCCCGCACGGCAAGCGTCGACATGAGTACTAAGCGCCGAAGCCTATCTGCCCCTTCGGGCCCGAGGTTGAAAACGATGTCCGCGATATTCTGCGTCTGTTGCGTGTCATAGTTGAGTCCGCTGCCGTTATTGAGATCGAAGATCAGCGAATCTAGCGAATGCGCGAGTTTGTTGAAAAGCGGCATCCCCAATTCACCGGGAGGGGCTTTCCTCAGCGCCGACCACGCCTTTTGAGCGGTCGCCCAATCGCCGTTGGGATCGAACTCCGCGGCAGGGCCCGTCTTTCCGAAGAGAACGTCGAGTGCGCGCATTCGCGCATCGATGACGCTGCGTAGCGCTTGCGTGCGCATTGGCGCATCGCCGAGCACGAGTGAGTCGCGGAAATCGTCTACTGCATCCCACGTTGCGGAGAGATCGGACGCGGCACGTAGCGCGAGTTGATCGCGATCTAGCGCTGCGGGACTCAAACCGCCGAGCGCGTCCAGCTGCGAGATCTGCCAGAAAACGACGCCGAGAAGCGCAGCCGAAACGACCGTGACGATAATACCCGACCACGATGTCAAAGCCCGGACCGTTGCAGGCTGGCGGACCATTGCGGAGTCTTCGCGTCCGTCTAAGGCACTACTTCTTTAGGCCTACGTAAGGATCGGGTTTGAGTGGGGTGACTGACGGGATCCGAACCCGCGACCTCCTGCTCCACAGGCAGGCGCTCTAACCAACTGAGCTACAGTCACCGCGCAAATTTTTGGGCGCCGGAGCTTCGCGCCCGGAGGGACTCGAACCCCCATCTTCGAGTTTAGAAGACTCGTGCCTTATCCTGTTAGACCACGGGCGCAAGAACTCGGGGGCCGGCACCCTGCGCTAGGATACCATGCCCCCGCAAGTGGTCGGGGCGAGAAGATTCGAACTTCCGGCCTTTGCGTCCCAAACGCAACGCTCTAACCAAGCTGAGCTACGCCCCGCCCAACACGCGCCAACCGAACTGATCGACGGTTCGTCGTCGATGACAATTCGCACAGCGCACCTCACATTTCGCAATCTCCTCTTGTAACCTTTGCAGGCGGTAACCGCCGGTCACCAACGAGCTGATGTCGCCGGCCTTCTTACCACGAACGTGGTCGAACTCAAGCACGCGCGGTCCGCTTCCTCGCAATCCACGCACGCCAACCGTCGCATACCGGTGTGCCACCAGTAGTGCGCTCTAAAACTCCCTGTCGGAATACTTTTTAAAACGCGAGTTTGTGAAAGCCGATGTATCGCTCGAGTTGGGAGCGCGCGTCGCGCGCGATGACGAACGTTTCGCCGACGCGCAGTCCTGCACGCAAAGCCGCCCGCGAGACGCGCAAGTTCGAAGCCGGTGCTAAGACCGTGCACCACGACGCGTCGTACATCCGTTGCAGCGTCAACAGGCTAAACGCAAAGATCTGGCGTGCATACGCGCCGGACGCGACCGCACACGGACCGATTCGGCCGTCGGGCCACACGTAGGCGTAGCCAACCATCTCTCCCTGATTGAAGAACGTTTGTCCGGTCGCCGCCGCGCTCCAAATGCGATGCGCCTCCGGACGCACGGCGCCGCGTGCCTCTCGATCGAGCGCGTTGAGGGAGAACGTGTGCCCGAGCGGATCCAGCGTAGCGACTTCAAACCGGTAGTCGCCGGCCGCCATAGACGCGAGTTCTTCTTCCTTCGGTATGGCCCCCGAAAGGCCGAGCACGACGTCGTAGTGCGGCAACCCGAACTGCAGCGACAGCGCGACGCCCGACGGATCGGCGAGATCGATGGCAACTCCGCGCGTCGCTTCACCGCTGTCCTCGAAGGCCGCCTCGACGAGGCGCGTACCGATTCCCTGTCCGCGAAAACTCGGCGACACGTAGACGTCGCCGAGATACCGCTCGAGTTCCATCGAGTCGCACGCCGCGAAACCGATAACGTCGCCGTCGTCGCGAGCGACCCACGCCGTGCCGCCGTCCGCGGATACGAGCGACAGCCGCATCGTCAAATCGTCGACGTGTCTGCGAGCCGCAATGGCGCGCACGTCGTCGACGGAGGCGCGTTCGATACGAACTTCAGGCATCCGAACGCAGCGATGACAATAGCGCGTCGGCGGCGCGGCCGCGATGGCTCACGGCATTCTTTTCCTCAGCGGTCAGTTCGGCAAACGTCCGCTTCAGCGGTTTGTAGAAAAAGATCGGATCGTACCCGAAGCCGTTCTCGCCGATTTCGCGCATCGCGATATGGCCTTCGACCGTTCCGACCGCCGCGCGGGGCTCGCCGTTCGCGCCTATCAGCCCGATCACGCAAACGAAGCGCGCCGTTCGCCCGGGATCGGCAACGCCTTCCATCTCTTCGAGTAAGGTTCCGCGTCGCTGCGTCCAAGAAGCGTCGGCGCCCGCGTAGCGCGCCGAATACAATCCGGGCCGTCCGCCGAGCGCGTCGACTTCCAGTCCACTATCGTCGGCGATCACCGCGCCTTCGATTCCCGCCTCCGTAAGCTGCCGATGCAGCGCGCGCGCTTTGAGCATGGCGTTGCCGATGTAGCTCGTCGCGTCTTCTGCGACGTCGGCATAACCGTCGTACGAATCGAGCTCGAGCGGCGACCCCGCGAACAGCTGCCGCAGCTCGCGAAGCTTTTCAGCGTTCTTCGACGCGACGTACGTTTTCAAACGCTTACTCTAAACGGAGCACTGCCATGAAGGCTTCTTGCGGCAACTCTACTCTGCCGACACGCTTCATGCGCTCCTTACCTGCCTTCTGCTTCTCCAGCAGCTTGCGTTTGCGCGTGATGTCGCCGCCGTAGCATTTCGCCAGCACGTTCTTGCGTATCGCGGTGACCGTTTCGCGCGCGACGACCTTGCCGCCGATGGCCGCTTGAATCGGCACGTCGAACATCTGGCGCGGGATGAGTTCCTTGAGCTTTTCGGCCAAGGCCCGTCCGCGCGCCGCCGCGCGATCGCGCGCAACGATGAAGGAGAGCGCGTCGACGGGCTCGCCGTTGAGGAGAATCTCGAGCTTCACCAGATCGCCTTCGTGATAACCGATGACGTCGTAGTCCAGCGACGCG
>DASRSM010000030.1:0-3333 GCA_035656415.1 Vulcanimicrobiaceae bacterium | reverse complement strand
TTTTACGCCTTGTTCGACCTGCAATACGCGCGAACGCAAGCCTCGGTCGCCGGCGCGACGACGCTGGCATTTATGGCGTTTGCCGTTACCGGCGTGTGCCTCTATCAGTTCGGCGTCGGCATCGCGGCCGAACGCGGCCGTCCGTGGGAGCGCTACTTGCGGACGCTGCCGGCTTCGATCGCCGTGCGCTTCGGCGCGCGCATCGTCACGGCGCTCGTTTTCGGCCTGCTTGCCGCCGGATGCGTCGCAATTTTCTCGCGCGCGACGACGCCGATCGATCTCGACGCGCTGCAGTGGCTGCGTGCCGGCATCTACGTCGTTGCCGGCGGCATTCCGTTCGTGTTGATGGGCGTGACGATCGGTTACTGGGTATCGCCGCGCGCGGCCGTTCCGGTCGCGACCGCGGCGAACTTGCTGCTCGCCTACGCGGGCGGTCTCTGGCTGCCGCCCGAGTTTCTTCCGAAGTTCGTCCAGCATCTCTCGCCGTACTTACCGACGCGCCAGTTTGCCGATTTGTTGTGGAGCGTTTCGAACGGAACGAACGAAGCGCACGCGCTAATCGGTCTTGCGATCTACACCGCAATCTTCGCGGCCATTGCCGCCGCAGGATACCGGCGCGACGAGCGCCGGCGGTACGCGTGAGGGATCGAGACTTAGGGCGTTAGCGTTTCGCGATCGACCGCCGTGCGCTGCACGGCCGAATCGGAAAACGGCAGCGACAGCAATCGACCCCCGATCCACGCGGCGGCTTGATCGGTGTAATGCCCCGAGCCCGGCTCGCCGGATTCACCCTGCGGAATCGTGATGCCGCCCGCATCCCAGTTTCCGACGTCCCATACCGCGCGGAAGCTTTGCGAGTAACCTCGATACTGCACGTGCACGGTATATTCGTCGCCGTATCCCGGCAAGGTGACGCCGTTGAGAAAATCGATGCCGAGCGCGTTGAGCTTGTGAAGCACGGGTACCGCACCGCCGATGCTCCACAATTCGGCAGGCCACGTCGTCGCACGTACTTGCGCGCGCGTTACGTCGGCCAGCACGGAAGGCATGCGCCCTTTGTGGCCGGCCGTCAATGCCGTCCGCAGCGCGACGATTGCCGTTGCCGCGGTGGAATCGCCGGTCATCTGCCCGTTCCAGTGCGCGAACGCGTTTGCAAGAGCGCCATCGGTTTGCTGCAGCGACGGCGCGACGGTATGCGCGAGCTCGAGCTCGGGTAACGATAGCGCGTCCATCTGCATGCGCGTGAAATACGCGACGTCGTACTTCGGCTGCGCCCGAAGCAGCTGCGCGATACGGTACGCGCGATACGGCGCCGCGAATTGAGGGCTGAGCCGGTATGCATAGCCTTTGCCGTAGACGCGATTGTTGGCGGTCCAGACGACGCCGTTGCGCGACGGCGCCACGCGCGGCATCGCGCTCCACGGAACGGGTGGGAAATCGTGTGTCAAATCCGCGGACGGATGCACGCGCCGCGCCCACAGCGGATCGTCGGGGATAGGGCCCGCCAGTACGTACGCGACGCGTCCGCTGACGTCGGCGATCGCGAAATTGTGCGTCGGACCTTCGTATCGCTGCAACGCGGCAAGCGCGTCTTCGATCGAGCGCGCGCGATCGAGATCGAAGAAGGTCGTGCCGGCAAACGAAGGATGCTCGTACGTGCGCCACTTCACGAGCACGAAGCGGCCGTCGTCGGTGGTAACGCCGAACGCGGAGGGCGTGCTATAAAAGCGTTGCGTAGCGTGGCCGCCGAAGCGAACCCCGAAGGTTTCGGTGCGCCACCGCTTGGGATCTAATTGACGCGGGGGAACGAAAACCGACAGCGACGCCGTCGTTCCGTCGGTCATGGCCCACGCGACGCGGTCGTTGTGACCGAGCAAAATCGCCGGCACGCCGGCGAGCGTCGCGCCCGCTGCGTGGAACCCAGGCGCGCGCAGATCGGCCAAATACCATACGCCGGGAATCGAGAGCCCCAAATGCGGATCGTTCGCCAACAGCGCGCGTCCCGTCGACGAGTGCGCCGCTCCGGCAGCCCATTCGTTGCTGCCCACCGGCGACGGCTGCCGCGCAAGAATCGACGGCAACTTCGGACGCGCGGCGCACGGCTTACCGGGACCGATCGCGCCGAGTCCCGCCGTAACGGGTGCGTCGTAACACGGATCGCTCATCGGATACAACGCGTCGAGCAGCGATTCACCGCCTTTGCGGAACGCCGCGTCGCGGTTGGCAACTTCGTTCCAGTCGTCGATCAAGTCGAGTACTTCGGCCATGCCGATCGCCAGCGTGTCGAACGGTCGCCACGGTTGCGGCCGGTATGCCAGCAGACGGAACTCTACGGGCAGCGGCTCGCGCTCCATCGCCGCGTTCGCGCCATCGGCAAACGCTTGCAGCACGTCGCGCGAGTGCACGTCCAAACGCTGCCATTGCGCCAGCACGATCGCTCGCACCGGAACCGCGCGCTCCCTTTCGTCGCTATGCAGCGCCACCTTACCGAAAACTTCGGCGAGCGCGCCCTCGACGTAGCGGCGTTGCAGGTCCATTTGAAAGAGACGATCCGATGCTTCCGCATACCCTTGGGCGAAGAACAGATCGCGTTCGTTTTGCGCGATAATGTGCGGAACGCCGCGGGCGTCGCGCAGTATCGAAACGGGTGCGCGCAAGCCCAATCCGCTCACAACGCCGGTCGTCTGCGAGTGCGCACGCATGCCGATCGCGACGTTGAAGGCCACGAACCCGATTGCGAGGACCAGGACGACGATCGCGGCAAGGCCCGCGCGCCATACCGCCCGCAACGTCAGCTAGGCATCGACGTAGACGTCGTCGCCTTCGATCGTTACGGGAAACGTCATCAACGGTATCACGGCGGGTAGCGTAAGCGCGTCGCCGGTGCGGACGTCGAAGGTGGCACCGTGCCGCGGGCACACGACCGTTTCACCCTCGAGCGTTCCCTGATCGAGCGGGCCGCCGTCGTGAGTGCACACGTCTTCGATCGCGTACAGTTTTCCGTCGACGTTACACAGCAGAAGCTCGATGCCGTCGGTCTCGAGGCGGCGCGTCGTTCCGGGCGCGACGTCGCCGGTTTTGGCTACTTTTATATGCACCCCGCCTGTATTCGCCTATTCGTCGTCGGGCACTTTCAAACGCTCCTTTATTCGTCGGGAACGCGTCCGGAGGGACGCGCGGTTACGAAATACGTTGGCGGCGTGGGAGCGGTAATTTTGTGGAATTTTAGGGGCACTTGCGTGAAGTCGAATCCGTCCATCATGCTGGTCGCGCGCGCGTCGGAGTATCCGTCGGCTGCCGATCCGAGCGTGGGTAAGTTGAAATCGTCTTCGA
>DASRSM010000029.1:0-7411 GCA_035656415.1 Vulcanimicrobiaceae bacterium | reverse complement strand
GTACGCGCGCAGAATACCCTCGAACTTCGCACCGATTCGCGCTAAGGCGTTTCGCGAGCGCTCGTTGCGTTCGTCTGCGTGAAAGACGACGCGCCAAAGATTCCACGTTTCGAACGCGTGCGTCAGCAAAAGAAGCTTCGCTTCCGTGTTCGCCGCGGTTCGAACAGCCGCCGGACTGAGCCAGGTGTATCCGATCTCGCAGGCGTCGAACGGCCGGCCGGCATTGTCGTAACCGTGGGGCCATCCCCATCGCTCGAGGTCGAAGAAACGCGTGCTGCCGATCGGGGCTCCGTCGTTCGCGCGAACGATCGCGAACGGGTATGCGTTGCCTTCGTCGCGCCAGCGCAGCGCGGTTGCGATGTACTCACGAACCGCTTTCGGGCCGACCGGAACGAAGCTCCAGCGATATAAATCCGGATCCGATCCCGCGCTCGCCGCCGTCAGCCCGCCGGCGTGCCGTTCCTGCAAAGGCTCCAGCCGCACGTGCTTTCCCGCGAGGGCGAAATCGCTGCGCTCCCTGACTTCCACGATTGGTTCATAACACGTAGGGTCAATGGATACATCTTTTGGGCAAGCAGGCTGGCGCTCGACACGCTTCGCCCACCTTGCGGTAGTATGCTAGGTGAACTGAGGAGAGTTGAGATGAACCGTTGGCTTGCTCGTTTTCTTGCATTCGTGGTTGCTGCTGCAGCAATATATCTCGTCGTCGCCAATGTCCACGGCGCGACGGCTGCGCTCGAAAGCGCGCTGGGCGCTGCCGTATTGGCGACCGCAACGTTCGTTCTCTTGTGGAAGCGTCCGCAAGCGGCCTTGCTGCTCAACGTGGTTTGGCTTGCCGGCGCTTTCGCCGCGAGCGCGTGGTTGAGCTCGTCGCACCGGCTGCCGAATCTCATTGCGTCACCGCCATCGCAGGCCGAACCTTCGCCGGTCGCGATCCCGCAGGCGGGCGCGCCTTCGGCGAGCATCGCCGCGGAAGCTAAACGGCTGGGTTCGGACCCGAAGGCGCTGCTGACGCGCGTCTCCGACGGCGTGCGATTAGAGGTCTATCCGGGCGCATTTCGCGGTGCTGCGGCGACGCTGGCGGACGGAGCCGGAAACGACGTCGATAAAGCGCTGCTTCTTCACGACTTGGTCCGCGCCGCGAATCCGAATGCGAATCTTCGATACGCAACGTGCACGCTTACGCCCCAACAAGCCGACGCCGTCATCGCAAGTGCCGTCAATGCGTACCGGCCGCCGTACGTGATCGCGCAGTTCGCCGGAGACGTCGCCAACGATCCCACGACGAGCCCAAAGGCTAAGGCTTTCCTGACGCGCATCGCGTCGGCGTGGTCCGACATCGTGACGCAAGCAAAAAACGGGACGACGACTCTTAACGGACAACTGCAAGGCGCCAACGTTCCGGTCAAGACCCTCAGCGCACAAGACGTACGCCCGTTCGTGACGACGCACGTATGGCTGCAGCAGCAGACCCCACCGGGATGGATCGACTTGGATCCGTCCGTGCCGCACGCCGCTCCCGGCTCGTCGATTTGTGCTGCCGGTCAGACGACGGCCGATCTGCCGGCGCACGAATTTGTCAGCGTTACGCTGCGCGTTCACGCCGAATCGCGAAAGAACGGCGATCAAACGTTGATGCAGCAGACGTGGCCGGCGACCGGCCTGGAGGATAAGACGCTTGCGTTTATGTTTGCCGAGCCCACGGATACGAAAGTGAACGTTCCGGCGGCGGTGCCCAGCGGGATGGTGGCTTATACGCCGGTTATCCGCGCCGGCGATGCGGTCTTTACCGGCACGCCGCTCATACTGCCCCTACCCGCCCGGGCGAACGGGCCCGGCATCGGCGCCCTGGCCGCGAAGGGCCCATCGGGAGCGCTGACCGCATTTGGCACGCCCGCACCTACACCGTCACCGATTTCGACGCCGATCCCGGTCGACGTCAGCGCAGTCTGGCTGCAAGTCACCGTGAGTGCTCCCAACGCGAAGGCACAAACCGTCGACAGCCCGATCTTCGACAGCGTTTCGTTTGCCGATCGCTCCGCCGGACGCGCAGCCTCGGCGCAGTTCGCCCCGATCGAGCAGAGCAGCGGCGTGTATTTGCCGCTCGCGGCAATCTGGAACGTGAGCGTGACGGAAGGTTCGGCGATCGCCGGCGTCGGCGATCGCGCGAAGCTCGACACGAAAGCGCCCGATGCGGCGACGCTTGCATCCGCGCTGGGACGCGTTCAGCGAAATTATTATCGCACTCGGCCGGTGCTTTTTGCTTTGACGGCTTCGCCGGTGGTTCCGATCGTCAACGCGCAGCCCAGTATTGGTTTAGCCGGTTTTGTTTGGCATGCCGGCGCGAAACCCGGGAGCGAAAGCGCTGCGATTGTGCTCGACCGAGCCAACGACAACGCGATTTCGCTCGGTAGATCGGCGACGGACACGGTAGCCTTGGGCGTTTCGTCGCTGCTGGCGGAGCGCTATGCCGCCGGAGCGCCGAACATGATCGCGCACCGCGCGGATCGCGTGGGCGGGAACGACGTGCTAACGGTTTTCGATTGGGCACCGAAGGAAAACGTCGCAACCATTGCCGTTCGTTCGACGGGTGACCTCACCGGGCTGCGCGCGCCCGACGATGCAAAAGCGCGAGTCGGGGCCGCGATTGCCGACGGGACCGTTGCGTACGTTCCTAACAACGTCGTCAAACTTTCGGACGCGAACGACTACTACGGATGGTGGAACGTCCGGCCCGACGGTTCGGTACTGGACGAGATGCAAAACGGGCGGCACCAAGATGAAGCCGCGGGAGAGGCGCAAGTCGATGAGGACATCCTCGTCAAGGTTTCAAAATTCTTTCGACGCCAAGGGGGGATCGTTCGTTGCGCGGTCGCAGCGGCGGCGATCAGCGGAGCGTCCGTAGAGGGCGGCGCCGAAGGCGCCGCTGAATGGGCGCACGCCGAGTACGAAATCGAAAAAGATAAAGATGAAATCCAAGCTATCGCGGAAGGAGCTGCAGACGACCAAGAGATGGCCGAAGTCTGTTCCGAGTAGTTAGCGGCAGGATTCCCAAACTTCGGCGGCGCGTTGCACCAGCGCTTCGCGCTCTTCGGTTAAACGACGTTCCGTTTCCGGCATCGTCGGCGGAAGGATCGCGAGCAGCACGTCGCGGTCGTGCGCTTCACCTAACGCATCTTGAACGTTGGCGAGCTGCGCCGCCGCCTGCTCGAATTCCGGAACGCGATCGCAGAACCGCTCCAACGCGTAGCGCAACCGCTTGCACGCGATGCGAAAGTCGTGAAGCGCGTGCATCTCGCCCGATCCAAGCGCCGTCGAGAGCGAGGTCGCTTCTTCGCGCCGCGTGTGCACGATGCGGTCGATAACCTCACGGGCCGTGCCCGCGCCGTCGAGGTCGATGCGTCGCGGCTTCACGGGAACTCGACCTTGCGCAGCAGGCGGCGCGCTTCGCTGGTGGCGATGCGCTGCCGTTCGCGCAGCTGCTCGACAAGAGGCTCGGCCGTTGTGCGCTCGGACTCATCGACGGTGCGCTCGAGCAGTGCCAGCAGAATCGCGGCGTCGCGCGCCGCATCGGTCAGCGCGGCCGCGCGTCTGACCCGGCGCAGCAGCTTCGGGCGCTTCTCGATCTCGCGGACGTCTTCCAGAAAGGACCGGAGACGGCGGCCTCGCGTGCGCACGTCGTGGAGGTGCTCGTCGTTGGGCTCGTCGATAAAGCAGCGCCGCGCGCGTTCCAGATGCCGCCGTTCGGCGTCAATGCTTTTGACGACCCACTTCATAGCCAGCCCTGAGACATAGGCCCGTGAGTTCGACGAATGAATAGTTGCATCCGTCAGAGAACGATAAGAGCACGTGAGGACATCGCGATTACCTCTGCTCGTCCTCGTGCTGGCGATCGTCGCAGCCGGCACGTGGTACTACCTCTCTCACCGACCCGGGGCCGCCGGGTCAACCCTGACGGTCTATTACACGAAACTCGATGGAACGACGCTCGGTACGCTGAGCGTCTCTTTACGTTCGCAGCAACCTGGCGAGGGTGCGGCCGAACATCGGCACAACGTCGCACTGTACGCAGCGGTCGAAGCGGTCGCCGGTCCGCCGAGCGAGGTGCAAGCGATACGTTTTCCGCCGGGAACTCGCGTGCTCGGTGCTACCGTTAATGGATCGACGGCGACGGTCGATCTTTCTAGAGAAGTAGATCAGCAGCCGGGTGGGGCGTTTGCCGAGAACGGCGAGTTCAAAGCCCTCGTCTACACGCTAACCGGATTGCCCGGCATCGACGCCGTGCAAGTGAAAGTCGAAGGGAAGACGCTGCCGACGCTACCGGGGGGGCATGTTGAACTTGATACGCCGCTTCATCGTTCGGACTTTTAGTCTCGCTTTCGCGTGTGCGTTCGCCGGCACGGCGGCAGCCGTTGCGGGAACGAGCGCACCGATTACGGCGCAGTACCAGCAGCAGACGATTCGCTTTACGCACGTCGAATCGGGCAGTCTCGGTTTGGCAATCGGCAGCCAAGATCCGGGACTGCAAGCGGTGTTGCGCGCGACCGGTGCCGTGATCACGTGGAAACCGGGCGAGCGTTACGTCATGATCACGACGTCGGTACCGGTCGTCGTCAGTTTTGCGGTCGGGGATCGCCGTTACGAGGTCGGGCCGATTAGTTTGCAAGCGAGCTTCGCTCCGTACCAAGAAGGCACGGAAGTGTATCTGCCCTTCGACGAAGTGCTGCGCTCGCTCGATCTCGCGCTGCGTCAAGACGGACCGCTGACGCTGCTGCAGCCCCAACTCGCGACACTCGACGTCTCCACCCAAGGCGCGCGCACTACGATCGTCGCGCACGGCGGTGCGCCGCTGCATCCGCGCGTGACCAACGAAACGCCGTCGTCGGTAACGTACGAGTTCGACGGCGTCGGCACGACGCTGAGCGGAACGCGTGCCGTCAATGCCGGCGGCATTCGCGCGCTGCAGATCGCGCAGACCGGGACCGCTCGCGATCCGAAGACGCTCGTTACGGTGCAGCTCCTTCCCGGAGCCGCGCACGAAGCGCCGCACAGCAACGACGATCGCGACGTCGTCCTCGGGTTTAGCGGCGCCCCGTCGACCGCGCAGACCGTCGCGCAGCAGCCCGGACAGCCTCAACAGCCTCAAGAGCAGCAGCCACAGCAACAAGCGCTGCCGCAAGAGCAGCAGCAACAACAGGCGGCACAGTCTTCGCAGCCGTCCACCGCGCCTTCTAACGCGCCGGCAACGGTTACGGGCGTAACGGTGCAGCAATCGCCCGACGGTTACGTCGTTTCGATCGCCGTCACCGGAAACGCGTCGTTCGAGTGGCATCGCCTGCGCGATCCCGACAATCGATTTTGGGTGGATATCACCGGCGCTCAACTCGCCGGACCGCCGCTCGATCAAGACGAGCCCGATCCGCTCGCGTCGTTACGCGTTCGCCAAAACGACCCGCAGACGGTCCGCGTCGCCATCTCGCTGATCGGTCCGAAAACGCTCACGATTTCTCCGGCCGCGACCGGGCTCACGATCGCCGTCGGCCGCCAAGACGCATCCGACGTCGCACGCATGGGCACCGGCAGCATCGGTTCGGTGGTTGCCTCTAACGAAGAACAAGATCTGGTGACGCCCGCGCCGATCGACGAGAACGCGACGGACAACGCGAACGATGCCAACTGGAAGTTCGGACCGCACGACGACAACAGCGGTTACGTCGCCAAGAATCCGAGACTGATCGTCATCGACCCGGGCCACGGCGGGAGCGATACCGGTACGATGCACGGCGGTCTGCGCGAAGCCGATATCGCGCTCGACATGGCCAAGCGGCTGCGCGACATTTTAACGGCTCGCGGCTGGCAGGTGCAGATGACGCGCGAAACCGACGTCGACGTGTACGGTCCCGATGCGTCCGCGCACGACGAGCTGCAAGCCCGCGACGACGTCGCCAATAGAGCGGGAGCGCGGATGTTCGTCAGCCTCCACGTCAACGCGTTCATCAATTCGGGTCCGTACGGAACGACGTGCTACATTTCGAAGAAGGGCGATTACGCGCTGGCGCGATCGATCGATCGCTTTCTCGCCAACGACGGTACCAAGGACGACGGCATCATCAAGAGCCATCTGTACGTAACCCTGCATTCGCGGATGCCCGCAGTGCTGATCGAAACGGCGTTCCTTACCAATCCCCACGACTACGCGTTGCTCGCGTCGTCGTCGTGGCGCCAAAAGGTCGTGCAAGAAATTGCCGACGGCATCGCGGAGTATTCGCAGAGCCATCCCGTCTCGAACCAACCGGCACAATAGGACCCAACTGGCGATGATCGGACTCTTCGACTCGGGCCTCGGCGGCCTTACCGTCGTGCGCCGCGTGCACGAGCGCCTTCCGCAGGCGGACCTGCTGTTTTTTGCCGATCAGGCGCACGTGCCGTACGGCGATCGTACGCCCGACGATCTACATCGGCTGCTCTCGGCGAATCTCGCGTGGCTCGACCGGCAAGGCGCGGCCACGATCGTCATCGGCTGCAACACGTCGTGCGCCATCGCCGAGCGGTACGGATGGCCGTCGACGCGCGCTCACGTGCTCGATCTCATCGACTCCGCCGCTACGGCCGTGCAGCGCGCCGGCTACCGGCGTGTGGGTGTGGTCGCAACCGCTGCAACGGTCCGCGCCGGCTCGTATGGCCGCACGCTGCGTTCGGCGGTCGCCGGGGCCGAGGTGTGGGAAGTCGCCGCACCGGCGCTCGTACCGCTGGTAGAAGCGGGTGAAATTGGTACGCCGCGCGCGCACGAAGCCGTTGCCGCCGTTTGCGCCCAGCTGCCGTGCGATCTCGACGCAGTCATTTACGGGTGCACGCACTATCCGTTATTGGAAGAGCATTTCCGCAACTCGCTCGGCGAGAACGTGGCGCTGGTCGATCCCGCAGTCATGCAGGCCGAGCGCGCGGCGCATCTCGCCGAAGGGACGCAAGCCGAATCGGGGCGCGTGCGTTACGTTACGAGCGGCGACTTGGGGCGTTTTCACGAAAACGTCGCGCGCATCATGAACGAGAGCGATCCCGACACCGATACGGCGGCTCCGGCCGGCCTCAACGGATCGACCGGCATGATACCGTCTCATGCTTGGCCGTAGTTTCGAACGGGAGATTCGCCAGCAGCCCGCCGTCTGGCGACGGCTCGCGCACGGAAACGCCGGCGTAAGGCTGGCGCACGCGCTTCGTCAAAGCCGGGCCGTGCTCGTCGGCAGCGGCAGCTCGCTCCACGCCGCCGAGCTTGGTGCGCTGGCGTTGCGCCGGCGCGGGTTGCGTGCCGACGCGCTCGCCGCGACGGAAGCGCGCCTCGATCATCGCGCCTACGAAGACGCGACGGTCGTTGCGATCTCGCAGAGCGGCCGCTCCGTCGACGTGCTCAATG
>DASRSM010000028.1:0-8437 GCA_035656415.1 Vulcanimicrobiaceae bacterium | reverse complement strand
GAGCAGCCAAGACCCCACCTCCAACTTGCCCCCGGCTGGACCGATCTGATCCCGGAGCTGAACCGGCAGCCGCACGACCATGTGGTGACCAAGCACACGCCCGGCGCCTTCACCAACACCGATCTCGACGCCCATCTGAAGGCGTTGGCGGTCACCCAGGTCGTGGTCGTCGGCGTCGCCACCAGCAACGGCGTGGAGGTCACCGCCCGCCAGGCCTATGAGCTCGGCTACAACGTCACGCTCGCGACCGACGCCATGGCCGACGGGCGCGACGGCGCCCATGCTCACAGCGTCACCCGGGTTTTTCCGAGGATCGGCGAGACTGGCACGACGCGGCAGATCATCGACCTTCTGGAAAGGAGCGCCTGATCATGAATTGGCTTCACGACCTGGCCTATCTGTTCGGCGGCGCGTTTGCGTCCAACGCCATTCCGCATTTCGTCAGCGGCGTGATGGGACGACCGTTCCAGAGCCCGTTCGCCAAGCCGCCGGGGCAGGGGCTCTCGTCCGCGACCGTGAACGTGCTCTGGGGCTTCGCGAACTTCGTCATCGCCTACCTGCTGATCGCCCGGGTGGGGAATTTCGACCTGCGCGCCGCGGATCAGGTCATCGCCGTTGGGGTGGGCGTCCTGCTGATCGGTCTGATGTCCGCGCGCCTGTTCGGCCGTTTCCACGGCGGCAATTCCCCCGCGGTCTCGTGACGGGCAGGCGAGGGGGCCAGCTACGATCTGCGATCCAGAGCGCGCCAACCATCCTTCAGCGAGACGGCGATCGGAGCTATTCTGAAGGCCCTGTGGTGGAGGTTTTGCAGCATGGCGAAACTCGTCTTCGGACTGAACCAGTCCCTGGATGGCTACATCGACCACCAGGAATTTGCGCCTGGTCCCTCGCTCTTTCGTCACTTCACCGAGCGAGTGCGCGACCTGGCCGGCAGCGTGTACGGTCGCCGCATGTACGAGGTCATGCGCTATTGGGACGAAGACCTTCCCGGGTGGGGCGCAGAGGAACTCGACTTCGCGGCGGCGTGGCGGCGCCAACCGAAGTGGGTCGTGTCGCGCTCGTTGAAGTCGGTCGGCCCCAACGCCACGCTTGTCGCAGACGACATCGAGGCGGTGATACGCGGGCTGAAAGCCCGGCTCGAGGGCGAGATTGCCGTTGGCGGACCGGACCTGGCAAGAAGCCTGACCGATCTTATTGATGAGTATCGACTCTACATACACCCCATCGTGCTTGGCCGCGGCAAGCCATTCTTCGCCGGCCCCCGGCCGCCGCTGCGCCTTGTTGCCAGCGATCTAATTGTCGAGGACGTGATTAGGTTGACGTACGTTCCCGCTTAATCGCGCGACTCGGATGCATTCTTGCCGAAGTCATATGGCGAATCCGGGTTTAGTCCGGATTCACCAGATTTAATTAGCCGAAAAGACATCTAAGACTAAGGCCTTATCGCTCGTGCCATGCGACCTTCGTGCGTCAAGGCGCTACGGCTGCCTTCAAAAGCGTGAACGAAGTTCGAGCGTGCCGGGTGTGACGTGTTGGCTTACTAACGCAGGCGAGATCGGTGGGAGCGACGTCGGCGGCGCCGCGCAGGCGGTGAGCAGTGCGAGGAACGCGAGCGCGCGCAACGTCACGGCTGCGGGCTCGGGGAGGCTTCGGCTTGCGCGTCTTCGTCGGTGAGAATCATCGGCGACGGTAACGGCGCGGGCGTTGCGGTGGTCTTCTCGGCGCAAATAGTGCGTTCGGGGCGATCTGTGGCTGCTTTCAAGATGGAGCCCTTAGCAAAGACGGCGTCGTGGGCGTGGACACCAAAGGACATGAACCCGCCGCGCGCGCCGCCGACGAACGTTCGCTCGAAGGTCATGTGTAATGTATCGCCGCAGAAGTTGATGATGTCGTCGACGTCGAGCGCAACCTCTTGCGATTCGTTGGTTGAAAAGACGCGTTTAGTGATATTGTTTTGATTCGTGTATTCGCCTTCGGCAAGATCACCGGCTTTGACTATCGTGTAGCCGTTGACGATGACGTCTTGGGTGACTTCCATCTTCACTTTATGTGCCTCACTATTCGTTCCCGCGCCGCCGACTCTGATGTCCTTGGTGACGGTCACCGGAATAACGGTGCCGCGCGGAACGTAGGCCGAGGGAAGCGACGGCGCACCGGGCGGGGCCTTTGACGCCGGTGGCGGTGTCGCCGGCGTTGCGGCAATGAGCAGAATCGACAGTACGACAAGCGCAGTCTTCATGAAAGCCTCCTTACGCTAAAGGCTTCGCTTTACGACGGCGAAGGTCCGCGTCGAGCGTACGGTAGTGATACCTTTGGACTATGCCAAGAATGCGCTACCGAACGTGGATGACGTGCACCCCAGCGTCTCTCGCTGCTTTGGCCAATTCGCTGTCCGCCGTCGCCAACTCCAAACGATAGTCGAGCGCCACGGCAACGTAAGCGGCATCGTACGGCGTTAGATCATAATGCAGCGCGAGCGCGGTTTCGCCACCAAAAAATAGCTTCTCACCCGGGTGCTCGACGGCGATAGGCAATGCTGCCAGTTCCTCGAGCGCGAGATCGGCAAGTCCTACGGTCAGGCGAGAGTTGCGAACGGCTTGAACCAAGACGTTCTGAGCTTCCCAGCGAAAAAGCGCGGGCACCACGGCCCCGCCGCTACGAACGCGATCGAGGAGCTTGTCGGCGTCCGGCGACATCTCGTCCTCAACGAACCACTTTAGAACAATCGAAGCGTCGAGAACGAATGCCACTAGCGCTTGTGTCCTCTATGAACGTAGTTACGAGGGCGTTCCTTACGCGACGGCGATGGCGCAGATGCGTTAAAACCTTCGGACTTTCGGAACCGCCGAATCCCCGCTATCGCTTCATCTACCGTCAGTCGTTGGGCGGGGCGCATTTCTAGCACTGGCTTGCCGTGGCGAGTGACGACCACGGTAACGCCGCGCTCCACCTCGCGAGCCAGCGTCGAGAAATTTGCCTTGACTTCTGCTATCGACATACTTTTCATCACACAGAGTACAGTACCACAAATTCTGGCCTATTTTAAGGGCCCGTAGGGGAGGCCCAAAAACGGATCTCGCGTGACGCATCTCCCAACGGCCGGCGAAGGTTGTAGCTCGTAATGCGGGAGTCGTTCCATCCCTTAGTTGGTGCTTGGTTTGCCGACCGGTTTTCCAAGCCCACGGAGCCCCAAATTGAAGCGTGGCCGCTCATCCGTGAGGGCCACGACGTGCTGGTCTCCGCCCCGACCGGCTCCGGTAAGACGCTGGCCGCCTTCCTTATTTGTCTCGACGACCTGGTGTCTCGCGCCGTCGATGACCGCCTGCCCGAGGCCACCCTGGTGGTCTATGTCTCGCCCCTCAAAGCGCTGACCAACGACGTCCGTAAGAACCTCGAGCTGCCGCTGGCCGAACTGGTCGCGCGCTCGGTCGAAACGCTCACGCCGATGCAGCCGATCCGCACGGCAGTCCGCACCGGCGACACCACGCCGGCAGCGCGCCAGCAGATGCTGCGCAAGCCGCCGCACGTGCTGGTCACCACGCCCGAATCGCTCTACATCTTGCTGACGGCCGAACGTTCGCGCGCGCTCTTCACCACCGTTCATACCGTCGTCGTCGACGAAATCCACGCGATGGCCAACAGCAAACGCGGTTCGCATCTCGCGCTCACGCTCGCGCTGCTCGACGATCTCGTCGCCGGCCATGGCGGAAAGAAACCGCAACGCATCGGTTTGTCGGCAACGGTGCGCCCACTGCAGCCGGTCGCCGAGTTCTTGAGCCCGCAGACCAAGATCGTCGACGTCGGCAGCCGCCGCGAAATGGGACTCAACGTTGCGGTGCCCAGTGACGAGCTCGGCGCCGTCGCCAGCGGCGAAATGTGGGCCGAGATCTACGACACGCTCGCCGCGACGATCCAGCAGCATCGCACGACCTTGATCTTCGTGCCGACGCGCCGCATGAGCGAACGCGTCGCGTTTGCGCTCACCGAACGCCTCGGTCCGGGACTGGTCATGCCGCATCACGGCAGCCTCGCGCGCGAAGCGCGCTTCGAGGCCGAGAATCGCTTAAAGAACGGCGAGCTGCGCGCCGTCGTCGCGACCGCGTCGCTCGAGCTCGGCATCGACATCGGCACCGTCGATCGCGTAGTCCAACTCGGCAGCCCGCGTGCAATTGCCACTGCATTGCAGCGGATCGGCCGTTCGGGCCATTGGGTCGGCGCCAAACCGCACGGCACGATTTTCGCCACCACGCGCGACGAGCTGCTTGAATGCGCCGCGCTCGTACGCGCCATGCGCGGCAGCAAGATCGATGCGCTCGTCATGCCCATCGCGCCGCTCGATATTCTCGCCCAGCAAATCGTCGCCGCGTGTGCGACGCGCGAATGGAAAGACGACGAGCTCTTTGCGCTCGTTCGCAGCGCGCATCCCTATCGCGATCTGCCGCGCAAAGATTTCGACGAAGTCGTTTCCATGCTCGCCGACGGTATCGCCACCGCGCGCGGCCGCAGCGGAACGTTTCTGCACTACGACCGCGTCAACGGCATCTTGCGCGCGCGTCGCGGCGCGCGGTTGGCGGCGATCACGTGCGGCGGCGCGATTCCCGAAGTCGCCAACTATCGCGTTATCGCCGAGCCCGACGGCCACCTCGTCGGCACGCTCGACGAAGATTTCGCCATCGAAAGTTTGGCCGGCGACATCTTTTTGCTGGGAACCACGTCGTGGAAGATTCGCCGCGTCGAAAACGGCACGGTGCGCGTGGAAGACGCGCACGGCGCGCCGCCCACGGTGCCGTTCTGGAACGGCGAAGGCTTAGGCCGCACGATCGAGCTCTCGCACGAAGTCTCCGAGCTGCGCCGCACGATCGACGAGCTCAACGACGAAGCGGCGCTCGAACTGCTGCTCGACGAGTGCGCCGTCGACCGCGCCGGTGCGCAACAGATTCTCGAATACGTTCGCGTCGGAAAGGCGTCGCTGGGCGTCGTTCCGACCTGCGACACGATCGTCGCCGAACGCTTCTTCGACGAAGGCGGCGGAATGCAGTTGATCATTCACGCGCCGTTCGGTGCACGCATCAACCGCGCGTGGGGGCTTGCGCTGCGCAAACGCTTCTGCGTCGGTTTCAACTTCGAGCTGCAGGCTGCGGCGACCGATAACGGCATCTGCATCTCGCTGGCCGAGCAGCACGCATTTGCGCTCGATGCCGTCTTCGAGTTCGTCAGATCCGCCAGCGTCGAAAACGTGCTCACCCAAGCGTTGCTGCCGGCGCCGATGTTCGAAGCGCGGTGGCGCTGGAACGCGGTGCGTTCGCTGGCGATTCTGCGGCAGCGCGGCGGCCGCAAAGTCCCGCCACAGCTCCTGCGCATGCGCGCCGACGACCTGCTCGCCTCGGTCTTCCCCGATCAAGTGGCGTGTCCCGAAAACCTCACCGGCCCGATTCGCATTCCCGATCACGTGCTGGTGCGCGAAACGATCGACAACTGCTTGCACGAAGCGATGGATATCGACGGCCTCACCGAGATTCTCGCCGGCATCGAGCAAGGCAAGATTCGTACCGTCGCGGTCGATACCGCCGAACCGTCGCAGTTCAGCCACGAGATTCTCAACGCCAATCCGTACGCCTATCTCGACGACGCACCGCTGGAGGAACGCCGCACCCGCGCGGTCCAGATGCGCCGGATGTCGCGCACCGATTTCGACGGTACCGGCATTCTCGATCCCAACGCCATCGCCGAAGTCGCGCAAGAGTCGTGGCCCGTCGTTCGCGACGCCGAAGAGCTCCACGACGCCCTCGCAACGCTCATCGTCGTCCCACCGATCGCCGCATGGCAACCGTGGTTCGACGAACTCGCCAACCAAAACCGCGCCACCGCTATTTGTCACCCTGAGCGCAGCGAGCGGAGTCGAAGGGCGGGCGCATTTTGGACCTGCGCCGAGCGACTCGATCTCGTGCGTAAAGCGTACGGCGACGTCCAACATACGCCCGCAATCAACGCCGTTGCGGGAATGTCCGTGCCGGATCAGCCGCAAGATGCGCTAACCGAGATCGTGCGCGGCTGGCTGGAATGCAGCGGCCCGGTAACCGTTGCGGAGCTGGCAAACACGCTCGGCGTAGACGAAGAAGCTGTGTCGGCGTCGATGATCAAGCTCGAAACCGAAGGCCAGGTGCTGCGCGGCCACTTCCGTAATGCCGAAGCCGAAGAGTGGTGCAACCGCCGCGTGCTCGCGCGTATCCACCGCCTGACCATCGGTCAGTTGCGCCGTGAAATCGAACCGGTAACGACCGACGTCTACGCGCGCTTCCTCTATCGCTGGCAGCACGTCACGCCGGCGTCGCGACTGCACGGCATTGACGGAACGCTGCAAGTTATTCGCCAGCTCGAAGGCTACGAAATTCCCGCCGCCGCATGGGAAGCGCAGATTCTTCCAAAGCGCGTCGCGGGATACAAACCGGAGTTTCTCGATCGCCTTTGCTATTCGGGTGAAGTGATGTGGGGACGCCTCACGCCGCATCCCGCGCTCACGATCGTCGAGGAAGAACGCAAACGCCGCGTCCGCCCCACCAAGCTCGCACCCATCTCAGTATTTACGCGCGTCGACTCCGACGAGCTCATCGTTAGCCGCCCCACCGAATCCGAAGGCCTCTCGCACGCCGCCATCGACGTGCTCGCCGAAATCGACAATCGCGGCGCACCATTCTTCGCCGAACTCGTGCGCGGCGCGAAACGCCTTGCGGCGGAAGTCGAGGAAGCATTGTGGCAGCTCGTCGCTGCCGGACTCGTCACCGCCGACGGCTTCGACGCATTACGCTCGCTCATCGACGCGAAGCGTCGCCTGGGTGAAAAAGGTTTACGCGCCCGCCCGCGTTCGTCGGGCGGCCGCTGGACGCGCTTGGTCGGTACGACCGATAGCATCGACGCCGAATCGTTTGCGCGCCGCCTCCTCGCGCGGTGGGGCGTCGTGTTCCGCGACGTCGTGGCACGCGAATCGATCGCACCGCCCTGGCGCGAAGTACTTCTTGCACTGCGCCGACTCGAAGCGCGCGGCGAAATCCGCGGCGGCCGCTTCATCGCATCGATCGTCGGCGAGCAGTATGCGCTGCCCGAAGCCGTCGACACGCTGCGCGCGGTACGCCGCGAACACGCGAGCGAACCGCTCCCCGAAATCTCAGCCTACGATCCACTCACGATCGTCAACGCTTACCTGCCCGCCGCCTCCGCCGCCCCGCAAATCTCCACCCTGTCATCCTGAGCGTAGCGCCCTTGTCATCCTGAGCGTAGCGCCCGAAGGGCGCGAAGTCGAAGGGCAGGCGCATGTACCGTTTGCGTAAGAACACGCGCGCGAGGGCATTACCGATTGCCCACATTATCGCGTCATCGAGCAGGCTGCCGATCAAGTCCAGCATACCTAACAGTACCGGCGCGGCGGCGCTGAGTTACCATTAGGGCGAGAGGACAGTGATGACACATTGGGTGGGACGGATCGTGCGGCCATTGGCCCTAATAACCGCTATCGCAGCTATCACTGCTACGTCGGCCTATCCAGCCGCGGCACCGATTTCAGATTCCGCAATCTCGGTTGCCGTTGAAGCAGTCGTCCCGCCCGCGCTCGATTACCAGGTCATCCCAGGAGTCGCGATCGCCGTAATTCGCGACGGCCACCTCGTGTTCAATCGCGAATACGGCGTTAGAAACGTCGCCAAAGGCGAACCGGTAACGCAGAACACAGCCTTCGAAATCGGCTCGATCACGAAGCAATTTACTGCTGCGGCGATCTTGCAGCTAAAAGAGCGCGGCAAGCTGAAGCTTACCGATAGGCTCGGAAAGTACATTCCCGAGTATCCGCGCGCCAAGAACGTAACCATCGAGCAGATGCTCCATATGACCAGCGGTATTCCCGACCATATCAACGATGTGCCGGGCGCGGTACAGGCGATATCCAGTAGTGAGGGGAGCCTCGATTCCGTTCTCGCGTCGATCGAGAACTTGCCCCTACGACACAAGCCGGGCACCGTCTCGGAATACAGCAATACGAACTATCTTCTGCTGGGAACGATCGTCGCGCGCGTTTCTCATATGCCGTATCACGACTACATCGCAAAGAACATCTTCGCGCCGACCCACATGGTACACAGCGCCTTTCTCAAGGACGAGAACGCACTGCCCAACATGGCCAAAGGTTATGCCGTATCACCCACCGGGACTTTGCAACCGGTAGGACACATCGGCTACGGATGGTCGGGCGGTGCCGGCTCGATCGTCTCAACGACGGGCGACATGGCGCTCTGGGACGACGCCTTTTTCGACGGTCGCATTTTATCGAAGACGGACGTCAAGTTAGCGACGACCCCGCTGTACATCAATGGAACATCGACCGGATATGCATTTGGCTGGGAGGACGATACGGTCGACGGCCTTCCAATCATCTCTCACGGCGGGGGAA
>DASRSM010000027.1:0-35259 GCA_035656415.1 Vulcanimicrobiaceae bacterium | reverse complement strand
CGGCTCTACCGTTGCTGGGAAGAGAACGGCTATTTCCACGAGGAGCCCGATCCGGCGCGGCCTCCCTTTATCATTTGTATGCCGCCTCCCAACGTAACGGGCCGCGCGCACCTCGGTCACGGCTCGACGTACACGCCGATGGACGTGCTCACGCGCTTTCATCGCATGCTCGGTAATAACGCCGATTGGCTGCCGGGGCTCGACCACGCCGCCATCGCCACCGAGGCCGTCATCGTCCGAGAGATGGCTAAGGAAGGTCTTGCACGCGAAGATCTCGGCCGCGAAGCGTTTGTCGCGCGCGCGTGGGAATGGTCGCGCACGTACGGCGGCGAGATCGAGACGCAGTTCCGCATTCTCGGTTTCGGTCCCGACTGGCAGCGCGCGCGCTTCACGATGGACGACGGTCTGTCGGCCGCCGTACGCAAGGTCTTCGTGCAACTCTATCGCGAGGGCTTGATCTATCGCGGGAAACGCATGATCAACTGGGACGCCAAGGGCAAGACGACCGTTTCAGACGCCGAGGTCGATCACGTCGAACGCGATGCCACGCTGTGGCACGTTCGGTATCCGCTCGAAGGTGATTCGACCAACGGCATCACCGTCGCCACGACGCGTCCCGAAACTATGCTCGGCGACGTTGCGATCGCGGTGCATCCGGAAGACGAACGCTACACGGCGCTCGTCGGTAAGAGCGTGTTGCTTCCGCCGCTGCTCGAACGGGCGATTCCCATCGTCACCGACGAAAAAGTCGATCCAACGTTCGGAACCGGTGCCGTGAAAGTTACGCCGGCGCACGATCCCACCGACTACGAAATCGGACTGCGTCACGGCCTGTCGATGCCGTCTATCATGGATTTCGACGCGCGGATCACCGGCATCGAGATCGGCGTGGGGCCGTACGAAGGGCTCGACCGTTTCGACGCGCGCACGCGCATCGTCGACGCGCTGCGCGACAAAGGATTGCTCGTTAAGGAAGAGCCGTACCGTCATGCGATCTCGATCAGCGAGCGAACGGGCGACGTGATCGAGCCTCTGCTATCGCTGCAGTGGTTCGTAAAGATGGAGTCGTTGGCCGCGCCGGCGCTGCAGGCGTATCGCGACGGGCGGTTACGCATCACGCCCAAAAGCGGTGGAAAAACCTACGAACAATGGCTCGAGAACATCCGCGACTGGAACGTGTCGCGTCAGATCTGGTGGGGGCATCGCCTGCCGGTTTGGTACGCACCCGACGACAAGCCGATCGTCGCCGAGACCGAAGAAGAAGCGTTCGAAATCGCGCAGCGCGAGCACGGCACGACCGCGATCGTTCGCGATCCCGACACGCTCGACACGTGGTTTTCCAGCGGTCTGTGGCCGTTTTCGATTCTCGGCTGGCCCGAGAAAACGCCCGAACTCGCTCATTGGTATCCATCGCAGGTCCTCATCACCGGATCGGAGATTATCTTTCTCTGGGTCGCGCGAATGGTGATGCTCGGCATCCACTTCATGGGAAACGTGCCGTTCCGCGACGTCGTGCTGACGCCGCTCGTGTTCGACGCGGTCGGCCGAAAGATGTCGAAATCGCTCGGAAACGCCATCGATCCGATGGAACTCGCCGAAAAGTACGGCGCCGACGCGTTCCGGCTTTCGATCTTGCGCCAAATGCGGCTCGAGAGCCAAGACATCCGCTACCAGGAATCGCGTTGCGAAGAAGCGCGCAACTTCAACAACAAAATCTGGAACGCGACGAGGTATATGCTGGGGCTGCCGGAGGCGATGCCCGGCGCGCTTACGCTGCCGAAGAGCGAAAGCCTCACCCTCGCCGACCGCTGGATCCTTGCCACGCTGCACGACACGATCGCGCGCGTGACGCAAGCGTTGCAGACATTCGATTTCGGCGGTGCCGCGGAGACGCTCTGGCGATTCGTGTGGTACGAGTTCTGCGATTGGTACCTCGAAGCCACCAAGCTTCCGGAAAACGCGCCGACGCGCGCCGGAGTGCTCTCGTTCGTTTGGAATAACGCCATGCGTCTGCTCCACCCGATCGAGCCGTTCATCACCGAAGAAGTCTGGTTGTCGTTGCCGCACGACGGTCAAACGATCATGACCGCCACGTGGCCCGATCCGCTGGAAGTCCCGGTCGATCGTGAGGCTGCGGCGCTCTTCGATGACGTACGCGAAGCGACGGAACGCATTCGCAACCTTCGCGCCGAAATTGGACTGCAGCCGAAGGAACGCGTCGTCCTCGACGTTCCCGTAAACGTCGGACCCGACGTGGCGGCGCTGCTCGCACATCTTTGCGCCGGCACGGTACGGACGAGTTCCGCCGCCGGGCATACGGTCGCTCAAGCGCTGGCATCGGTCAAGCCGGAAGCGCCTAAAAACGTGCTCGAGGAGCGATACCGTAAGGAAATTTCGCGCCTGCGCGACGAGGTCGAGCGCTTGGAGCGCAAGCTCGCTAACGGTCAGTTCGTTGCCAAGGCGGCTCCCGACGTGGTTGCGAAAGAGCGCTCGAAGCTGAACGGATATCGCCAGGAGTTTGCCCGCGTTGAAACGGCACTGGCCGAGCTGACGAGCGAGGGAGATTCGAGATCGTGATGACGCCTACCGAAAAGCGCCGCCTGCTGCTTCGGGCCGACGAGACGGCTCGTATCGTCGCACGGCTCGCGCATCAGATTCTCGAGCCCGAAGACGCGCAGCGAGGCGTCGTGCTGCTCGGCATCCGGCGCGGCGGCGAAGCTCTCGCGACGCGTTTAGCAAATGAGATCGCGCGCGTTTCCGGCCGCGCTCCGGCGCTGGGCTTCCTGAACATCAACCTCTATCGCGACGACCGCGTTACGCACGAGATGCCCGACTCCGAGATTCCGGCCGACGTATCCGGCCGCACCGTCGTCATCGTCGACGACGTGCTCTACACCGGACGCACGATCCGCGCCGCGCTCGATGCGGTCACCGATCTCGGCCGTCCCGCGGCGATTCGACTGTGCGTCCTGGTCGACCGTGGTCTACGCGAACTCCCGATTCAGCCCGACTACGTCGGACGCTTCGTTCCGTCGAGCCGGCGCGAGCGGATCAAGGTCACACTTTCACCGGACCCTTCACCGACCGACGAAGTCGAAATTCTCGAGGGCGCCGACTAGGCCACTGGGATGCGCATACGCAGGAGTCTGATCGACCTCGACGACCTTAGCGCCGACGAATTGGCCCATATCTTCGACCGTACCGCGCACTTCGAGCAGAGCAAAGCCGAACGCACGCTGACCGGTCGCGGGTGCGCCAACATGTTCTTCGAGCAAAGCACTCGGACGTTTGCGTCGTTCAACCTGGCGGAGCTGCGGCTGGGCGCCGACGTCGTCAACCTTTCACCCAAAGATCTCAGTCTGGCAACCAAAGGTGAAACGCTCGAGGATACCGCGATCACGCTCGGCGCGATGGGATTTTCCGTCTTGGTCGTGCGGCATTCCGAATCCGGATTTCCGCAGCGCGTGGCGATGGCGTTCGACGGCCACGTCATCAACGCGGGCGACGGCTCACACGCGCATCCCACGCAGGCACTGCTCGACATTTACACGCTGCGTGAAGAGTTCGGCGACCTCGAAGGCCGTATCGTCGCCATCGTCGGCGACGTGCTGCACAGCCGAGTCGCGCATTCTACGATTCGTGGGCTGCACCGGCTAAAAACCAACGTCGTGCTCGTCGGACCCGACGCGTTTCTCCCGGCAACGTATTCGCAACAGGGCATTACCGTCGAACGCGACTTCGACGCGGTGCTGCCTAAAGCGGACGCCGTCATGCTCCTGCGCATTCAGCGCGAGCGCTTTGCCTCGATGCCGCTTACCGACGAAGAGTACGTCGCGGCGTACCGGCTCGACCGCAAACGGCTCGACGTCATGCGCGATAGCGCGATCGTCATGCATCCGGGGCCATACAACCGCGGCATGGAGCTCGACGAATCCGTGCTGGAATTTGCGGGCTGGCGTTACGCCAAGCAAGTGCTGCACGGCGTGGCGGTCCGCATGGCCGTGCTCGACTTTCTCGTCAACGGCAATACGTGAAGCGCGGTCTGCTGATTCGCGGCGGACGCGTCGTCGATCCGTCGATGCCGCTGGATGCGGTGCGCGACGTGCGCGTCGCGGACGGAATCGTCACCGAAATCGGCGTCGATCTGCTGCCCGCCGACGGTGAAGAGATTTTCGACGCGACCAACGCCTTCGTCGCACCCGGATTTATCGACATGCACGTGCACCTGCGCGAGCCCGGGTATCCCGAGAAAGAAACGATCGCGACCGGAACCGAGGCGGCCGTGCGCGGCGGTTTTACGGCGGTCGCATGTATGCCCAACACTAATCCGGCGCTCGATACGCCCGAGGTTCTCGCCGCGCTAGCGCTCGAGATCGAACGCTCCGCCCGCTGTCGCGTCTACCCCATCGCCGCCATTACTCGCGCACGCGAAGGTCGCGAACCGTGCGATCTTGCGGCCCTCTCACGCGCCGGCGCCGTAGCGTTCTCCGACGACGGGAATAGCGTCATGAACGCGCGCGTACTGCGCGACGCCGCGTTGCGCGGCAGCGGAGTGCGCGGTCCGTTCATCTCGCACTGCGAGGATGAGGATATCAAGGGTAACGCGGTCATGAACGAAGGAAACGTGTCGCGTGCGCTCGGCGTTCCGGGTTCGCCGGCCGTCGCCGAGGACGTCATCGTCGCGCGCGACCTTTTGATCGCAAGCGATACGCGCAAGGCCTGGCACGTCGCGCACGTGAGCACGCGCGGCGGACTCGAACTGGTTCGCACCGGCCGCGTTCATGGGGCACAAGCTACCTGTGAAGTGACGCCGCACCACCTGACGTTTACCGACGAAGCGGTCGCGCGGCTCGGACCAGCCGCAAAGGTCAATCCCCCGTTGCGAGGCAGCTACGACATTCGCGCGCTGCGCGATGCCGTACGCGACGGGACCATCGACGCTTTTGCCACCGATCACGCGCCGCACACCGCCGCGGAAAAGAGCGGCGATCTCGCGAGCGCGGCGGTCGGATTTACCGGATTGGAAATCGCGGTCGGCGCGTACGCAGGGGCGCTTCCGGATCTCCCGCCGTTGCGCTTCGTCGAGCTTCTGTCGACGAGTCCCGCGCGTATCTTGCGCATACCGGGCGGCTCGCTCGCTCCGGGAAGCGTTGCAGACATCACAATTTTCGCCGATCGTCCGTGGCGGGTCGAGCCCGAACGCTTCGCCTCGAAGGGCAAATGCACGCCGTTTGCCGGACACACGCTCCCGCGCCGAGCCATCGGTACCATCGTCGGCGGCGAGGTTTTCTATCGAGCGCCCGATAATGCGTAGCTCCGACATGCCAGCCCCGCGTGCCGCGCTCTTTCTCGCCGACGGAAGCCGATTCGATGGTCGCGGTCTCGAATTCGAAGGCACAGCTTTGGGCGAAGCGGTTTTTTACACCGGGATGACCGGCTACGAAGAAGCGCTTACCGATCCGTCCTACGCCGGGCAAATTCTCACGTTTACGTATCCGATGATCGGCAACTACGGCATTTCCGGCAGTGCGGCGCAATATTCGCGCGCCTGCGTCGCGGGCGCCGTCATCAAGCAGATCGCGCATCATCCTTCGCACCATCTCGCCAAACGCGACTTACCGTCGTGGCTCGACGAGCAACGGGTGCCGACCCTCGTCGGCGCTGACACGCGTGCGATTACGATCGCGTTACGCGAGCACGGTACCATCTGGGCGGCGTTGGCGGTCGGTGACGCCGCGCTGGAACGTGCCGAGCGCGAGCTCGCGGAGTTCGTGCGAACGGCCAACACGAAAGATCTCGTGCCGAGCGTCGCAACGCAGCGGCAGTTCGTCGAAGGGTCCGGCAGCGGCGCGCGCATCGCGCTCGTCGACTGCGGCGTCAAGCGTGCGATTCTGCGCGAGCTCGAAGCACTCGGCGCGCAGGTCACCGTCCTGCCATACAACGCGACCGAAGACGAAATTCTCGCGTCCGAGCCCGACGCCGTCTTCATTTCACCCGGTCCCGGCGATCCGACGGATCTGCCGCAGACGATCGGAACGTTGCGTTCGCTCATTGGACGGAAGCCGCTATACGGCATCTGTCTGGGTCATCAACTGTTGGCCCTGGCGTGCGGGGCGCGGACGTACAAGCTGCCGTACGGTCATCGCGGCGGGAACCAACCCGTCAAGGATCTCCTCGCCGACGACGTGATCATCACGGCGCACAACCACGGTTATGCGGTCGACGCGACGTCGCTTCCCCTCGAACTCGAGGCGACGATGACGAATTTGAACGACGGCACCAACGAAGGCTTTCGCCACCGTTCGCTTCCGATTGCTGCGGTGCAGTTTCATCCCGAGGCGTCGCCGGGCCCGTTCGACGCCCGCCGCCTCTTTGCGGAGTGGATAGGCAAACTATGATTCGCGGGTGGTTCGCTATCGCAGCGGCGCTCGCGATGGTGAGCGTCGCGTTCGTTTCTGGCGGCATTGGGGCACAAACGCTTGCGCGGCTGACGGTGGATTCGTTTATTCTTTCGACCGACACGGCTACTCCGAAGCTCGAAATACCGTTCCATCTGATCGTTCGGGTGCACGTTCGCGAGCGCGTCGATTCCATCGATAACCTCGTGCTCCCGATTCTCGCGGAGCTGGAACTTCGCGGCGATCAACGGGTGATTCGCAGCTCTCCCTCCGGGACCGATTACACGGAAACCATCACCGTCGTGGCACATCACACCGGCAACATCGCGATCGCGCCGGCAACGCTGCAGGCGATCGACGCGCGCGACGGACGTGCCAAACAGTACTCCAGCAACGGGTTGACGATTACGGTCGCCGGAGGAGCACTCGATCCGTTGGCGGGTGCGGAAGGGGTCGCTCGCAGAGTCTGGCATTGGGCGGTAACGATCGCGATTTGGGGCGGCGGCATCATCGTGGTCGTAGCGTTGGCCGCGCTCATTTTCCATCACCGGCCGGTCAGGGTTCCCGCGCCGGCCCAGTCGCCGGAGCCGCCGGCGCAGCCTGCGCTGCCCGTGTCGCAACGCACGCGTCGCGATCAGCTTTCGGATGCGCTAACGGTGTTGCGTGCGGAAAGAAATCGCGGCAGTGCCGTTCGCGTGCGTGCCGCCGTGTGGCGGATGATCGGGGCGTCCGAGGGCGAAACGCTGGCCGACGTGCTGCAACGTCCCGATGCCACCGATCCGCGCATGAGCGCGCTGCTGCGTTCGTTGGAACGCGCGGCGTTCACGTACGACGATGACCTCGCACCGGCCATCGACGACGCATGCGCCAGCTTGGAAGCGATCCTATCGTGACCGAGAAGAGCCCGGCGTACCTCGTCAACGCGCTCGCGCAAACCATCGTCGGCCAACGCGAAGTGCTCGACGGTCTGCTGCTGGCTTTGCTCTGCAACGGTCACGTGCTGCTCGAGGGTCCGCCCGGACTCGCGAAAACGCTGGCCTGCCGCTCGCTGGCGGCGGCGCTCGAAGGGGAGTTCAAGCGCATCCAGTTCACACCGGACTTATTGCCGAGCGATATCGTCGGCACGCGCGTCTTCGATCAAAGGGAGGGCGCGTTTGCAACCGTGCTCGGCCCGATCTTTGCCAACGTCGTACTCGCCGACGAGATCAACCGCGCCCCCGCAAAAGTCCAGTCCGCTCTGCTCGAGGCGATGCAGGAGCGGCAGGTCACGATCGGACCACAAACGCATTCGCTTCCGGATCCGTTTGTCGTTATGGCAACCATGAATCCGCTGGACTCCGAAGGGACCTATGCGCTCCCGGTGGCGCAGATGGACCGTTTTCTCATGAAAGTCAACGTCGGTTATCCGTCGCCGGCGGAAGAACTGCAGATTCTCGATCGCTTTGCCGTCGCCGACACCCAGCCGGTGCGCGCCGTTGCGTCGCTGGACGACGTGAAGCGTTGGCGCGCCGGCGCACACGCGGTGCATATCGACGAAAAGCTCAAGCACTATATCGTCGACCTCGTCGCTAGGACGCGCGGCGCCCGCGGCATCTCGCTGCGCTCCGACCGCGGGCACGCGGTCGACGCCGGCGACCTCATCGATTACGGGGCCAGCCCGCGCGCAACGCTCGCGCTTGCAAACTTGGCGCGCGCGCGCGCCTTCATGGACGGGCGCGATTTCGCGCTTCCGGACGACGTCCGCGCGGTCGCGCCGCACGCGCTGCGCCACCGCATCGGGTTTAATTATCGCATCACGACCGAAGCGGTGACCCCCGAGCGTGCGATCGAAGCGCTCGTCGCCGACGTCGCGGCACCGTGAGCCAACATGAACATTCGCGACGCGTTGCTGCGCGGACGCCGCCGTCCGCGTAATCTCGGAGCCGGATCGCCGACGATCTATCGCGGCGACGGATACGAGTTCGTCGAGTTGCGCGCGTACGTAGCCGGCGACGACGTGCGCCGCATCGACTGGGCCGCGACCGCACGCTCCGGCGAGCTCCAGACGCGCGTCGTTCTCGAAGACGTCGCACTGACGCTCGCAGCGATCGTCGACCGCTCGCGCTCCATGGGCGTGGGCCGCCGCCGCCCTTTGCTGCGTGCCGCGGAAGAAGCGCTCGACGCCTGGTTCGGCGCAGCGCGCGCCGACGACCGCTGCGTCCGCGTCGGAACGCGCGGCATCACGCCGCCTCCGCTGCAGCGCAGCGCTCACGCGGCGAGACTCGCACCGGTCGACGACGAACGCGACGCGTTCGATCCCGAAATCGTTCTGCAAACCGCGCGCGCCGCGCTCGCGCGAGGTACGGCGTTGCTGGCGGTCAGCGACTGGTACGAACTGAGCGATAAGCACGAACGGCTGCTCGGCGAGCTAGGCGCCCGGTTCGATTGCACGGCGCTCATTGCCCGCGACCCATGGTTCGATCGCTTGCCGCTGCGCGGAATGGTACGGCTGCGCGGTGCGGAAGGCGGTTACGTGCGAGCTTTTGTCGGCGAACGCGAACGGGCGCAGTACGCTCGCGCAGTCCGCGAGCGCGAGGCGGTCTTACGCGAACGCTTCACGCGCGCCGGCTGGCGCACCGGCGTTTTGCACGAGCGCAACGGGGCTGCGTCGCTGGCCGCTGCGTTCGGGATCGGACGCGAAGCGTGAGTCTCGATCGCCCGGTCTGGCTCGTTGCCGGCATCGTTATCGTGGTATTGCTTGCGATCGCCTATCGCGCGCTTGCGCGCCGGCGCACGCAGAACGACCTCGAGTATTCGAACGTACCGTTCTTTCTCGAGGCAGCCAAGCCGCGAGAGTGGGTGCCGCGATTGCTCGAAGGCCTTTGGCTCGTCGCATTGGCGTCGGTCGTACTGGCTGCGGCCGGGCCGCATCTGACAATTCCGCTGCCGATCAAAGACGGTTCCGTCTTCATTTGCATCGACACGTCGGGATCGATGCGATCGACCGACGTCACGCCCACGCGTGCCGACGCCGCAAAGTCGGCTGCGCGCGCGTTTATCTCCCAAACGCCGCCCGGAACGAAGATCGGCATCATCGCGTTCTCGGGGGCGGCGTCGATCGTGCAGCCGCTGAGCGCCGATCATCAGCTCGTATCCGATGCGCTCGACAACGTTCCGCAGCCCGACGGCGCGACCGCAATCGGCGACGCGCTGCAGCTCGCGGCACAAAACTTTCCGGATCGCGGCCACCGCGTCGTCATCCTGATCACCGACGGCGTCAATAATAGCGGCACCGATCCGACGGGAGTCGCGCAGTGGCTCGGCGAGCATCGCATTCCGGTGTACACGATCGGGATCGGTACGCCGATGGGTGGACTTATTCCGGGAACCAACGAACAGGCCACCATCGACGAAGACGCGTTGCGAAGCTACGCGGACGTCAGCGGCGGTGCGTACGCTCGCGTCCAAAACGCAACGCAGCTCCACGACGCACTGGCCCAGCTCGGACGCGTCACGACGATGGAGCGCAAACCGGTGGATGCATCGCTGGGCTTCGCACTCGGCGGCGCCGCGGCAATGTTGATCGCTTTTCTGGCCGGATTCGGCCTTGGGAGGTACCCGTGACCGTACGAACCTGTGCTCTCGTCCTCGGCGTCGCACTCGGCACCGCCGGAGCCGCGAGCGCGCAGATGGCCCCCGGCGTTACGAAGATCGTGAAATACTCGGCGGCCTCGATGACCGCGACGAAACACGTCACCGGTCATTGCTGGACGTCCTCGATCGCCTCTCGCCGATCCGATGCGTTTCGATGCATGAGCGGCAACGAGATCTACGACCCCTGCTTCAAAATCGACGCGAAGTCCGTGGCGTGTCCCGACGCAGACGCGTTGAGCACCGGAATCGTGATGAATCTCACGCAGCCGCTGCCGCCGCCACAGTCTCCGTCGCCGGCGCCCGAAGCCTGGGCGATGGTGCTGCAATCCGGCGCGCACTGCAACCGCGCAACCGGTACCGTCGAGCCCGGCTATCCGTATTACTGTTCCGGCGCGCGCGGACAGTGCAGCGAGCCCGACCTTTCCAAAGTGAAGCAAGCCTATTCCATCCAGTGCGCTAAGAGCGTGAGCCCCGAAGGAAAGGCCGCAGACGTCGCATCGACGCTCGCGAAGATCATTTACGAATAAGCACGATCTGACGGAGGACTCCCTCGACCCCAATCCGATCGTCGTTCTGGGCCAATGGCTCGACGACGCGAACGAAGCCGGGATCGCCGAACCGAACGCGATGTCGCTGGCGACCTCGACGCCCGACGGGCGTCCGTCGGTGCGATACGTTTTGCTGCGCGGGCTCGACGAACGCGGGCTTCGGTTTTATACGTCGTATTTCAGCACGAAAGGCAAACAGCTCGAACGTAACCCGTTTGCGGCAGTGGCGTTCTTCTGGCCTAGGCTCGAGCGGCAAGTTCGGGCAGAAGGCGCGGTGCACGTCCTATCCGAGGACGAATCCGACGCGTACTTCGCGTCGCGCCCGCGCGGACACCGGCTCGCGGCCTGGGCCTCGGAACAAAGCGAGCCGATCGCATCGCGCGGGCTCCTCGAGGATCGGTACGCCCATTTCGACGAGCGTTTTGGCGGGGATGAGGTTCCGCGGCCGCACTCGTGGGGCGGATACGCGATCGCGCCGGAACGCTTCGAGTTCTGGCAAGGGCAAGCCAACCGGATGCACGACCGGTTCGAGTACCTTCGCCAGGGCGGGACCTGGACGATGAGACGCCTGCAACCCTAACCGCCGGCTTCGGAAAGGTTCCCCGGTCCGGGCGGGCCAATGAAACGGCCCCAGCATGCGCCGCCGGAACGTGATGGTCATCGGCTCGGGACCGATAGTCATCGGTCAGGCCGCAGAATTTGATTACGCCGGCGTTCAAGCGTGCCGAGCGCTGCGCGAAGAAGGCCACCGCGTCGTTCTCGTCAACTCGAACCCCGCCACGATTATGACCGATCCCGAGATCGCCGATGCGGTGTATCTCGAGCCGCTGACGCTTCCCTCGATCGAACAAATTCTCGCACGCGAACGCCCCGACGCACTGCTGCCGACCCTCGGCGGCCAAACGGGATTAAATCTCGCCGTCGAACTCGACGACGCGGGATTGCTCGAGCGCTACGGCGTGGAGTTGTTGGGCACGCCGGTCGAAACGATCAAACTCGCCGAAGACCGCGATCGCTTCAAGCGTAAGATGCTGGAGATCGGCGAACCGGTTCCGGCCAGCGTCATCGTCACCGACGTCGAAGCGGGCGTAGCTTTTGCCGCGCAACGCGGCTATCCGCTCGTCGTGCGTCCCGCTTACACGCTCGGCGGCACGGGCGGCGGCATCGTGTACGACGAGGAGCAGCTGCGCGAGACGCTCAACGCGGGTCTCAATGCGAGCTTGATCCATCAGGCGCTCGTCGAGACCTCGCTTCTCGGTTGGAAAGAGATCGAGTACGAAGTCCTGCGCGACCGTGCGGGCAACTGCATCATCGTCTGCAATATGGAGAACATCGATCCCGTCGGCGTGCACACCGGCGATTCGATCGTCGTCGCGCCGTCGCAGACGCTTTCCGATCGCGAATACCAAATGCTCCGCACCGCGAGCGTGAACGTGATTCGCGCGCTGGAGGTGCAGGGCGGGTGCAACATTCAGTTCGCGCTTCGTCCCGACCGCAGCGAGTACGCGATCATCGAGGTCAACCCGCGCGTTTCGCGCAGCTCAGCGCTCGCGTCTAAAGCTACGGGGTATCCGATCGCTAAGATCTCGACACGCATCGCACTGGGGCAAACGCTCGACCAGATTCCCAATCCCGTCACCGGGGTTACGAAAGCCGCGTACGAGCCGACGCTCGATTATACCGTCGTCAAAATCCCGCGGTGGCCGTTTGACAAGTTCCCCATCGCCGATACGCATCTCGGCACGCAAATGAAATCGACCGGCGAAGCGATGGGCATCGGCCGCACCTTCCGCGCGGCGCTGCTCAAAGCGATTCGCGGACTCGATCTTAAACGCGAGACGCTGACCGGCGGATTCGAAGAATGGAGTGATGCCGAACTCGAAGGCATCGTGGCGCGGCCGACGCACGAACGGCTCTTCGCCGTCGCGGAACTGCTTCGACGTTCGATGGCTCGCATCGAAACGATCGAGAGAATTCACGATCTCTCATCGATTGATAGGTTTTGGTTGAATGAATTTGCGGATTTAGTCGAGCTCGAGCTGCGTTTGCAAGACAACCCGTCGCACGGGGATTTGGTCGAAGCGCTCGAGTGCGGGTACGCGACGCAAACGGTGCGAAGCAACGGTACTGCCAAGACGGCGTTCAGGATGGTCGATACCGCCGCCGCCGAGTTTCCCGCAAAGTCGCCCTACTACTATTTATCGCGCGGCGAGCTCGACGAGATGCGTCCGACGCCGCACGAAGCGGTCGTCGTCGTGGGAAGCGGTCCGATCCGAATCGGACAGGGTATCGAGTTCGACTACAGCTGCGTGCACGCCGCATGGGCGTTGCGCAACGCCGGCCGCTCGGCCGTGATCGTCAACAACAATCCCGAAACGGTGTCCACCGACTTCGACGTGTCGGACGTGCTCGTGTTCGAGCCGCCGGGCGCCGACGAGGTCGAAGCCGCGTATCGCGCCACCAAAGCGCGCGGCGTGATGCTCGCGTTCGGCGGACAAACCGCGATCAATCTCGCCGGCGAGCTGCAGCGTCGCGGCGTTCCGCTGGTGGGCAGCGATCGCGCGTCGCTCGACATGGCCGAAGACCGCGAACAGTTCGACGCGGCGCTCTCGCGGCTGGGCGTCGCGCGCCCGGAAGGTAAGGCGGCGCGCAGCTTCCGCGAAGCGCGTGCCATCGCTCGCGAACTCGGCTTCCCCGTGCTCGTTCGTCCCTCGTTCGTTCTTGGCGGACGCGCGATGGAAATCGTGTACAACGAAGGTCAGCTCGCGTCGTACGCAGAGTCGGCTCCGCCGATTCAACCCGACGCGCCGCTGCTGGTCGACAAGTATCTGCGGGGACTAGAAATCGAGGTCGACGCCGTTTGCGACGGCGACGACATCATGATCCCGGGAATCTTCGAACACGTCGAACGCGCCGGCATCCACTCGGGCGATTCGATCAGCGTCTATCCGACGCAGACGATCGACGAAACGATGGAGCGCCACATCGCCGACGTCACGCTCGCCATCGCGCGCGAGCTGCGCATCCGCGGACTCATCAACATTCAGTTCGTGATCCACGATAACGCCTTGTACATTATCGAGGCCAACCCGCGGGCGAGCCGGACGGTTCCGATCATTCAGAAAGCCACCGGCGTCAACATGGTCGCGGCCGCAACGCGTATCGCACTTGGCGAGAAGCTGCGCGACATGGAGTACGGCGTGGGGCTGCATCCGCGCGTACCGTACGTCGTGGTTAAAGTGCCGGTGTTCTCGTTCTCGAAGATGCGTGGCGTCGAGACGATCCTGGGGCCGGAGATGAAGTCGACCGGTGAAGTGCTCGGCATCGACGAGACCTTCGCGGGCGCGCTGGCCAAAGGGTTTCTCGCTGCCGGGGTGCGTTTACCCGGAGACGGCGGCCGGATTCTCGTCTCGATTGCCGATGAAGAGAAGGCCGAAGCGGTTCCGGTGCTGCGGCGATACGCCGAACTCGGGCATACGCTGGTCGCAACGCCCGGCACGCGCAAGGTGCTCGCGGCGGCCGGCATCGCGTGCGAGGGAATTAACAAGATCGCGCAGGGCTCGCCGCACGTCATCGATCTCATTACCTCGCGCGGCGTCGACCTGGTGATCAACGATGCCAAAGGCCCGCGCGAAATCTCCGACAACTACAAGATTCGTCGCGCTGCGGTAGAAGCGAGTATTGCGTGTTTGACAAGTCTGGATACGGCTCGGGCGCTCGCGGAGGCCCTCGCAAGTACGGTGGGGCCGCCGCGGAGCTTGCAAGAGTACCGCAACGCGGCGCTGACGATCGAATCGTAGAGCTCCAGCAAGAGCCGCGGGTTTTTATCCTCGGCGGCAACCTGAGCACGCTTGCCGTCGTCAACAGCTTTCTTGCCGAGGGCGGCGCGATTACGGCGCGGCTCGTGCCCTTAGCCTGGACGCCGATCGGCGTCGTAACGGGCGACGCGTGGCAGAACGTCGGCATCGCGCTTAGCGGACTCTACGATTGGGTCGATCGCACGTTTCCGCCGGAAGACGAACGCGCATTCATCGCACCGATTCGCGACGTGGAGCTGCTCGCGCGCATCGGCTGGCACGCCCCGTTACCGGAAAACCTCGACGATGCAACCGTCCTCAACATCGAAGACGTGCCCGAAGACATTGCAGACGGTTTAGCGCATCCCCCGGCAGCTATCGTTCAATGCGCCGCGTGTCGCCGTCTGTGCGTGCGCGACGAGTTCATCTGGAAAGAAAAGCAGCTATGCGCGTGGGACTACCACGGCCAAGTGTTTGGCCGCCGCGGACCGTGGCGCAACGGACCCTACGAGGAACGGCATTTCGAAACGCTGCCGGCATGTGCGTACGTAGCACCGCCGCTGTTGGGCGAACTCGCCGTCGAAGCGATTCTCACGATCGGAGCCGTGGACGAAACGACGGCTCGAACGATGGTTAACGTTCTCCTCGATGCCGACCGCGAACGTCCGCACCTCGCGGTGCGCACCGAGAGCGGTTTTACGGTTTTACGCGAGAGCGCTCCGCCGGAGACGCCGGCAAGCTCGTGACCAATCGCGCGATCGGGCGCCTTTCGTTCGTGTTCGTGCTGCTCTTCGCCGCGCTTGCGGCCCGGCAAGTCTATATCGGCGTCGTTGCGGGACCATCGATCGCGTCGCGCCCTAACAATCCGCGCCACGCGCTGCTCGACGTTCACCGCGGACGAATTCTTGCGACCGACGGTACGGTGCTCGCGCAGACGCAAAACGGCAAGCGCGTCTATTCCCTGGGTGCGGCGGCCGCGCAGTCGATCGGTTATCTTTCCGCGCGCTACGGTACGTCGGGCTTAGAAGACGCCTTCGACCGCGCGCTGACGCCGCCCGACACGAGCGGCGATCCGACCGCTCAGCTCGACGAAATCCGTGCGGCACTTCGCGGCGAGTCCGTGATTTCGCGCGGCGCCGACGTGGTCACCACGATCGTTCCGGGGGTGCAGCGGCGCCTCTACGCCCTGCTCGCCCAGTATCCAAAAGCGGCCGGCGTCGTTCTCGATCCGCGCACCGGCGCGGTGCTGGCGATGGCGAGCGTTCCGAGCTACGATCCCAACGACTTCGATGCGCTCTTTCCCTCGCTCGAACGCGACCCGTCCAGCCCAATGCTGGATCGCGCGCTCGACGGACTCTATCCGCCGGGATCGACGTTCAAGGTTTTCACCGCTGCGGCGGCACTTGACAGCGGAGCCGTCGCGATGGATTCGCGGTTCGACGATCCCGGATATCTCGTCATCGGAAACTTCACGCTGCACGACAACGAAAGCGAAGCGACAGGATACGGCGATCTCACGCGCGCGTTCGCGCTCTCCAGCAACGTCGACTTCGCGCAAATCGCGCTGAAGATGGGCACCGATTCCTTTTACGACTATCTCTCGCGTTGGGGAATCGGATCGTCGCTCGACTTTCAGCTCCCGGCAGCTCACGCCGGAGTGCCGCCCAAAGATAGCATCGTTCCCGGCGAGCTGGCCCAGATGGGCTTCGGTCAGGGCGCGCTCTTGATGTCGCCGCTGCAGATGGGACTCATCGGCGCGACGATTGCGAATGCCGGCGCGGAACCGCGTCCGTACGTGGTCCGGCAGATCGTTCGCGACGGCACGGTAGCGAGCGTCTACTCCTCGAGCACGCTTGGAAACCCGGTATCGGCCGACTCCGCCGCGAACGTGACCAAGATGATGATCGCCGTCGTGCAGCGCGGAACGGGCACTCCGGCACAGTTGCCCCACGTCACGGTAGCCGGAAAGACCGGCACCGCCACCAATCCGCTCGGCCGCTCGCACGCGTGGTTCGTCGCTTTCGCCCCCGCCGAGAATCCGCGCGTCGCGGTCGCCGTCGTCGTAGAGAACGTCGGTTACGGCGCAACGTATGCCGCACCAATCGCACGCGACGTCCTCGAAACCGCGCTCGGCGAGGTACCTCAACGAGCACAATGACGAAACGCACGTTTGTTTGGCGCGCCCTAGGGCCGGAGCGCCTTCCATGATCGACGAGAAGATCTTCAACAATCGCTATCGCCTCGATCGCAAGCTCGGCGAAGGCGGCATGGCGATCGTGTATTGCGGAACCGACATCGTGCTGCGCCGCCGCGTCGCGGTAAAGGTGCTACGAGCGCAGTACGCGGCCGACGAAGAGTTCGTACGCCGTTTCTACCAGGAAGCCGAATCGGCCGCGCGTCTCTCGCATCCGAACATCGTGAACACGTACGACGTCGGGCGCGAGAACGACACGTACTTTATCGTGATGGAACTCGTCGACGGGCCGTCGCTTGCCGAGATCATCTCGGCGGACGGTAAGTTGCCGGAGCCGGTCGCCATCGACTACGCGACACAAATTGCCAGCGGGCTCTCGTACGCGCATCGCGTCGGGTTGCTGCATCGCGACATCAAGCCGGCCAACGTCCTCGTGACGAAGGACGACGTCGTCAAGCTTTCCGATTTCGGCATCGCGCGCGCCGTCTCGCAACAGACGATGACGCTCACGAAGCCGGGACTGGTGATGGGCAGCGTTTATTACATGCCGCCCGAACAAGCGCTCGGAACCGATTTGCACGAAGCGTCCGATCTCTACAGCCTGGGCGTCGTGCTTTTCCAGATGCTCACCGGCAAGCTCCCGTTTACGGGCGAGTCGCCGGTAAGCGTCGCGCTCAAGCACGTTCACGATCCGGTTCCAACCATCGATTCCAAAGAATCGGGGGTCAGCCCGGCGCTCGTCGCAATCGTCAATCGGTTACTGCAGAAGAAGCCGGAGAATCGCTTTCAATCCGCTAGCGAACTCGCGACGGCACTGCGCGAAGCACGCGAGCGTCCGAGCGTCGCAAGTTATCGAATCAGCGACGACGCACCGACGATGGCCATGCCGAGCGCGCGCTCCTTGCCGCCGCGGCGTTCGCCGCTGCCGGACCATTCGTATACGTCGATCGGCTACGACGAAGAAGCCCGCTCGCGCCGTTCGCCGTGGATGGTCGTGACGCTGATTGCGTTCTTACTGCTCGCAACCGCCATCGGCTACATGCTCTTCGGGCGGCCGATGCCGGATCTGGGCGCCAACATCGCCGTCGGCGACTACACGAACATGACCGATGCGCAAGCGCAAGCCGCGATCGTCAACGCCGGCCTTCGCGTGCGCACGGTCAAGAGCCCGAGCGACACCGTCGCCACCAATCGCGTCATCCGCCAGAATCCCGAGCCCGGAGTGCGCGTCGACCGGAACGCGCTCGTCGAGGTCGTCATCAGCAACGGCAAGCCGATGGTCGGCTTACAGGACGTTCGCGGATTCATCGTTGCCGACGCGCAGCGGCTGCTGCAGCTGCAAGGCTTTCAGATAACCACGGTACGCAAGTTCGACAACTCGGCAAAAGAAAACGTGATCGACACGCAGCCAAAGCCCGGAACCCAAGTACGCCCGGGCAGCCGCATTACCTTGACCGTATCCAACGGGCCACAGCCGATCTCGGTGCCGGACTTCCGCGGCATGTCCGTCGACAACGCGCGCACTCAGGCTGCGCGCCTCGGCATTACGCTCGATACGTCGCAGCAAGCCGCCGTCAACGGCGTGCCGGCCGACACGATCGCGCTGCAAGATCTCACGCCGGGTACGAAGATCGACAAGAATACCGTCGTTCACGCGACGGTCAGCACCGGCGTGCAAGCAGCCGGAAACACTACCGGCGGCACGATGGTCGCGGTTCCAAGCGTCGTGAACCAGCCGTATCAGTCGGCGATCAACGAGCTCGGAAACGCGGGTTTCACCGCGCGCATAAACTTTCAAGTTCAAGCGGCCTCGAACGGTTACGTCGTCGCGCAAGATCCGCCGCCTAACGCGCAAGTGCAGTCGAATTCGACGGTTAGCGTGACCCTCTCGGTGCCCGGCGAGGTTCCCGACACCAACGGCATGAGCGTTGCAGATGCCACCGCAACGCTTGCGTCCGACGGCTATGCGATCGCGCGCACGGTCTACACCGCTACCGCCGGCGCGGGCGGCCGCGTCGTCGGAACCGATCCGCAAGTCGGAACGAGCCTGCAGCCAGGTTCGCCTGTAACGCTCGTCGTCAACGGCACGCCTCCGTAGTACGTGCGAATTCTTGGCGTCGATCCAGCGCTCCGCACGACCGGTTACGGCGTGATCGAGCGGTCCGCTCGCCGCGTGCGTTTGGTCGAGGCCGGGGTGGTCACCCCGAAAAACGGCGGAACGCTCGAAGAGCGCCTTCGCGAGCTTCACGCCGCGATGGTGGAAGTCATCGAACAGACGAAGCCGTCCGTCGTCGTGATCGAAGAGCTCTACACCACGTATAAGAACCCGCGCACTGCCATTTTGATGGGGCACGCGCGCGGCGTGCTCTGCTTGGCAAGCGCGCAGGCGGGAATCGCCGTGCACACCATCGGGCACTCGCACGTCAAGCGCGCGCTCGTCGGATCGGGCGCCGCGCGCAAAGAGCAAGTCGGCGCTATGGTCAGACAGCTCCTTGGACTGCGCGCGATACCCAAGCCGCACGACGTCTCCGACGCGCTCGCACTCGCGCTCGCGTTCGACAACATATGTTCTCACGCATAAGCGGCGCGCTCGTCGAGCGCACGGCCGACGGTGCCGTCATCGAGGCCGGCGGGTTGGCCTACGAAATCGTTTTGCCGCCCTGCGTCGCCGAAAAGGTGACGACCGTACCCGGCGAGCCCGCGGCACTGGAGATCTACGCGGTGCTCAACATGGACGGCAACAGCGGACGCTTTACGTTCTACGGGTTTACCAATGCAATCGAACGCGACTTTTTTGAGGCGCTGCTCACGGTCGCTTCCATCGGCCCGCGTTCGGCAGCGCGCGCGTTCTCGCAGCCGATGTCCGCGATCGCCGGAGCGATCGATCGCGGCGATCACACGTTTCTCAAGAGCCTTCCCGGCATCGGTCAGCAGAAGGCGCGCGACATCGTCGCTAAGCTGCAAGGCAAAGTGACGAAGTTCTTGCTGATTCAAGACGCGCCGGCAGTTCCGGCGCTGCCGATGCCGGATTTTGCCGGCGAAGCGCTCGCGGTGCTCCTGCAACTGGAATACCGGCGCGGTGAAGCCGAAGCGATGATACGCGAGACGCTCGATGCCGACGGAAAGATCGCCGACGCCGAGACGCTGCTCGCGCAGATATACCGGCGGCGCGCATCGAAGAAGAGCGCAACGTGAGCGACGCAAACGCCCGCAAGAAGCTGTTAGGACCGGACGACGTCGCGGCGCCCGAACGAGTCGTCGATCCCACCGACTCACTCGAAGACGAGGTCTACGGTGCGAGCTTGCGGCCGCGCACCTTCGAGGATTACGTCGGACAAGAGCGCGTCGTCGAGAACTTGCGCATCGCCATCGACGCGGCGAAACGCCGCGACGAACCCCTCGAACACGTCCTGTTCTACGGGCCGCCGGGTCTCGGAAAGACCACGCTCGCGGGATTGATCGCGCGCGAAGTCGGCGCCAACTTTCGCCCGACGAGCGGTCCCACGCTTGAAAAGCCCAAAGATCTCGTCGGCGTGCTCACCGCGCTCGAAGAGGGCGACGTCTTTTTCGTCGACGAGATACATCGCTTGGGTCGCGTCGTTGAAGAGTTTCTCTATCCGGCAATGGAGGACTTCCAGATCGACTTTATCGTCGATCGCGGCGCGTATGCGAAAACGCTGAAGCTTCCGCTCAAGCGTTTCACGCTCGTCGGAGCCACGACGCGCGCCGGCATGCTGACCGCACCGCTGCGCGAGCGTTTCGGGATCATCCATCATCTCGATTTCTACAGCGTTGAAGAGCTCGAGCGAATCGTGCATCGTTCGGCCGCCGTGCTCGGCGTCCCGATCGATACCGGAGGCTGCAAGACGATCGCCGCACGCAGTCGCGGCACGCCGCGCATCGCAAACCGTCTGCTGCGGCGCGTGCGCGACTATGCCGAGGTTCGGGCGGAAGGCCGGATTACGGCCGCCATCGCGGACGAAGCGCTCGCGCGCGAAGGTGTCGATACGCTCGGCCTCGATCGTCTCGACCGCGCGTTTTTGCGCACGCTAGTCGAGACGTACGGGGGCGGACCGGCCGGTATCGCCGCGATCGCCGCGACGCTTACTGAAGACGCGGAAACGCTCGAAGACGTCGTCGAACCGTATTTGCTCAAAGAAGGCTTCGTCGTACGCACCGCAAGCGGAAGAAAAGCGACGCCGCTTGCGTATCGTCATCTCGGCGTTGCCGGCGGCACGCCGGTGCAAGATCGGTTTCTCTAACGGTGCGGCGCACGACGTTTCTCGCATTGGGTACCGGCGCGATGGTCGCGCCCGCTGCGGCGCTCGCACAAAGTGGCGTCGATGCGGACCCGGCGATAACGTCCGCGACGCCCGCCCTGCGCGTCCTATTAGGACCCGGAAGCGCGCAGCCGGGGCCGCAGGGGAGCTTTCTCTTTAGCGGCAGACTCTACCGGGGGACGTATCAGCAGACCGCCGGCGGCGTGGTGAACCTCGTCGATATCGAACAATATCTGTACTCCGTCGTGCCGCGCGAAATGTCGCCGGGCTGGCCGGCGGCCGCACTAGAAGCACAGGCGGTCTGCGCGCGGACCTACGTCCTTGCGCGCAGCAATCCGCGGCGCGCCTACGATCTCGTTCCATCGGAACTCGATCAGGTGTATCAGGGCGTTGCGGGCGAGTCGCCGGCGGGCCGTACCGCGGTCGACGCGACCGTGGGTCAAGTACTGCACTACGACAATCTGTACGCGTCGGTCGCTTATTCGTCGTGCTGCGGCGGCCACACCGAAGCATCGTCCGATGCGTGGGGAAGCCTGCCGGTTCCGTACTTGGGCGGCGTACGCTGTACGTACTGTACTGCGTCGCCGAACTTCCATTGGACGAGCGACATCGCGTTATCCGACGTCGCCATGCATTTCGGCGATCGGCTCGCTGCCTTCGGCGAGCTGCGCGGCGTACGCGTCGCTGCGACCGATCCGAGCGGCCGCGCGCGGTCCTTCGAGTTGGACGCCGAGCGAGGAAGCGCAAATATTAAGGGCAGCACGTTCCGGATGTCCGTCGGTCCGCGGGTCGTCAAGAGCCTGCTGATCACGAATATGCTGCAAGACGGACCGTCGGGAAGCTTGACCGTTGAAGGTGCCGGTCTCGGACACGGGGTAGGCTTGTGTCAGTGGGGTGCCCGCGGAATGGCGCTCGCCGGCCGTTCGGCGCGCGATATTCTTGCGTTGTATTTCCCCGGAACGCAAGTGAGCACGAATGACTGAACGACCCGGAAAACCGGCCGCAGATAAAAAGGACGACGAAGGCGACGACAAGCGCTATAGCCTGCGCTTGCGCAAGTACATCGACGTCGTGGTCGAGGATCCGCTGTCGGCGATGCTCTTTCGCGGCGCGATCGCCGACATTTCTCCGACCGGCATGCGCGTGATCGCCGATCAGTATTTGCCGGTCGGCACGAAGTATACGTTCACGATGAAGCGCAACCCGTTTCTGCGGTTGCGAGGGCAAGTGCGGTGGATCCGCGCGTTTACCGGCGAAACGTATCAGGTCGGCGTACTCATCGTCGAAGCGACCGAAGAAGACCGCAAGCGGCTGACCAACTTTCTCGAGCTCGAGCGTCAGCGATTGACGACCGGCTAACGACCGCCTACGAGTTCGCGCTCGATCCCGAACTCGTCGCGCAGAGTCCCGCAGAGCGCCGCGACGCCAGCCGCCTCATGGTGCTCGGCCGCGGGGACGCCATCGAACATCGGCACTTTTGCGATCTTCCGGACTATCTCCGCGAAGGCGACGTGCTCGTGCTCAACGAGACGCGCGTCATCGCGGCACGCTTGCACGGGCGCCGCGAACGCACCGGCGGACTCGTCGAGCTGCTCTTGCTGCATCCCGCCGAATCGATGCGATACGATCCGCAGGCGTTGCGTTGGATCGCGCTCGCACGCCCCGCCCGGCGGCTGCGCGCCGGGCAGCGGATCGCGTTCGATTCGTTCGGCGCCGCTGAAATCGTGGCGGAGTTCCCCGAAGGGGCGCGCGAGGTGGCCTTCGAGCTCGACGTTCCCTTCGAAACGTTTCTGCAGCGCGCCGGGACGCTGCCGCTTCCTCCGTACATCCATAACGAAAGCGCCGAGGCTCAGGACCGCTATCAAACCGTATTCGCGCGCGTCCCGGGAAGCGTCGCGGCGCCCACGGCCTCGCTTCATTTTACCGCCGAGCTGCTAGAGCGGCTTGCCTCGCGCGGAATCGAAATCGTTCGCGTCGTCCTCGACGTCGGCTTGGGCACCTTCCGTCCGATCGCGACCGATCGCATCGGCGACCACGCGATGCACGCCGAGGCGTATACGATTCCCGCGGAGACGGCAGCGGCCATCGAACGGGCGCGCGCTGGGAAACGCCGGATAGTCGCGGCCGGCACGACCGTAGTACGCGCGCTGGAAGGCAACATCCAAACGCACGGCCGAATCGTTCCAGGGGAAGGTGCGACCGATCTCTTCATCAGCCCCGGCTTCGCGTTCGGCGCCGTCGACGTCATGATCACGAACTTTCATCTACCGCGCTCGAGCCTGCTGGTACTCGTAAGTGCGTTCGCTGGCAGGGAGCGTATATTGTCCGCATATCGCCAAGCCGTCGAGCAGCGTTACCGGTTCTTTTCGTTCGGCGACGCGATGCTGGTGGAACGGGCGTGAGTTACACCGCGCGCTGGACGTGGGAGTTCGACGCACCGCGCGAGCGTTTGTGGGAGTATCTTGCCGACACCGATTGGGTGAACGCGCACGCAGGCCTGCCGCGAATCGAACCACGCTTCAAACCGCTTCCCGAAGGCGGCACGCGGAAGTTCGGTTCGTTCCGGCGCGGCCCGATCTACGTCGAGTGGGAAGAGATGCCTACCGTCTGGCGGGTCCCGGAGTTTTACACGGTCGAACGGCGCTACGCGCACGGACCGCTCCGGCGATTCGTGAACACGGCCGCCTTCGAAGTGTTGTCGCCCTCGCGTACGCGCGTCGTCTTTGACGTGGAGCTCGAAGCGTCGACGCCCCTGCTCGAGCCGTTGCTACCGCTGATCGCAGCACAAGGTAAACGCGGCGCGAACCGCGCGTTCTCGCTCGGCGCGAAACTGGCCGCACAGAGCGACGGCGTTCCGGAAGCGCCCGTACGCGCCAACGTTTTTGCACCGCTGCTCGACGCGGGAATCGCGCCCGTCGTCGTCGCCGCCCTCGAAGCCTTCGTAGCCGCTGCTGAAGATCGCGACTTGTTACGCATGCGTCCGTACGAACTCGCCGACCGGTGGCAGCTTGCGCGTCGTGAAGTTCTGCGCGCATTTCTCGCGGCGACGCGCGCCGGCCGTTTCAACCTCCGCTGGAACGTCATCTGCCCCGGCTGTCGCGGTCCGATGCCGGGATTGGATTCGCTCGGCTCGCTCAAGGGCGGTTACCATTGTCCCAACTGCAACGTCCCGTTCGACGCCGTCTTCGACCGGACGGTCGAAGTGACGTTTAACGCGCGTCCGCTGGGACGCGGTGGTGAAGAGGGACTCTTTTGCATCGCGAGCCCGCAGCGCAGCGCGCATGTCTACGCACAAACGCCGATCGGCAGCGGTTCGTCCGAAACGATGGGCGTGACGCTGCCGGCGGGCTCCTACGATTTCAATGCAATCGGGGTTGCGCGCGTTCCATTCGTCACCGCAGTCGACGAGGCGGAGCGCGACGCGCGCGCACGGATCGACCAAAACGCCGTCGATCTGCCGCATGCTTTCGGCAACGGCACGATCCGATTCACGATCGATAATCAAGCGGGACGCGATCTCGTCGTGCGCCTCGAGGACGGGCGCTGGCCCGACACGCTCGTTACGGCCGCGCACGTAACGGCTCTTCAAGAGTTTCGCGATCTGTTTTCGTCGGAAGTCCTGGCTCCCGGTCTCGAGCTCGGCATCGAGACGCTCGCCGTTCTCTTTACCGATCTGGTCGGTTCCACGGCAATGTACTCGCGGACCGGCGACGCGCCCGCGTTCCGGATCGTTACCGATCACTTCGACGCGCTACGGGAGATCGTCGCGCGGCACGATGGTACGATCGTCAAGACCATCGGCGATGCCGTGATGGCGGCGTTCTCCGATCCGGCAGACTGTTTTGCCGCAGCGATCGAGCTCGACGGCGTCGTCATGGGAATACAATGCGACGGCGTGCCGCTGCGGCTACGCGTGGGCTTTCACAGTGGTCCGTGCATTGCGATGCGCGCCAACGACCGGATCGACTATTTCGGAACGAACGTGAATCTTGCGGCGCGCTTGGAATCGCTGGCCGCAGCCGGAGAGGTAACGATGGCGCGATCGGATGCGGAGATTCCCGCCATAGCGGAGCGGCTCGCGAAGCTTGGCGCCGCGGTTTTTCATGAAGCGCTGAGCATCAAGGGGTTCGAGCAGCCCATCGAAGTCGTGCGCGTGGCGAATCTGCCGTCGTGAAGTACGTTGCGTACGACCGCCCCGGCGACCCGGGCGTGCTGCACGTTGCGGAAACCCGCGCACCGCAAGCGCAAGCCGGCGAAGTCACGATCGCCGTAGAAGCGGCGGGCGTTTCGCGCGCCGACGGGCTGCAGCGCCGCGGCCTCTATCCGCCGCCGCCGGGCGCGTCGGCGATCCTCGGACTGGAAGTCGCCGGCACCGTTGCGCGTGTGGGAGACGGCGTCACGCAATGGTACGCCGGCGATCGGGTGTGCGCGCTGGTCAACGGCGGCGGCTACGCCGAGGTCGTCGCGGTCGCACAGGGCCAGGTACTCTCGATTCCCGACGGTTGGAGCGCGATCGAAGCCGCGACGCTTCCCGAGAATGCGTTCACCGTGTACGACAATCTGTTCACGCGCGGCCGCTTGCGCGCCGGCGAGACGACGTTGGTACACGGCGGCACGAGCGGGATCGGTACCACGGCGATCATGTTCGCACGCGCGTTCGGCGCGTGCGTTATCGCGACCGCGGGAAGCCGGGAGAAGTGCGCGTTCCTGGAACGTCTAGGCGTTGCGCATGCAATCGATTATAAGACGCGCGACTTCGTAGCGGCGGTGTTGGAATACACGGAGAAGCGCGGCGTCGACGTCATCCTCGACATCGTCGGCGGCGACTACGTCAATCGCGATCTTGCGGCAATCGCACTCGACGGGCGAGTCATCTGCCTTGCCACGACGCGCGGTCGTCTAGCGACGATCGATCTCGGTATGCTGCTCGCGAAACGAGCTACGGTTATGGGGTCGAGCTTACGCCCGCGGACGGCGGAACAGAAAGCGGCAATCGCCCGCGAGCTGCGCGCCAACGTGTGGCCGCTGCTTCCCAAGCGCGATCCCATCGCGCCGATCGTCGATTCGGTATTTACGTTCGAAAACGCCGCCGCCGCGCACGCTCGACTCGAATCTAGCGCACACGTCGGGAAAATAGTCCTAACGCCTCGCTAGGCGTTTAGTTAGTGATAGATTCCTTGACCTTGAGTCAAAGGTCCGGTGACCATGAAGAAGAGCATCGGGATCGAGAGCAGCGTGTTCACGCGTGAGGCGAGAAATGCGACGCGGCGAGCCTTGGCCTTTTCTTCGTCGGTCGCCGGTTTGATACCGAGAATCTTCTTTTGGTTCTGCCAGATCGGGCCCCAAACGTTGATCATCATGATCGTACCGAGCCACGCGCCGATACCGATCGGCGCCATGGCGCCTTGATCCGGCAGAAGTCCGAGCGTGAACGCCGCGACAAAACCGTTGACGCCGTTGTGCGTCAGCGCGGGTTGCGAAAGCAGTCCGGCGCCGAAGATCCACGTAAGGACGGCGGCGTAACGGAAGAACGCCAGCGCGCGCGGCATGATATATTTGGAGATCGGTCCGGCTTCGCCGGCGGCAGTCGCTTCCTTAACAGATTCGGCGTTGACGAAGTTGAAGAAATACAGCAGTCCGATCCACATCACTCCGGCGAGGACGTGGAACCAACGCATGATCGGATCGCCCCACATTATGAAGCCGCTCCCGTGTGAGTCGCAACGATCCAGCGAGCAATGTAATAGAGGACGGCGGTCAATATAAATCCGCAAATGACCGTGCCCCAGCGCGAGTCCAAAGGATTTTTCACGAGCACCTCCGCAGGGAGTTAACCCATTGCTCGGGTGTTGCGCCAAGCAAGCGCCAGACCCTCCCTGCACTATCCATGCGCGTTTGACCCAACGAGGGCGGGGTATCCGAAACCACGGAGGTAGATGAACACTGATGCAAGCCTCTCTTGCCTCGAAGACCGTTACTGCAAAGAAATGGGACCTCAAAGGGCTCCAGGGCATCTCCGACGCGACGTTGGAAATGCACTTCGGTCTCTACGAGGGTTACGTTAAAAACACGAATCTGCTCCACGAGCGGTTGGCCGAGCTCCGCGGTAAGGGCGAAGCTCAAGGAGCGAATCCCGCCTACGCAGAGCTCGTCCGGCGCCTTGGATTCGAAACCAACGGCGTGCGGCTGCACGAACTATACTTCGATAACATGACCGCGCGACCGGGCGACGTGAAATCGGGTCGCCTGTACGACACGCTCGGCGAAGCGTACGGCGGCTACGACGAATGGAAGAAGGACTTCATGGCGGTGGGCGGCATGCGCGGCGTGGGTTGGGCGATCGCGTATTACGATCTCCAGAATAAGACGCTTCGCAATTACTGGATCGACGACCACCAAAACGGCAACATCGCTGGTTTCGTTCCGATCGTCGTGCTCGACGTTTGGGAACACGCTTTCATCAAGGACTACAAACCTTCGGAACGCGGCAAGTACATCGAAGCGTTCTTTACGAACGTCGATTGGAAAGCGTGCGAAGGTCGTCTTCCGTAATGGGTGCTGCCAGGATGGTCTTGGGGTGGGTGTACCAGACCATTCCGGGCGGTGCGTCTTGCTGCTTGCGCACGTACTTGCGCAGCGTGTAATCGACCGGAACCGACCCGCTCGCGCGCGCTTTTGAATGAAACGCCGCCAGCGCCGCTGCGACGCCGATGTCCTCGTCGGGCGGTGTAGTCCGATCGTCGCGCGCCAGCACGACGTGCGCGCCGGGAATGCCTTGCGCGTGAAACCATAAGTCGTCGGGCCGCGCTTGGCGAAACGTCACGTCCGCATTCTCCGCAGGGGAACGGCCCACGACGATGCGCGATCCCGCCTCCGTTCGGAACTCGAGCGGCTTGCGTTTGCGCCGCTTAACGTCTTCACGTCGCCCCGCCCGAGACTGACGCGGCTCCAACTCGGCCGCGGCGCGCTCGACGTCGCCGAGGTCTTCGTCCGCCGCGCGTTGCGCCTCCCAGTGCAGCACGTCGACGACTTCGAGCATCCGTGCCACGGCGTCCTCACGCGTTCGCACGTGCGCCAGCGACGCATGCAACTTTTTGTAGCGGGCGAAGAGTTTCGCGGCGCGCTCTTTGGCTTCGGCGCGTTGCGCTTCGTCGAGCTCGTGAAGCGACGCGAAGATGTTCTCGCCTTCTAGGCGAAGCGCGTCGCGCGACTCCGCCTCGCGGCGTTTGTCCGCTAAAGCCCGCAGTTCTCCGCGCAGTTTTTGTTCGCGAGCGGTCAACCGGCGCGCGATCGCGTGACGCCGGCGCTCCGCACCGCGGTGCTCGCGCTCACCCGCCTTTTGCGCGCGCAGTTCCGCGAACGCGTCCAAGACGGAGGGTCCGGGGAACGCATCGTCGGAAATGCTGTCCAGCGGAGGCTTTATCGTTGCCTGCAATGGCGGCGGGACGTACGGCTGGCCGGCTTGGATCGCACGCGCCGGGTTTTCCGCGAGGGTGAACTCCTTGGCGGCCGCCACGACGACGTCGCGTTTGATCAGCACGGCGTTTCCGAAGCGCGGAACCAGCTCGAGTACCAGTTCCACCGCATCGCCGACTCCGAAACGCGATCGTGCGCCGAACTCCAGGCGCATGACGCGATCGCCGCGACGCGAGCGCACGGCAGTCACCGTCATCCCGCGCAGCGTCGTCGCTAACTTGCGAACGAAGCCGGGCTCGACGGCGATCGGCAAATCGGCGTCTTCGAGCGTCACGAGCGGCGGCGATCCGAAGAGGTCCACGACGAGGGCGATTGCACCGGCGCGCGTTCGCAGCGCGAGCGCCGTGCGGCCGTCGGGCAACATCCCGGCGTCCAGTACGCGTGCGCCTCGCAGCCGCTCGTCGAGCTCGAGCGCCGCACGCCGAATCAGCACCCAGTCGGTCGTCACCGTCGCAAGGTATGACCGGAAATTGGTGCGTTCCTGGAAAATGACGCTTCGGTGAGACGATTCGGAGCGGCGCTTTTCGCGGTTGCCACGCTTGCGGCGTGCGGTAGTGGCGGATCTCCCTATCCGGCGGGGTGGGAGCAGCAGCCCGGCACGCCGTCACTGTGGGTGAAGGGCCCGGGCGCCCTACGGCAGACGTACGCGTACTCGAAAGAGGCGTTCGATGGAACGCTGCAAGATTTAGCCCAGCGCGAAATCGTCAACGCCGCTCTGCGCAAGCACGGCGTCAAACTCGTCAAGAGCGACGTCTACGCGCCGTGTCCGGGAGTTGCGGCTATCGCGACGTTTGCGCGCGGCGACGAAACGCTGCAGGACGCCTTTGCCGTCGAGAACGGCTCCGCCGTCGTCGTTCGCTACGACCGCCCGGCGGCGGCGCACGACGACCCCGCAGCAGCCGCCGCCATGCAGCGGGCGCTCTGCGTCGCGCCCGCCTAGCGAACTCCGGCCGGCTGCGAAAACTTCGCGCGTAACTCGCGCTTAAGCACTTTTCCGCTCGGGCCGAGCGGCAGCGCGTCCACGGGCTCGATGCGCCGCGGATACTTATGCTTGCCGAGGTGCTGCTGCGACCACTCGACGATCGCCGCAGCGTCGAAATCCCCGGCGCGGACGACGACGACGGCCACGACCTCTTCGCCGTGCGTTTCGTGCGGAACGCCGATCACCGCAACTTGCGCGACCGAGGGATGGCGCATCAGGACCTCTTCGACCTCGCGCGGATACACGTTGAATCCGCCGCGAATGATCAGATCCTTTTTCCGGTCCACGATCGTGATGAAGCCCTCGGCGTCGCGCGTCCCGAGATCGCCCGTGCGAAACCAGCCGTCGACGATCGCGGCGGCCGTCGCTTCGGGTTTGTTCAAATACCCTCTAAAGATATTGTGGCCGCGAATGACGATCTCGCCGAGTTCGCCGTCGGGCAGCAGTTCGACGCGATCGTCGATTTCGGCGCGCGCGATGCGCAGCTCGATGCCCCAGATTCCGCATCCGACGGTGCCGGCTTTGCGTCCGAAGCACAACTGGTTGAACGACGCCACGGGCGAGGTTTCCGATAAGCCGTAACCTTCCAAAATCGGCACGCCGAAGATCGCTTCGAACCGTTCGAGCACGGCAATCGGAAGCGGCGCGCCGCCCGACTTCACGACGCGCAGAGCGAGTTTGCGCGGCGTGCGTTCCGCAGCCGCGACGAGCGCGATGTGCATCGTGGGAACGCCGGCGTAAAACGTGACGCCCTCACGCTCCATCAGCGCGAGCGCGGCGTCGCCGTCGAATCGCGCCATGAGCACGATGCTCGCGCCGGCGAGAAAGGCCGTGTCCATGACGACGACTTGACCGAAGCAATGGAATAGCGGAAGCGCGGCCAGGAACACGTCGCCGGATTGCGCGTGCACGAGGTCGTGCGCGGTCACGTGAACGTTCCACAGCAGGTTGCCGTGCGTCAGGACCGCGCCCTTCGGCACGCCGGTCGTTCCGCTCGTATAGAAGATCACCGCATCGTCGCCGGCGTCGCGTCGCAGATAGGTCTCGACCGGCTCGACGCCGTCCGGACACCGCACCGTCAGGCACGGGATGCCGATCTGCTCGCACGCTTTCGCGGCCGCTTCGAGGAGCGGGCCGGAGGAAACCAGCGCAGTTGCCCCCGAGTCGTGCAGAACGTACGCGATCTCGGCGGGGGTCAGCAGGGAGTGAACCGGCACCACCACCGCCCCCAAGGCGAGTACGGCAAAGTAGGCACGCGGAAAGTCGGGCACGTTCGGCATCAGGATCGCGACCCGGTCGCCCGGCCGGATCCCCTCGGCGGCCAGCACCGCGGCGAACCGGCGTGCCTGCTCCCAGAGATCCCGATAGGCGATCCGCTCGCCCTCGAACACGATCGCCGTCCGGCTGGGGTGGCGCAGAGCGGATTCCGCTAAAATCGCGGCAAGTGAGATGGACATACCAGGTTAACCGGCCCTTCCTTCGGAAAGAGGGGCCCCGGTGATCAGCGGGCCAGGTCTGGTCTTCGTCGTGTCGGGACCCTCCGGGGCGGGTAAGGACACGCTTGTGGACGCGCTGCTAGCGCGTCTGCCACGGCTGCGGTACTCAATCTCCGTCACAACGCGGCCTCCGCGTACCGGGGAAGAAGACGGCAAACACTACTTCTTTCTTTCGCGCGAAGAGTTCGAACGCCGCTTGGCGGCGGGCAATCTGCTCGAATGGCGGGAGTATAACGGCAACCTTTACGGGACGCCGAGAGATTACATCGAGCGTACCGTCGCCGAGGGTTACGACGCGATCCTCAAGCCCGAGGTCAACGGCGCGTTGGCCGTCAAGGCTGCGTACCCCGACGCGGTGCTGATCTTTCTGGTACCGGAACGCTTTTCACGGCTGCGCGAACGTTTGCTGGCGCGCAGAACCGAAACGAACGAACAAATATTGCAGCGGCTCGAAACCGCGCAAGAAGAGTTCAACTTCATCCGCAGTTTCGACTACGTCGTCGTCAACGCGGAAGGAGAACGGGATTCGGCGATGGCCGATTTGCAGGCGATCCTGCAAGCGGAACGTTTTCGAATACACAGGTATAGCGAAGAATCTATTGAGAGCATAAGGAGACCATGAGCAAATCCGTTTTCGGCGACCTGGACGCGCTTCTTAAATATGCAGACTCCAAGTTTAGCCTCGTCAACATCGTCACCAAACGCGCCCGGCAGTTGAACAACTGGATTCGCGTCCAGCAGCTTCCGCCTACGGACCGCCGCGAGTACTTCGCAAGCGAGCCGTTGGTCGATAAAGAGGCGATCAATCCGAACAAGCCCGTGTCGATCGCACTCGACGAAATCGCCGAGGGTAAGATTGCCTACCAGCGGACCCGGGAAGGTATCAAGTAGGAGGTACGTTCCTCACCGATGTGCGGCATAGTCGGCTACATAGGCAAACAGGACAGCGTCCCGATCATCCTCGACGCTCTTGGGCGGCTGGAGTACCGCGGGTACGATAGCGCGGGCATCGCAGTGATCGATTCCGCGGGTACGTTGACCGGCTCGAAAGCCGAAGGCAAGCTGTCCCGTCTCGCGGAGCGTCTTACCAACGGCGAACGCATCTCCGGTATCGTGGGCGTCGGCCACACGCGCTGGGCGACACACGGCCGGCCTTCCGACGCCAACGCACATCCGCACATGGACTGCGGCGAAAAGATCGCCGTCGTTCACAACGGGATCATCGAGAACTACGCGTCGCTGCGCGCCAGACTCATCGAGCTGGGTCACGTGTTCCGCAGCGAAACCGATACCGAAGTACTCGCGCACCTAATCGAGATGCACTACGACGGGAATCTCGAGGAAGCCGTGCGCAAGACGCTCCACGAGGTTCGCGGAGCGTACGCATTGGGCGTCATCTCGAGCGACGATCCGGAACACCTCGTGTTCGCACGCAACGGGGCAAGCCCGCTCGTGATCGGCATCGGTGAAGGCGAGATGTACGTCGCCTCCGATACGCCGGCCATTCTGCCGTACACACGCAAAGAGATCATTCTTCAAGAGGGTGAGATCGCCGTGGTCGGCCGCGACGGTTATTCGCTAACGGATTACGACGGTAAGACGATTGAGCGCGACGTCGTGCAGATCATGTGGGATGCCGGATCCGCCGAGAAGACCGGCTTCAAGCATTTCATGCTCAAGGAAATCTTCGAGCAGCCCAACGTCATCAAAGAAACGCTCGCCGGACGCATCGATGAAGAAGGCGTCGTTCATCTCGGCCGCGAGCTCGGCGACATCAGCGCCAAGCAGCTGCGCGATATCAACAAAATTGCGATCACCGGCTGCGGCACTGCATACCACGCCGGATTGGTCGGCATGTATCTCCTGCGCTCGCTCGTGCGTTTGCCGGTCGAGATGGAGCTGGCCAGTGAGTTCCGCTATGGCGATCCCGTGATCGACCCTAGCGCGCTCGTCGTCGCGATGTCGCAATCTGGTGAGACCGCCGACACGGTCGAAGCGGTGCGTATCGCGAAGCAATCCGGAAGCTTGGTTCTGGGCGTTTGCAACGTACTCGGCTCGCATTTGACGCGCCTCGGCGACGGCACGTTGTTCACGCGCGGCGGCCCCGAAATCGGCGTCGCGGCGACGAAGACGTACGTCTCGCAAGTCACCGCCATGACGTTGCTCGCGATCTATCTCGCGCAGTTGCGCGGCACCAGCGACGCGCGGCGCCTGCACGAAATCGCTGACGGGACGAAACTGCTCCCCGCCGCGGTGGACGTGGTACTCAATACTTCCGATGAAATCCGCAAGGTCGCTCGCGAGGTGCGCAAAGCGCGCAGCGTGCTCTTCCTCGGGCGTTACGTGAATTTCCCGACCGCGCTCGAGGGCGCGCTCAAGCTCAAGGAGATCTCGTACATCCACGCCGAGGGCTACCCGGCGGGCGAAATGAAGCACGGACCGATCGCGCTGCTCGATTCCACGGTGCCGGTCATCGGCATCATGACCGACGATCGCGTGCGCGAAAAGATGCTCTCCAATCTCATGGAGTCCAAAGCTCGTGAGGCACCGGTCATCGTCGTCGCCAACCATGGCGACAAGGACGCCAAAGCCGTCGCCGATCACGTCTTCTGGGTTCCCAAGGTCGACGAGCTGCTCTCGCCGATCGTCAACGTGATCCCGCTGCAGCTTCTCGCCTATCACATCGCCGATATCGAAGGCAAAGACGTCGATCAACCGCGAAACCTCGCTAAGACCGTAACCGTCGAATAAGTCGAGGACATCGCCATGCAAGTCGAGCTAGGGGAGCGCCCCGTCGAGCGTCTTGCCGATATGCTGCGTGAAACCGAAAGGGCCCACGGCCTCTACGAGCAGCGTACCGGACATCGCGACGAAAATTGGGCCGCGTGGTACGCACGCCATATCATCGATCGTTTGACCGAAGACGAATCGTCGCGTTCCGAATGATTCGAAGCGACGCCCGCCAACCCGGCGAGCTGCGTCCCGTCTCGATCGAGCCGGGATTCTTGAAATACGCCGAAGGCAGCGCGCTCATCACCGTCGGCAACACCCGCGTACTGTGCGCTGCCACCCTCGAGGACCGCGTGCCGCAATGGATGAAGGGGCGCGGCGTGGGCTGGGTAACCGCCGAGTACGCCATGTTGCCGCGCGCGACTCAGGAGCGCACGCAGCGCGAGGCCACCAAAGGCCGCGTGGGCGGCCGAACCCACGAGATCCAGCGCATCATCGGCCGCGCGCTGCGCGCGGTCACCGATATGGCGCGCCTCGGCGAACGCACGCTTTGGATCGACTGCGACGTTCTTCAAGCCGACGGCGGAACGCGCACCGCTGCCGTCACCGGCGCCTACGTCGCGCTGGCGTTGGCGTTACGCAACTTCTTCGATCCCGTGGATCACGCGCGTTGGCCGCTTACCGGTATGGTTGCCGCGACGAGCGTCGGCATCGTCAACGGCCGTGCCCTACTCGACCTTGCTTACGACGAAGACAGCCAGGCGCACGTCGACATGAACGTGTTCATGACCGACGCCGGCCGGTTCGTCGAGCTCCAAGGCACGGCCGAGGCCACGCCTTTCGATCGCGCTCAGCTCGACGAGCTGCTCGCCCTGGCTGAAGCCGGAATCCGCCGGCTGTTCGAAGCGCAATCGGCCGCGCTGGGCGCCGCCGCACCGGTGCATGCCCGATAACGGCACGTTCGCCGAGCTCGCAATGCGGGTGGGCGCCTTTCACCTTACGGACCGCGCGATGAAGCGCGCCCAAACCGACATCGAGCGCGAGCTCGCCGCGGGGCAAGTCGACGCTGCGTCGCAGCGCGCCTACCTCGCAGCGGTTCGGCGCTACTTCGAGGGCTTTTCCAAAGAGGCGCGCCACAATCTGCGCGACGTCGACCGTCGGCTCGAGGAGATCAATCAGGTCCACTTCAATCTCACCGCCGAGCGCGGCGTCGCGGTCAAGCGGATCGAAGCGACCGATGCCATCCTGCACGACCTTGGGGCCATCGAGGAGAATCAGTAGGAAGCATGAGGATGCTCGATAAGGTCGGCCGGACGACCTCCGATTTCTTCGAATACGCCGGCGGCCTGACGCTGTTAACGTTCGAATCGGCCGGTTTCATCGCGCGCGTTCGCGTGCGGGTGGCCGAGACGTTGTCCCAGTGCTATCTGCTCGGCGTGCAATCGTGGATTATCGTCGTGCTCACGTCGCTCTTTACCGGCATGGTGATCTCGCTCGAATCCGCGCAGCAGGCCGTCGCCTATGGCTTCGGCAGCCTGGTCGGCAGTGCGGTAGCGTACGGCACCGTGCGCGAGCTCGGGCCCATGCTGACGGCCGTCGTCGTCGCCGGCCGCGCCGGCGCGGCCATCGCCGCCGAACTCGGATCGATGGTCGTCACCGAACAAATCGAAGCGCTGCGGTCGATGGCGCTCGAGCCGTCGCGTTTCCTGGTCGTGCCACGGTTGG
>DASRSM010000026.1:0-40948 GCA_035656415.1 Vulcanimicrobiaceae bacterium | reverse complement strand
ACCTCTGTGGCATACTATGACTAGCCCATCTGTTATCCTAGCACCGATGCAACCAGCCTCGAGAGGACTGCGATGATTGCGCCCGACGAACGACGCCTCGAACTGACCGATTTCCTCCGGACCCGCCGGGCGAAAATCGTTCCCTCGGACGTCGGACTGGCCGACGGCGCTCGCCGTCGCACGCCGGGTCTGCGCCGCGAAGAAGTCGCGCTGCTCGCCAACATCGGCACGACGTGGTACACGCGCCTGGAGCAAGGGTTGCCGATTAACGTGTCGGCGGATGTCCTCGACGGTATATCGCGCGCGCTGCGTCTTACGTCCGAAGAGCGCCGGCATCTATTTTTGCTTGCGTGCGTCCCGCTCGTGATCGCTCCGCGGGACGAAGAATCGGTCAGCGAACTCGTGCTGCGTACGCTCGAAGCGCTCAATCCCTGCCCTGCCTATATTCGCGGACGGCGCTGGGACGTGCTCGCCTACAATCGTGCCGCCGATGCCCTTTCGGATTTTTCGAACGCTACCGGCAGGGCGCGAAACATTGTTTGGCGTCTCTTCCACGATCCCAACTTGCCGTGCCGTCTAGGTGACCCAGGCTGTGCAAAACGACGTGCGGTTGCTACGTTTCGATCGGTGGCGGCGAAATATTCGAGCGATCCACAGTTCCGCGAGCTCATTGAAGAGATGCTTTCGACCTCGCAAGAGTTTCGCGAGTTATGGGCGCAGCACGATGTCTTGGGATCTACCGACGGATTAAAGCGCTCCCTCCATCCCGCGGTCGGCGAGCTTACCCTTGACTATACGGCGTTCGAGCTTCCGGGCGATGGCGACATTTGCATGGTCGTGCTTACGGCCGCTCCCGGTTCGGAAAGCGAACAAAAACTTCGCCGGCTCGTCAGCCCTCAAGTGGCAGTGTAGCGTCTTCGAGTCGATCCGACGGCTCGACGAAGGCGATCGAAAAGAGCTTGTTCAAGCCAGCGAGCTCGAAGGTGCGCTCGAGAATTCCACCTTTCGTCACCACCAGCATGAGGTTTTCGGGCCTTCCGCCCGCCGCGATAAAGTTCGCACGAAACTGAACCAGCGCGCCCAGCATGAACGAATCGATGTACGTCACGCGAGTGAGATTGACCACGACGTGCTTCAGTGATTGCAGGGGCGGCAAAGCCGCCAACAGCTCGGTTCGGCGCGAAATATCGACGTCGCCGTCGAGGACGACGTAGGCATTTTCTCCGAGCACGTATGGACGCACCAAAACCTCCCAGGCAACGGAGTTAGGCGACCTAGCCTTGGTTAATACCCAGAAACCAGGATCCTTCTACCGAAGGAAACGCTTTTCGCGCAATCGATAATAGCGAAATGAAGAAGACACCGAAGCTACTAACGGTAAGTCTCGCGTTCGCATTTGTAATGGCCGGCTGTGTCGGCACTGCAGGGTCGAATCCGTTCGCCAACGCGAGTTCTGCGCAAGAAGCCGCGATCGCTCCGAACGCTCCGCCGAAGATCGACGGCATCGCCGGCGAGTATAGCGGCACCGTTACCGACAGCGTCGTCGGCAAGGGCAAGGCCGATTTCAAGCTGTCGCAAATCATCGGTGGTCAAGCCGGCGGATCGATGCAGCTGAAGTTCGGTAAGATCGCAAAGGTCGTTAGCGCCGTCGCGCTCGACGCGAGCAGCATGAAAAATATCAACGGGAATGCCGTAGCGTTGTCCGGGACCGCGCCGCCGTGTACGTTGACGATTTCGGCGAAGTTCAATCGCAAAACGTATACGCTGACCGGTTCGTACAAGGCGTTCAACAACTGCCTGTCCGGACAAAGCGGCACGTTCTCGGCGAAAGAGCTATGCTATTACGTCGTCGCTAAGCCGATTGCCGATGATCTGCGTCCTCGCACCGTGCCGAAAAGCTGTTAATAGGCCGACGCAACCAAAAGGGCGCGCTCTTGATTCCAGGACGCGCCTTCCGCGCGAAGCTTGTCGAAACGGTCTTGACCGAGGGTTTCGCGCATCTTCCGATTGGCGTCGCCCCAGACCGTTTGTTCGAGATCATCGCCAGCCCATTTTAGGCGTTCGCGTTCCCGCTCGGCGTAACCGAGTAGCCGAGCTGCATCTTCGGAATTCGTTTCTATCGGCAACATAGCCGCCCACGAAAGAGCGTAAGCTATATAGAGAGGATCCCCGGCTTCGCGTGCGAGTGACAAGGCCTCGCGCGTAGCCCCTGTCGCTCGCTCGCAATCGTTGAGCGCCCAATAGACCGGCGCCGCCATTAGGCGCGCGGTAATTTTTACGTCGGCTTGGGCGTTTGAAAGCGCAATCTCGATCAACTCGGCGGCTTTTCGAAGGTTTCCGGCTTTGAACTCGGCATCGGCCCACCAGTAAGTGACTCTCGAACGCTCGGCTAGGCGTCCCTGGTCCTCGAACAACTGCGCCGCTTCAGCGTAACGCGCGCGTGCTTCCTCGATGTGAGCGGAACCTAACGCATTTGCACAACGACCAAGGACCGATGCCAGCACCCCACCGTCGCCGAGTCTCCGGGCGGCATCTATCGCTTCATCGCCTGTGACTAGTGCCTCGCTTTGCCTGCCATTATTTTCAAGTTGCTGTGCAACTTGCGACAATGCGCGTACGATGCCACGGCTGTCGCCAGCCGTCTCATATTGATCGAGAGCTCGCCGCGCTGCCGCGAGTGCATCAGCGAAGTGCCCCTGATTATTTCTGAGCATTGATAGCACGTATTGCAGACGTGCTTCGACGGCCGACGTCAAATCTGCATCGCTCGTAAGCACGCGTTGGCCCCATTGAATGCCTTCCTGTAGAAGGGACAAACGCAGGAAGACGACGCCGAAGCTGCCGGCGATTCGTGCCGCAATCTCCGGGCCGCCGTCGTTGTTTAGCGCCCACCGCAAAGACGCGCGGACGTTGTCGAGCTCGCTTTGATTTCGCTCCAGCCAATCGTCTTTCGGTCCCGTATCGAACTCTTCGTACGCGGCATCGGCAAAATCGGCAAACGTTCGCGCATAGCGAACCAAGGTGTCGCCGGCGTCGCCGCTCTTTTCGAGCCGCTCTTGCGCGTACTCGCGGATGGGTTCCAAAAACCGGTAACGTTGCGTCGCTTCTCCAACGTCGGCCACGAGCAGCGACTTGTCGACCAGCGACGTGACGAGATCCAGCAGCTCCAAATCGTCGACGTCGTCGCAGCAATACGTCGCCATTGCCGTATCGAGCGACACGCCGCCGACGAACGGAGACAGCTGCATGAAGAGCCGCTGCTCGCGCTGCGAAAGCAGATCGTAGCTCCAATCGATGAGAGCGTGCATCGTCTGATGGCGTGGCAATGGCTCGCGGCCGCCGGCGAGCACGCGCAGCTGCAGGCGGCGCGACAACTCCTCGACGGATATGCTGCGCGCGCGCGCCGCAGCGAGCTCGATCGCCAGCGCGATGCCGCCGAGATGCGAGCAAATCTCGGCAACCGTCGCGCGGTTGGTATTCGTGATCTCGAAGCGATCGTTAACGGCCCGCGCGCGCTCGGCAAACAGCTGCATCGCGCTCGGGTCGTCGAGCGAGGTCAGGCGATGCACGACTTCGGCGCTGTTGCCTAATGGTTCGCGGCTCGTCGCCAATACGTTGACGTTGGGGCATTGCTTGACGATCGCGTCGACCACGCGCGCGGTATCCGCGACGAGGTGCTCGGAGTTGTCGAGCACGAGCAGTAATGCTCGCGGCGCGAGAAACTTAACGACGCGATCGAGAGGATCGGCGTCGCCGCTTTGGTCGGCGCCGAGCACGGAGAGAACTGCGCTCGCTATGAGACGCCCATCTCCGATCGGCGCCAGATCGACGAACCAAGCGCCTTCGTTCGTCTCGCCGAGTAATGTCGTCGCGACTTGCAGCGCCAGACGAGTCTTGCCCATACCGCCCGCGCCGGCGATCGTCACGAGAGGATTATGACGAACGAGTTCGCAGACGGCAGAGACCTCGTCTTGCCGTCCGACGAAGCTCGTCGACTGGCGCGGCAGATTGTTGGGCCGCGTAGAGTGAACGCGCGTGTCTTGCGCACGCAACCGGGCGTCGAGCGCCAGCAGTGCGATGCCGGCAGCCTCGGCCAGCTCCGCCAGTGCGTGCCGATCCTCGGCGTCGATCTCGACGTGTTTGGGGGCGAGCGTTAAGAAACCAATGAGATCGCCGCCGGCCATCATGGCAAACGCGAGCTTGCCCAACGCTGCCGACCCAAGTGCGCGCGGATCGGCCGGCGCCGCCGACGACCGCAGACGAATGACGAGCGCGTCGCCGGGTTCGACGCACGTCACGGCAACGTCAAAGGTAGACGCTTCCACGTCGTACGAACCGTGGCGCAAGTAGATAGCCGATCCGTCCGTGCCCATGTTGTGATCGATTGCCTCGACCACGCGCCGCAGCACTTGCTGGACGTCGTTGAAGGACGTGAGCTCTTTGCGTAGCCGAGTAAGTGCCGCGCGGGCCTCGCGGCGGCGGCGCGTAAAGACCGATTCGATCGTTTCGTCGACCCACCGGTTAAACGGGCGAAACGCCAGCGCGACCGCGATAATGATGGCGACCGCTACGATCGTGCCGGCAGTGCGCGAATGGGCCGAGATGAAGCTTTCGGTCAGGCTTTCGGCGATTGCCAGGACGATGAAGAGCGTCGTCCCGACGACGCCGTATGCGTACGTCCGCAATCGACCGGTCAGTACGCCCTTGTTCGCCATTGCGTGGCGAGTTATCCGTCGGGCGCGATATGCCCCCCGAGTGGGCATAATGACGCCATGGCTCCGGTTGAAGCAGCGCTATTTGATGTCGACGGAACGCTTCTGCTCAGCAACGACGCGCACGCGCGCGCATGGCAGCGCGCATTTGCCGATCACGGTTACGAAGTTTCCGAAACCCGCTTGCGCCGGCTTGTTGGCATGGGGGGCGAGAAGATCCTCGCAACGATCGACCCATCGTTGTCGGACGAGACGGAACCGGGCAAATCGATCTCGGCGCTGCACCAACGAGTCTTTCTCGAGGAATATCTCCCCACGCTGCCGCCGACGCGGGGCGGACGTGCGCTGCTCGAGTGTCTGGCCGGTGCCGGCGTAAAGCGCGTCGTTGCAACGTCCGCGAATCGCAAAGAATTAGGAGCGATCCTAAACGCGGCGCGCGTTGCCGATCAGTTCGATACGGAAGTAACCTCCGACGACGTCGATCGTTCGAAGCCCGACGCGGACGTGCTCCACGCAGCGCTGCGGAAAGCACGCGTCGACCGAGGGAACGCGGTGTATATCGGAGACACGCCTTACGACGTAGAAGCGGCTCGCCGCGCCGGCGTTCGTTGCATTGCAGTTCGCAGCGGAGGCTGGAACGACGACGATCTGGCGAATGCATACGCGATCTACAACGATCCCGCCGACATCCTCACGCACTTCACCGAATGGTATAGCCCACGCGGCGCACGGTCCGAATGAGCGACGGCGCGTCCGGCTCGTCGAGTTTGCCGCGGAGATACGAGACGTAGGTCTCGACGACGTTCGGTTCGACCTCGGCGTCGTCGCCCCAGACGCGATCGATGAGCTGCTCGCGTGTAAAGACACGCCCTGGTTCCCGCAGCAGCGTAGCCAGCAAGTCGAACTCACGCGTCGTCAGCGCTATTGCGTTGTCGCCGCGCGTCACCTCGCGGCGTTCTAAGTCCATCGTGATGTCATTAAACGTGACCATCTGAGGCTTCGAAAGCTGCGGCCGGCGCAAGCGCGAATGCAGCCGAGCCGCAAGTTCGCCTAAATCGAACGGCTTGCCGAGATAATCGTCGGCTCCCGCCGTCAGTGCCGCGATCTTATCGAGAACTTCTTTGCGCGCGCTGAGCATGAGAATCGGCGCTTCGGTCAGGCGCCGCACCATCGGGATTAGCGTCATACCGTCAACTTTCGGCATCATGACGTCGAGCACGATCGCATCGGGGCGCCATCCAGCCTTGAGTATCGAAAGTGCCGCCTGACCGTCGGCCGCCGTCTGGACCTCGAAGCCGTGCTGTGCTAAACCGAGGTCGAGCACGCCGCGCAACTCGGGCTCGTCGTCGATTACCAATACGCGCGGTTTGTTCATGCTTCTGCCGCCGCAATCGGAAAGCGCAGGATCGCGCGCGTGCCGGTATCGTTCGACTCGAGCGCGACGGTGCCGTTCCAGCGCTCGACGACCCGGCGTACGATGGCAAGTCCCAAACCGGTGCCTTCTTGACCTTCGTTGTTTCGTCCGCGATAAAACCGCTCGAAGACCATCGCTTGCTCGTCTTGCGGAATGCCTGGTCCGCGATCGACCACGGCGATTTCGACCTTGCCGTCGCGCACGTTGGCCTCAACGTACACCGGTGAATCGGGCGCGTAACGCAGTGCATTTTCGAGGAGATTGCGCTCGGCTTCGTACAGGTCGTCTTCGTCGATACGGACCCGGGCTTTGGTGTCGCACTTCAGCACGATGTGACGATTCGGATGCTGCGACAGCATGTCTTGCGCGACTTCGTTGCTCACGTCTGCAACCGAGACGACGCTCGGCGCTTTCTCGCTCGATTCCAAGCGCGAGAGCAGCAGCATCTTTTCGACCAAACCACGCATGCGCGCGGCCGACGAACGCATACCGCGCAGCACGCGTTCCTGCCGCTCGTCGTGCTCGTAGCCGCCCAAGACGTCAATGTATCCGGACAGGATCGTCAACGGGGTCCGCAGCTCGTGACCTGCATCGGCGAGAAAACGCTGGTACTCCGCCGCCGCTGCTTCGCGCTCTGCCAGCGCGCGCGCCACCGCTTGAGTGGCTACGCCGTACGCGCGAACCGCATAAAAGAGCAGTATGGCGACCGCGCACGCGCAAATTGCGACGTCGGCAAGAAACCATTGCGCCAGCGCGTCGGACGACGGCAGCAGTACGATCGGATGTGTCCCGATCATCACGACGCGCGGCTGGATGTGCGCCACGTAGCCGATCAGGTGCGCGAACCAGTTCGCGTGGTGCGGCGGAGGGCCGCCGCCCAACGGTATCGGCCCCGGCGGCGGAGGCATGGCCCCAAAGCGCGACCAGTAACGCACCTCGATCCCGGGGCGGGACAGGAGCGCGATCGCGTGCCGCGGGTTGTCGGTATTGGCCAGGAGCGAGGGCGCCGCAGCGACCTGCGCGTCGAGCTCGGCCGATACCGAGCGCACGTGAAGCACCCACGCCAAGGTGCCGCCGACGACGACCGCCGCGACCGAGGCGATGAGCTGGGTCAAAATTGCCGAGTGCCGCGGAAGCATGTCTTTTCGAATTAGGGATGCTACGGACGGAATCTTGCAGAAATCTGTGGCGCGGCGCTTTACGCCACCCTGGAGGACCGATGGACTTAGATCCAACGATTGTTGTATTTGCCGGCGAATATGACGTCGGCAGCAAAGCGTCGCTGCGGTCGCTGCTCGACAGCATCGCGGAGGTTCCCGATCTGGTCCTCGATTTTCGGGACGTGACGTTCATCGACTCTACGTGCGTCACGGAACTGCTGCGCATGCATACGATCCGCATCACCAACAGCTTGCCGCGCGAAACGATCCTCATGGGAAAAGCGCCAATTCGGCGCTTATTCGAAGTCCTCGACCTCTATCGCGTGTTTAACGTCATCGAAGAGGACGGCGAACTCCCGCACGACATAGCCGCGCTGCAGCGGGTTGAATATACGTTTCGCAACTCCGTGCCACGATGATTCTCCTCTAACCCGTCGCACTCGCCAACCGCCAGTTCTTTTCAGAAGGAGAAGAGCATGAACAAGATTCGCCCCTTCCTCTGGTTCAACGACGAAGCCGAAGACGCGGCCACGTTGTACGCGTCGATCTTCCCGAACTCGAAAATCACGCACGTTGCGCGCTACGGCGATGCCGGGCCGGGACCCAAAGGGAAAGCGATGGTCGTGACGTTCGAGCTCGCCGGTCAGGAGTTCATGGCGCTCAATTTCTTCGGCCAAAACGACGACGGCGCACCGGCTCCGGCTTTCTACGTCAACTGTAAAGATCAAGAAGAAGTCGATCGTTTTTGGGAGCGGCTCTCCGAAGGCGGCGAACCCGGCGTCTGCGGCTGGCTCAAAGACCGCTTCGGAGTCAACTGGAACATCGTGCCGGAAGCCTTTGGCGAAATGATGAGCGACGAAGACGACGCGAAGACCGATCGCGTTATGAAGGCGATGCTTGGGATGAAGAAGATGAACATCGGCGAACTCGAGCGCGCCTACGCCGGGAGCGTCTAGGCGAACATCGCGTTAATATCGGCGTACTTCACGGCGTCGCGGGCAAACGTGAACGTCCCGGATTCTCGCAACTCGTGCGCGGCGCGCAAAAACGCTCCCAACGCTGCGCGCGAGAGAGCGCTTCCGACGCTAACCCGCTTCACGCCGAGCTCCGACAGGCGATCGAGCGTCAAGTTCGCGCCTTGCAACCCCATGACGACGTTTAGCGGCCGGTCGATCGACGCAACGACGTCGGCGACATCGCGTTCGTTCGTGATTCCGGGCGCGAACAGCACATCGGCGCCGGCCTCCTGAAACGCTTGTAGTCGCGCGATGGTTTCGCGCAGGTCGGGGCGTCCGACGACGAAGTTTTCGGCGCGCGCCGTAAGGACGATCGGAACCGGCAAAGAACGCGCGGCTTCAACGGCCGCACGCACGCGTTCGGTAGCAAAAGCCACGTCGTAAGGGCCGCCTTCGCGACCGAGCGGAACGTCCTCGATCGAGCAGCCCGCGAGACCGGTGGCACCTGCAAGACGCACTGTTTCGGCTGCGTCCTCGGGAGCGTCGCCGTAACCGTTCTCTAAGTCCGCACTCACCGGTAGATCGGTCGCCTCGACCATCGATGCGGCGTGTGCGAGCATGGCGTCGCGATCGACGCCGCCGTCGGGCTTGCCTAACGTATATGCGTAACCGGCACTCGTCGTCGCCAGCGCTTCGAATCCCATCGATTGCAGCAAGCGGGCAGTTCCGGCGTCCCACGGGTTCGGGATAATAAATGCACGGTCGCGCGCGTGCAGCGCGCGGAAGGCGGCGACTTTTTCGGATTGTGTGCGCATGGTCGAGGCTTCGACGCAGCGGCGTAGAAGCGCCTGGAAGATGGAGCGCTGGCCGCAACTTCGCTACGACGAGTGGAAAGACACGTTGCAGACGCTGCAACTGTGGACGCAAATCGTCGGAAAGATCCGCCTTCGCCAAGAACCGATGGTCAACCATTGGTGGAACGTCACGCTATACGTTACGCAGCGCGGTCTCGGCACGTCGCCGATGCCCTATCGCGACGGCCGAACGTTCGCCATCGACTTCGATTTCATCGATCGCGTCTTGCGAATCGCAGATTGCGACGCCCAAACTCGCACGATCGCGCTGGCGCCGATGAGCGTTGCCGCATTCTACGGCAAGGTAATGCACGAGCTGGCCGAGCTCGGCATTACGATTCGTATCAATACGAAGCCCAACGAAGTCGCCGACGCAATTCCGTTCGAGGCCGACGAACGTCACGCATCGTACGACAGCAAATACGTCGAGCGCTTTTGGCGCGCGCTCCTGCAAATCGATCGCCTTTGCAAGGCCTTCCGCGCGCGATTCGTGGGCAAGAGCAGTCCGGTGCACTTCTTTTGGGGCAGCTTCGACTTGGCCGTGTCGCTCTTTTCCGGACGCACCGCGCCGCCGCACCCCGGGGGCATTCCGAACCTGCCCGATAGCGTCACGCGCGAAGCGTATTCTCGCGAGGAGATGAGCTTCGGGTTTTGGCCCGGCGGCAACGGACTCGACGCTTCGTTTTACGGATACGCATATCCCGAACCGGCCGGCCTTGCCGAAGCGAAGCTTCGTCCCGGTTCGGCCGCCTGGAGCCCGCAACTGCGCGAGTTCCTGCTTCCATACGAAAGCGTACGCGGGTCGTCGGATCCGGACGATGCCGTACTTTCGTTCTTTTCTTCCGTCTACGATGCCGGCGCTTCGCTTGCACGCTGGGACGAGTCGCTGCATCGCTAGCAGGTTGTTATGGCAGAATTCATTACACACACTGAATACGAAACGGTCGAACGCGTTCGCGCGAACGCCGGTCTTTGGGACGCGCCGCGCAAGCCGGAATACAAGCATCACCTTACCGGCGAAGATACCGCCGATCCGCACCTCGAGCGCATGCTGCTCGGCCATCAGGTGAGCGTCCCTATCACGAAAGGCAAGCTCAACCTCGGTCCGTGGGAGCGCGTACACTACGGCGAGTTCGACGGTCGCCGCCCAAAGCGAATTCTCTTGAAGGCGATGGGGGTCGCGCAGTGCGTACTGATTGCCTCGCTCGTGCTGATTTCGAGTGTGACGACGGCTCGAGCCGAAGATTGGCCGGTGTTCGCGCACGACCCGTCGCGCACCGGCGTCGATGTGGGTGGAACGGCGATCGACGCCTCCAACGTTCACCGGCTTCACATGCGCTGGCAGATTTCTCTTGGCTCCGTTGCGGATTCGACGCCGATCTTTCTCGAGCGCGTGCAGACCCGGCGGGGCTTCCGGCCGATGCTCTTTCAAACCGGTAAAAGCGGCGTCACCTACGGCATCGACGCATTAACGGGGCGCATTCGCTGGCGCTTTAGTACGCACGGCCCGAACATCACGACGTCCACGCCGGCAGCCGATCCGTCGGGTCTCGCGATTTACGTGCCGGGCGTCGACGGCATGGTGCATAAGCTCGATGCGCCGAACGGGCGCGAGACCGGAGCACCGGGGTTTCCGGCACGGATTACGCGCATGACGCAAACCGAAAAGGACGCGTCCGCGCTCAATCTCGCCAACGGTTATCTCTACGCGACGACGTCGGGCTACTACGGCGACGCTCCACCCTACATCGGTCACGTCGTGAGCGTGCGTTTGAGCGACGGAGCGACGCACGTTTTCAACACGCTCTGCAGTACGCTTACGGCGCTGCCCGAGCCGAACTCGTGCCCGGCGAGCGATTCCGGCATTTGGTCCCGCGGCGGCGCGGTGGTCGATCCGGATCCGTCGATGCACGGTGCGGTGTACGCAGCTACCGGTAACGGCGAATTCGACGTGCACAACGGGGGGCACGATTACGGCGATTCGATCGTCGGACTGAGCGCCGACGTCACGGAGCTTCTCGGGCATTATACGCCGAGCGATTACGCGCAGCTCGACAGCGGCGACGTCGATATGGGCAGCACCTCACCGGTCGTTTTGCCGCGCCAGCCTGCAAGCCGCACGCCGCTGATGATCGCGCAGGGCGGAAAAGACGCCATCCTTCGTCTGATAAATCGCGCGCCGCTGCCAGGCGTCGCGCACGAGCTCCAAGAGATTTCGCTGCCGTCGGGACTCTTTTCGACGCCCGCCGTGTGGACCGTGGGAAATCGCACCTGGCTGTTCGTCGGACTGCCGCAAGCGGTCGACGCTTACGTGCTCGTCACGAAAGCCGACGGTGAAAGCCGTCTACGGGGAGTTTGGCGCTCGCACGCGGGGAGCACGAACGGCGAAGGCACGTCGCCGGTCGTTAGCAACGGCGTCGTTTTCGTTGCGTTCGACAACCAGATCGTCGCGCTGAACGCGCGCGACGGGCGGATGCTCTGGTCGAGCGCACAGCGTAGCGCGCTCCGCTCGATCGGGCCGGTGCATTGGGAAAGTCCCATCGTCGTCGGCGGCGCCGTCTACTGCTCGGATGAAAACGGCCATCTAACCGCGTACTCGCTGCATTGATGGACTCAACCGGCGTCGCCCGCGCGACGCTCATGCGCATCTTCGTCGACGAAGCCGACCGCTACGCGAAAAAGCCGTTGTACGCGGCCATCGTCGAAGAGTTGCGCCGAAACGGATTCGCCGGTGCGACGGTGCTTAAAGGCATCGAGGGCTTCGGCGCGCATCGCGCGGTGCACGCGGCGCGCAGCGTCGATTTCGCGAGCAACCTGCCCGTCGTGATCGAGGTCGCCGAAACGGAAGAGAGGATTCGTGCGATCGTTCCGGCGCTTACCGCGATGATGGGCGATGGTCTCATCACGCTCGAACGCATCACGATGCGCCTGATCGGCAAAACGCCCTGATGCGCCCGTTCGACGTGCTGGCGGTGTTTGTCGGCGGCGGTTTGGGTTCGCTCGCGCGCTATCTCACCGGTCTCGCGTTTTTGCAGCGCTTCGGACCGGGATTTCCGTATGGAACCCTGGCGATCAATCTTGCGGGATGCTTCTTGATCGGTATCATCGCCGAGTTGGCGCAGACCCGCGCGTTCGGAATCGGGTCGAGCGCGCGCTTGTTTCTGGTCGTCGGCGTGCTCGGCGGTTTTACGACGTTTTCGACGTTTGCGTACGACGCGGTGACGCTCGCAGGCGAGGCGCTTTCGATCCCCGCGATCGCGTACGTCTCGGCGAGCGTCGCCGGCGGCATTATCGCAGCGTTTGCCGGAATCGTCTTGGTACGATTAGCAACGTGAAGGATGGCATCTAGACCTGCCGGAAACGGGCCGAAATGTCGTCACATACGCTCGACGTCGTAGGTATTGGAAACGCGATCGTCGATATCATCGCCTCCGCGGACGATGCATTCTTGGAAGCGCACGCTATGGCTAAAGGCGGCATGATGCTCGTCGACGAGCGTCGCGCCGAAGCGATCTACGCGCAAATGGGTCCCACGATGATTTCATCGGGCGGGTCGGCCGGCAACACGATAGCCGGAATCGCGTCGCTCGGCGGCCGCACCGGGTACATCGGAAAAGTGCGCGACGACGAGTTCGGCAACGCCTTTCGCCACGACATCACTGCAGTGGGAACCGTTTTCCGTACGCCGGCGGCGATGGATGGCCCCGCGACTGCGCACTGCCTGATTCTCGTCACGCCCGATTCGCAACGCACCATGAACACGTATCTGGGGGCGTGCGTCAACATCGGCCCCGGCGATATCGACGAAGAGCTCATCCGTTCCGCGCAGTACACCTATCTCGAAGGCTATTTATACGACGATCCCGCCGCGATGAAGGCGTTTCGCACGGCCTCCGAAATTGCCCACGCCGCCGGGCGCCGCGTGGCGCTGTCGCTTTCCGATGCGTTCTGCGTCGAGCGGCATCGCGAGGAGTTTCTCGCTCTGGTCGAGCATCACGTCGACGCCCTGTTCGCGAATCAGGGCGAAATCGAGGCACTGTTTAAATGCGGATGGAACGACGCGATCGCACGCCTTCGGCCGCTCACCGATCTCGCGGCGGTGACGCGTGGGCCCGGCGGATCGGTAGTCGTAACTAAAGACGAAATCATCGACGTCGCGGCTGAACCGGTCGCCCGCGTCGTCGATACGACGGGAGCCGGCGATCTCTATGCCGCCGGATTCTTGTTCGGCCTTACGCGCGACGTCTCGCTCCGCGAATGCGGACGCTTTGGGAGTATCGCCGCGGCAGAGATCATCAGCCACTTCGGAGCCCGTCCTCAAACGCCGTTGTACACGATGCTCGTGTCACCCTGAGCCTGTCGAAGGACAACATCAACCCCATGCTCGATCGTCCCCTGCGCGCCGCGATTTTGGCTGCCGCCGACAATTCGGCCGTACGCCGCGTCGTTACGCGTTACGGGTTTCGTTTGGGAGCCGCGCGCTTCGTTGCGGGGGAAAACGCCGAGGATTTTCTGCGCGTCGCAGCCGAGCTCAACGGACAAGGCTTTGCCGTCGCGTGCGGCGTCTTGGGCGAAGGCGTTCGCGATCGCGCCGAGGCGACCGATGCTGCGGATGCCTATTGCGAACTCCTGCGAACCTTCGCGCAGCGCAAGCTCGACGCCAACGTAGCGTTCAAGTTAACCCACGTCGGGCTCGATCTGGACCCCCAGCTTGCCAGCGACAACGCCTCGCGGATCGCGCAGACCGCGCTCGAAACCGGCAACACCATGCGTATGGACATGGAGCAGTCGCGTTACGTCGATCCGACGCTCGCGATGTACCGGCGACTGCGCGAGCGTTTCGAAAACGTCGGCTTCGTACTGCAATCGTGTCTTCGCCGCTCCATCGACGACCTGAGTACGCTCGGCGAACTGCGTCCCAACGTCCGTCTGGTAAAGGGTGCTTATCTCGAACCGCCGGCGATCGCCTATCCAAAAAAGCGCGACGTCGACGAAAGCTTTCTGCGCCTCGCCGAGCACGCGCTTTCACACGACGGATACACCGCTATCGCCACTCACGACCCAGCGATCATCGAAAGCGTTCGTACGTTCGCCGCGCAAAAGAACTTACCCAAGCGCGGCCGCTTCGAGTTCCAAATGCTCTACGGTATTTCTACGCCGCTCGCGCGTAAGCTCGTCGACGACGGCTACCGCGTGCGGTTGGCCGTGCCGTTCGGCAGTTTCTGGTTTCCGTATCTCATGCGGCGTTTGGCGGAGCGTCCCGCCAATCTCGCGTTTTTCTTGCGAGGAGCTTTGGGTCGATGAGCGCGTTGCCGAAGGGCGTTTGGTCGGCGGTGCTAACGCCGGTCGATCCACAACTGAGACCCGATCCGCGCAAAGCGATCGAATATTACGACTGGCTGTTGCACGAAGGTATCGATGGTCTCAACGTGCTGGGCACCAACGGCGAAGCGCCGTCGTTCGGCACCGGCCAGCGCATAAATTATATGGAAGCAATCGCGCACGGAAACTTGCCGCGCAATCGCATCATGACCGGAACCGGCGCAACGTCGCTCGAGGACACGGTGCGCCTCACGCAGACCGCGCTCGACTGCGGTTTTGCTGCCGCGCTCGTCATGCCGCCGTTTTTCTTTCGCGATGCGAAAGACGAGGGTATCGTCGCGTTTTTCGCCGCGTTGCTCGCGCGTCTCGACGATCCGGGACAGCGCATCATGCTGTACAACTTCCCGGCAGCTAGCGGCATCACTTTTCGGGCCGCGCTCGTCGATCGGCTCGTAACCGAGTTTCCGGGCGTCATTTGCGGTATGAAAGACAGCTCGAACGACGCGCAGCTGCAGCGCGACGTGCTGGAACGTCATCCGGATATGGCGGTTTTTCCGAGCTCCGAGGAGTTTCTCGTTGCCGCGCGTCAATCCGGAGCGTCCGGCTGCATTTCGGGATCCGTGGCGCTCTGGCCTCAACTATCGCAGCGCGTGTGGAGAACGGGCGAAGGCGTGGAGCGGTTGGCGCGACTGCGCGCGAGCATTGCCGGACCGAAGATGCTCGTTCGCGTGCGCTATCTGACGGCGAAAATGCGCGGCGACGATGCGTGGGAACGTCCGATGCCGCCGCTGACGCCGCTGACGGTTGAAGAGAAAGGCGCGCTCGAAGCGGCCGTTAGCCGGTCCGCTTAACCGCGACGCGCGGAAAGACCCGGCGCAGCGTATCCCAGAACGTTTCGGGCGTCGGTGTTAATGCGGCCGGCGCAGCCGGCGCTTCCGGCAATACCACGCGCGGCACCACGCTGCCGTCGTTGAAGCCGCGGTCGAATGCGCACGCGAGCGCTTCGCGATCGTCGAAAGCCAACATGTCGAGCTCGAGCGGCCGCTCGGGGCGCACTTGACGGATCGTGATTTGACGTTTGCCCGGAGCTCCGCCCAGACGTACGATTTCGTTGGTCGCTTGTGCGATGCGCAGCTCGTAGTCGATAAACCGCTGCTGCCACAACGTCGCGATGTTGTACGCAACTTCGGCGAGGCCGATCGGCGAGCCGGACGTTAACACGTCGCGCTCGCAGTCGACGAAGACGACCGTTACTTCCGTTGCGCCGTTTTCGACGGCCAAACCGAGAGGCGACGTGTGCACGATGCAGCCGTCGGCGTACATACTGCGTTCGCCGTCGAAAGCCAGTTCGATCGGACTAAAAAGGCCGGGCATCGCCGATGAAGCTAGCAGCGCCATCACGAAGTTCTCGCGCGTGAGATCATGATACTCGGTCAACCGGGCGGTCCGCATGGGAATGTCGGCGTCGTGCCGCAACGCGCGAAAAACCGTGGCGGAGGCTCGGGACGCGTTCGTCGCTCCGATCAACAGCGGCGTTTGTATGCGATCGTAGTCGACCATCCGTCCGAGAGCTTCGTGAACCGCAGCCAAGCTCGACTTGTGATATTCGCCGAGTTTGCGTAGGAACGGGAGTGCCGACGCGGCCCGGGCGACGCCCATTGCATCGCGCCAGGGATTGCCGTTGCCGATTGCCCCAACGTGTTCGATCAGGCGGCGCAGACGCGGAACGTGTGGGAACAACTGGCGGGCGCGACTCGGAAACTCTTCGTGCCAAAAGCGTTCGAGCGCGTTCTCGACGGTGCCCGCGGCGATGAGAGCGGCGTTGATCGCACCGATAGAGACGCCGCAGATAACGTCGTATTTTTCGCGCTCGAGAAGCGCGGATGCGACACCTGCCTCGTAGGCGCCATGGGCTCCGCCGCCGCTCAAAACCAGCGCTTTCATCTTACTAGATTATCGGCTTATGGGAGGCCCCCGTAAACGCCCTTCCTACTTCATAAATGTCTCATAAATGGGCCGTTCGCCCCTCCGATGTAGGACCGCCGTACGGCTAAGGTCTCGAAAACGATTGCTTCGTTTGCTCCGCGCCGCAGCCAGGCACCGGGCACGTAGAGCGCGTGTTGCGGGCCGATCGACCAGTACCGGCCGAGGTTGTGCCCGTTTACGAACAACACGCCCTTGCCGAAGCCGCGCATGTCGAAAAAGGCATCTTGAGTTTCTCCGACTTCGAACGTTCCACGAAAAAACGCCGGCACGCGCTCCGCTCCCGAAGCGAACGTCAGACTCGAAAGTTCGTCGAGCGGCAGCGCGAAGATTTGCCAGTCGAGCAGTTCGTTGCCGTTATAAAGAACGGATCGCTCGATGCCCTTGCGCTCGGCGCCGAGCAGCGGTCCGTAGTTCACGCGTCCGCAGTTTTCCACCAGGATGTCGAGCGTGGCGCCGGCAGCGTGGGCTTCGAGATTCAGTCCGCTCGAGCCGATGCGCCGGTCCACGTGTCCGCAGATTTCGCCCTCGACGATGACGGTCGCATAATCGCGCACAGCGTCAATTTCCAATACTCCGGCAGCCGGATCGGCGAGCGCCGTCCGATAGAGAACGAATCCAAACGACTGTCCGAACGCCTCCATCGGTATGGGGCGCTCTCGTCGCAGGGGGTCTTGAAGCAGCGCATCGAGCGAAGCCGACTCCATGAGAGCGAACTCGGCGATTTCTATCGTCCGCGGTGAAGGCGGAACGGGTCGCGACTCCGTTTTGCGCGCAGCCGCGATCGCGTCGCGAAAGGCATAATATTTCTCGCGCGGGCGTCCCGCTTCGTCGATTGCCGCGAGATAATCGTAACTCGTGGTTACCGGCGCGTACGGTTCGCGCTCCGAAGCGTTGGCGCCGTTGGTGAATCCGAAATTCGTACCACCGCAGAGCATGTAGACGTTGAGCGAGCAGTCCGTTTGCGCCATCCAATGGACGTCGCGGATCTGTTGCGCGTCGTCGCGCTGCTGGTGCGGTTCGCCCCAGTGGTCGAACCAGCCGGCCCAATATTCGCCGCAGATCGGTCGCTGAAGCGGCCGCAGCTCGCGCAGCGTTGCGAGATCGCGCTCCGGATCGCCGGGCGCGAACGTCGATGCAATCGCGACGTCGTCCAGCGCGCCGCGCTCGACGTCATTCGGTTGATCGATCGTGTAATACGGCGATTCGCCGAATCCGGCTTCGTCGAGCGCCGCGCGCAGGCCCGACAAATACGACTTGTCGTCGCCGAACGCACCGTATTCGTTTTCGAGCTGCACGGCGACGATGGGACCGTTGCGGGAACGCTGCAGCGGTGCGAGTTCTTTACCGAGCCGCCTCAGCCAGCGCCGCGCCGGGAACATGTACGATTCGCTTGCAGTTCGCAGCCGGACGTCCGGATCGGCGAGCAGCCACGCCGGCAATCCGCCGAAATCCCACTCCGCGCAGACGTACGGCCCCGGCCGTAACACGACGGCCAATCCGCAAGAGGCGGCGATCCGAACGTACTCTGCGACGTCGTTGTTGCCCGTGAAGTCGTAGCGCTCCGGTTGCGGCTCGTGCAGATTCCAGAAGACGTACGTCGAGACGGCGTCGAGCCCCATGGCGTAGGCCATCTCAAGTCGCGCGCGCCAGTACTCCCGCGGAATCCGCGGGTAATGCATTTCGCCGCAGAAGAACTGGCCGTCGACGATCACGCGTCGCGCAGGTGCTTCGCCGCCGCTTCGGCGGTAAGGTCTCGCTGCGGTTGGGCGAGCATCTCGTACCCGACCATGTATTTGCGAACCGTGGCCGAGCGCAGCAGCGGCGGATAGTAGTGCGCGTGCGCGTGCCATTCCGGGTGCTTCTCGCCGTCGGTCGGGCTCTGATGAAAGCCCATCGAATACGGAAACGGCACGCCGAAGAGGCGATCGTACTGGACGATCAGCGCTTTCATCGCACCGGCCAGGCTCGAGCGTTCGGCGGGGTCGTACTCGGCAAGCGAGCCTCGGTGCGAGCGTCCGAGAATCATCGCTTCGAACGGCCACGTTGCCCAGTACGGCACGACGACGACGGTGCGATCGTCGGCGTAGACGACGCGTTCCTGCCGTTCGATCTCGAATGCGGCGTACGAGCACAATAGACACTCTCCGCGGTCGCGCTGACGATCGCGCAACGACAGGCTCTCTTTGGCGAGCTCGTTGGGGATCGACGACTCGGCCCAGATCTGCCCGTGCGGATGCGGATTGCTGGCACCCATCACCGCTCCGCGGTTTTCGAAAATCGTTACCGCGTTAACGAACGGCAACGCGCCGAGTTCCCCGTATTGCGTAGTCCAGCAGTCGACGATGCCGGCGATCTGACATTCGTCCATCGATCCGAGATGCAAATCGTGCCGCGGCGAAAAACAGACAACGCGACACTCACCCTGAACCTCCTGCGCGACCAATATCTCGTCCTCCTGAGCGCAGCTCCCGGAGTCGAAGGATCGGCGACTCTCATGCGTCAGCGCGGGATAATCGTTGACGAATACGTATTGCGACGTATACTGCGGATTGCGTTGTCCTCCGGCGCGCTCGTTGCCGGGACAGAGGTAACACGTCGGATCGTAGCGCAGCGCCGGTGCTGTGGCAGGCTGCGACCGTTCGCCCAGCCACGGTCGATCGGTGCGATGCGGCGAGACCAGCACCCACTCCCGCGCCAGCGGATTGAACCGTCGCTGAGCCATCGCGCCTTACTTGCTCACCGCACGCGTCATGTCATTTCAGAACTTAAAGTAAATGAAGGTCTGCGACGCTCCCGGCCACGAGAGCAGTTCGCCGCCGAGCAGCAGCGCGCAGATCGCGCCCGCTTGTGCCAACCGAGGCAGCGCGCTCCAGGTCAAACGTGCGGCGCTTTCGCCCAGCGCTACGCGCACGATTCCGAAGAGCACGATCGCAACCGCTAAGACGGCGCACCAGCCGGCGATTGTCGAAGAACCCGGACCGCCGGCGAACATTTCGCGATAGACCTGCAGCGCTTGCGGAAAACTCTGTGCGCGGAAAAGGACCCACGCGAGGGTTACTGCTGCAAAAGTGAGCAGGGCTCGCGCCGCCATAACGAGCCGGTTCGAAGAAACGAGCTGGTGGCCGATTCCCGTGACGCGTTCGAAGACCAAGTACAACCCATGCAGTCCTCCCCACGCTACGAACGTCCACTGCGAGCCATGCCAAAGACCACCCAGGAGCATCGTGATCATCAAGTTGCGTAACGTCGCGCGTTCGCTGCCACGGCTTCCGCCAAGAGGAATGTAGAGATAATCGCGCAGCCACGTGGACAGCGTGATGTGCCAGCGATGCCAGAAATCCGTGACGCTCGAAGCCAGATACGGGAGGTTGAAGTTCTCCGGAAACACGAATCCAAAAAGGCGCGCGGTTCCGATGGCGATGTCGGTATACGCCGAGAAATCGAAATAGATTTGCATCGAGAAAGCAAAGGCGGCCGTCCACGCTGCGGGCGCACCTGGATGCGCGGCGGTCGCTCCGTAGTATGCGTCGACGACCGGACCAAATTGATCGGCGACCGCAACCTTCTTGAATACCCCGAAGGCGATGCGCCCGGCGGCGTAGGTTACGTCGCCAGCCACCGGCGGCTTCCAATGAAACAACTCGCCGAAGAATAAACCGGCTCGAACGATCGGTCCCGACAGCAGTTGCGGGAAAAACGCGATATAGAGCGCGTAGTCCCACGCGTTACGAATGGCCGGCGTTCTGGCTCGATACACGTCGACCAAGTACGAAATGCTCTGAAACGTATGGAAACTGATGCCGATCGGGACGATCCAGTCGACCAGCCAGGGATTTTGATGCATCCCGAGGAGCGACGCGACCGTGCCGGTGGTGAAATTCGCGTATTTGAACGTAGCGAGAAATGCAAGATTGGCGGCTATGCCCGCCGCCAGCAGTAGCTGCCGTTTGCGGCCGAACGTTCTCTCCAAGGCTAATGCGATGAAAAAGTCGCTCGCGGTTAACGCAAAAAGGAAAACGACGTACCAGCCGTTCCAACAGACGTAGAAGAAGTAGCTCGCAGCTAAAAGCAAATAACGGCGCCACGCGAGCGGGAAGGCGTAGAAGAGCACCACCACGACCGTAACGAGTAACGCGGCACCGATGCCGAGGCGCATCGAAGCGATCGGAAATGCAAGAGTCGACGGACTTGTGGCGAGACCGGCCACCGGATGTCGCGTGGGCGCAGGGGCCGCGAGCGCGCGCGACACGTCGCGACCGAGTAGGGCGCTGAACCGTAAGCTGCCGGTCCGATTGAGGTGATCGTGATCGGCGAACAACTGCGGCTGCTCGAGCTTTTCGTATGCTGCAGCTCGCAGGAAGCGCGCAAGGCCGCTCTGGGCGAGCGCGCCTAGCGACGGCCCTAACGGCTCGCCCGATTGCCGGTGTGCCGGGCGCGTGGGAATGCGCACGAAGATCACGGGCGTGCCGGCGTCGACGTAGCGCTCCACGATCGGATACAGCCACTCTCGACGGTAGGTCGCGTATGACGGGCTCGCGTGTGGTATTTGCAGCACCGCAACGGGCATGGCGGCCCGCTCTTCCGGCATGATGGCCGCCGGATACCGTATCTCGTTTCGGCGGAAGTCGACCCGCAGTCCCTGAAGCGTTTCAGTGCGCGGATGCCACACGAGCGGTGCGTAAAACGGCGTCTCGCGGGCCCTCGCGATGCTCTCGAATCGCGCGAGCGGATCGGCTGCAAGCGCTTGAACGTCGTCGCGTAGGATCGGCCCGCGTAACAACAGGTACAATCCGTTGGTGAGCTGCATCGGCAGCCCGTCGAAAGTTCCGGCTATTTTGGGAATCTGCGACGGTTCGACTGCAAACGCGAGGTAGTGCAGGTCTTGCTCGCGCTGATCGCCGTCAATGCTTCCGATCGCGCTATCGTCGTCGGCGTAGGTGTCCACCGGAACTACGAGCGCGCGAAAGCGTCGCGCAGTTGGATCGATTTCGCGCAGAAAATAATACCAGCAGCGCGGGGTCGTGCCGCGAACGCCCGCGTTGACGAAACGCAGCGTATTTCTAGCGGACGCGGCCGCGGCCGACGGGTCGAGACCCGAATACATACGCGAATCTCCGACCACGAGCACGTCGGTGCGCCGATCGGCTGCGTAATCCGCTAGGATGCGGCGAGCCGCTTCGAAGTCCCCCGCACTCGAATCGGGATCCACGGCGTTCCGGTAAACCGATGCGTAAAAAAGCAGCGCGTCGGCCGCGAAAAAAAGCAGCATCGCTACGACGAGCACGCTCGACAGACGCGACCAAAGGAACTTCAAGCCAGGCTCGCCCCGTCCACCGGCGTGCCGTCATAGATCTCGGGCGTAATTCCCGTCGCTTCACGGTATTCGCGAACGATCTGCTCGCAAAACCTGTCGACCGAAGCGGCAGCAATCAGATTCACCGTGCAGCCGCCGAAGCCGCCGCCCGTCATTCGCGCGCCGTATACGCCGTCGCAGCGGCGTGCGATCGCAACCATCGTGTCGAGTTCGGCTGCGCTGACCTCGTAATCGTCTCGCAGGCTTTCATGCGAAGCATTCATGAGCGCGCCGAACGGCCCTACGTCGTGCTCCTCGAGCGCTTTCGCGGCATCCAGAACGCGCGCGTTTTCACTGACGACGTGACGCGCCCGCCGAAAGAGCACGTCGTCGAACTCGCCTTCGTGCTCGAGTAGCTGCTCCAGCGTGATGTGGCGCAGCGAGGTAAGGTTCGGATACCACTGCCGTAAAGCGAATACGGCCGCTTCACACTCCTCGCGCCGGTTGTTGTATTCTCCGGCGGCCAAGGCGTGCTTCACCATCGTGTTGCAAATCACGATGCGTACGGAGTGCGGAATCTCCACGTACCGATGCTGGAGCGTCTCGGAGTCGATCACGACCGCGCGATCGCGCTTGCCGAAGAGCACCGCGTATTGATCCAAAATGCCCGAGCGAATGCCCACGTGCTCGTTTTCCGCACGCTGGCAAAGTTTCGCTAGGTCTAAGCGATCGATCTCGGCGCCGGCGATGCCGAGCGCTCCTAGCGCGATGGCGATCTCGAACGACGCCGAGGAACTCAGTCCCGCCCCGATCGGCAAGTCCCCGCCGGCCTCGATCTCGACGCCGCCAACGCGAACGCCGGCCTTGCGTAGTTGCAAAATCACGCCTTCGGCGTACAAGGTGCCTTTCGTATCGCGCGGGTTCGCGAGCACGACGCGTTCGTCATCGCGCGGCCGAATCGTCGCCGTCGTATAATAACCGATCGCGCACGGCATCATGAAGCCGTCGTTGTAATCGGTGTGCTCGCCGATGAGATTGACGCGTCCGGGAGCGCGCGCGACGACGTCGCTCAATACGGCTCCGCCTCGTCGGCAGTCATGTTGGCTTGATGCCAGGCTACGTTGTCGAAAAGCGTCTGCTCGCGAACGCCGCTCGCCAGCGATCGGAAACCTTCGTCGGTCGCGTCCCAGTACGAGATTAACGACGCCGCGTACGCGTACTCGCGCACGATGTCGGAGTGCTCCACACCGTCGGCATCGGTTCCCAGCAGACAGCGGACGTGATATTCGAGCAAATAGCGCAATGCGGCGTCGCCCAAAATTGAGCCCGTCTGATTTACGTTCGACGGCGAGGAGACGAGCGCTCCAAGCAGATCGTTGAGCTCGAAGTTCTCGGCCGGGTTGCCGGCGATCGGATCGATCCATAACCGCATGATGAGCGGCCGCCCCAACGGCATGCGTGAGATCGGATACGCTCCGGTCGCAACGTTGCTCTCTAAGTTCACGTCGGCTTCGACTCTTTCGCCGTGCATCGTTTGTGCTTGCGCCGCGTTCGCCCACGTGACGTGTGCCAGCCGGAAAATGACGTATCGGTCTGCATCCGGATGCGCTTGCCGGAAGCGTGCGATGGCACCCAGCAGCGCCGAGATGTTCTCACCGGCCTGCTGCGTGTTCGTCAGCTGCGAAGGCAGATGCGCGAACGCGTCGCCGAACGTCCAAGGCTGGAGTGGAGCGGCCGGCACGTAATCGATCGCCGAGCCCTCGCCTACGTGCGTGTGGACGAGCAGCTTTCCGCGCCAGCCCAGAGCGCGCCGATCTTTCGCCGCTCGATAAACTGCGTCGGCGAGGTGCGAAAAATAGGTCATGCCGTCGCCGGAAAAACAGGTGGTTTCCGGGCCGGCGGTGTCGATGCCGACGACACTCGTCCAGTATTGGAACCGTTCGCCCCGTGCGACGGCGGGCCGGCCATCGCCCTTGAGTCCCATGAGCGACGAGTAAATCGTCTCCGGCGACGTTTCGATTGCCTTGGGTAGTGGAACCGCGGCGCACGTTCCCGTCTTCGACCACTCGCTGTACGTCGTGCCGCCCGGCAGCGTCGCAAGCTGTGCGGTGAGCGTCATGAGCACGAAGCGAATCACCGGCATGGGCTTGCCGATTCGCCGCAATCCGGCTACAACGCGCGGGTCGGACGCCGCGCGTTGCGGGCACTGGATTGTATCGAGACGGTCCGAACGCCCGTTTTCGAAATGAAATCCGCCGGCGAACGGCAGCGATTGTTCGGATGCATCGATGTTGGTCGCCGCGAGATCCAGGACCGTCGCGCGACAAAGATCCGCAGCGAGCCGGGCTTCGTCGCCGTGATAAAACCGCGTCCGAAGATAGTCGCTGGCCGGTCCGCCGCGAAATGCGTACGCGCTGTCGAACTCGGACCACGGCGTCGCGCTAAGAATGCGTTCGAGCGCTCCGTCGACGTCGCGAACGTCGGTACGATTGCGAAACACGACCAGCGTCGCACGCGCACCTAACGCAAATCGTTGTCCGTCGGGCGGCGAGGAAGGACGATCGCCGAGCGCCGCGCCTTGTTGCGGATACCACACCGTCTCGAGGTAGCGCAGTAGCGCGCGGCGGTCGTCGAGTGCGGGTCCGGCGTGCGGATTGGCAAAATGCGCGACGTATGCGGGCAGATTCGCATAGGCCTGAAACGGAAGAATTCCCGTAAAGTGATTGTGCGCATCAAAATAGAGCACGGCCAGGAGCGCGAGCACCGCCTTCATGGCGTGCGTTTTGGCTACGCATCGAAATCGACCTTGAAGAGGTACGTGCCGCCCGTCGGTTGACAATCGACGATCGAAGGTGCGTACGTCGTGCGGCGCGCTGCGTCGACGGCTGCGCGATCGAGACTCATCGTTCCCGTCGAACTGAAGATGCGCGTGTCGGTAACACGGCCGCGATCATCCAGGGTCACTTGCACCTGTGCGGTTGCCTCGATCCCTGCGGCGTCCTCGGGCGCTTCGGGAACCACTGCGGCAATTGTGTACGCCGGCTCGAATGGGTTCGAACACGCCGGTGCGGGTGACGGCGCTGCCGCCGAGCTGACGTCGTTACCGGTGAGCGGTGGTCCCGTGGTTGCAATGGCGGAAGGTCCAGTCGAAACCGGACCTCCGCCGTGCGCGACGACGCGCGGCGGATGAACGCTAACGCGCGCGTGCGTCGATTTATGCGACGCCGCAACCGGTCGCGCGGGACGCGGCGTTGGCGGAGGCGAGGGATGCGGCGTCGCAATGCGTACGATCTCGATATGCTGCGGCGGCTCCGGTGCCGCTTCGGCGGTTGGAACGGTTCGCGCAACGATTGCAAAAACGACGTGAATGCCGAGAGAAATTGCGAGCGCCCATACCAGAATGGGATTGCTCGACCGTTCGTCCATGAACGGGTAGTGCACGGCGCAGGCTGGTTGTGACCTCCACGCGCGAGGTCACAAAACGCTGCCGTAGAACGATGCGCGCATGGGGGAGAAGGATCGGCCGAATCCGCCGTCCGTCGTTCACGACGTCGTCGTCGACGTTCCCGGATGGCAAGAGGTAAAGCCTCGCATTCCCGATACGCAGCAGCGCCGCACGCTCGAAAAACAGCGCAGCGTGCGCGAGATCGTGTTTGGCGTACAGGACGGCATCCTTACGACGCTGGGCATCATTACCGGCGTCGGCGTCGCCGAAGGCGATCGTTCGGCGGTCTTCATCAGCGGCTTCCTCGCGGTGCTCGCCGGATCGCTCTCGATGGGCGTCGGTGAGTTTCTAGGTCGCAAATCGGAGCGCGAAGTGATTCAGGCTACCATCGAGATGGAAAAGCGCGAGATGGCGGCCGATCCGCAGGCCGAGTTTGCCGAGCAAGTCGCCTATTATAAATTGAAAGGCTTCAGCGCCGACGAAGCGCACCTGATCGTTCGTCGTCTCACGCAGCATCCCGACATTTACCTTTACGAAATGATGCGGGACGAGTTCGGTATCGACCCACGCGAAGCGCAGGACGAAGGTCTGCGCGGACCGGTTTCCATGGCCGTGTCGTATGCGGTCGGTGCGATTTTGCCGGTTATTGCGTTTCTCTTGCCCCTTACGATGGGCGTATCGGCCCTCGTCTCGCTGGCCTTTGCAGTCGCAGGACTCTTTGCCGTCGGGTATTACGCAGGAACGCTGAGCGACCGAAATCCGTTCGCCAAAGGCTTCGAAGTCGCAATGTACGGATGCGGCGTTTTCATCGTGTCTTACCTTGCAGGTCATTACATCCCACCGCTTTTTGGCCACGCTCCCGTCGCCGTGGGTGGATAAATGGCTATAGTGCAAGCGTTGATCTCCGGTCTCGCTCAAGCTGCTGGATTTTTCTGGGACAGCCTGTTCGGCTTGATCTTCGGTTTTTTGATCTCGGCCATCGTGCAAGTCGTGCTGACGCCGGAATCGATAGAGAGATATCTCGGGCCGAACCTGCGCGGAATTCTCTACGGCACGGGCTTCGGGATCATTTCGTCGGCATGCTCGTACGGCGCGGCCGCAGCGGCGCGCGGTTTTTATCGCAGCGGCGCCGACGTGCGTTCGGTCTTCGCGTTCCTGATTTCGTCGACCAACATGAATATCGCGATTCTGATTCTGTTCTGGTCGATGCTAGGTTGGCGCTTTGCGTTCGCCGAGTTTTTCGGTGGCGTGATCATCATCGCGATCGTCGTCACGGGTTTCTCGCTGTTGTTTCCTCGCGAGCGTCTCCGGGTTAAGCCCGGCGTTGCCGTTGAGGAAGACGAGCAAGGCGATCGCTGCTGCCATCACCACGACGATGCGTCCGTCTCGCGCGACCTCGGCAGCGCGCGCACGTGGCTGGAAGTCGCGAACACCGCCGTGGGCGACGTGCGTATGCTGCGTACCGAGTTGATCGTCGGGTATCTCGTCGCTGGGTACGCGGCGGCGCTGATTCCGCCGCACTGGCTGTCGGCGGCGCTGCACGCAGTCGGCAGCGTTCCCGTCGCCGGTTATCTCTTGCTCTTGATCGTTGGCGTCCTGATCGCAGTAGCGACGTTCGTGTGCTCGATGGGGAACGTTCCCATCGCTCGGTACCTGGCCAATGCAGGCATTCCACTCGGCGCGAACACGAGCTTCATTTACGGCGATCTGCTGATTCTGCCGCTGATCGCCATTTACCGAAAGTCGTACCCACCGGAGATTACATGGACGTTCGTAGGCCTGTTTTTTGCCGGCGCGCTAATTGCGGGCGCAATCATGGAGCGTGTGGTCGGCGGCGGAAGCGGGGTCGTGGCGATGGGATCGATGGCCATCAACGACCGGTTCACGCTGATCTCGAACGTCGTCGGAATAGTCGCGGTAGCTTGCGTTGCCATCGCCGCGAGGAGAGGTTCCCTCACGGCTACCTAATGTAGCCAGGCGCGCGTCCGCCTAAAATAGAGCCATGATCAAGTGGATACGCTCGGGGGTCGCAACCCTCATCATGAGTTCGATGGCGCTAGGCGCCGCGATTGCGCCGGCTAAGGCCGATACGACGTCGACGCTGCTCATCACCGCGGCGGCGGTCGCAGCGCTCATGACCGGCGTGAACGTTGCCGAGAAGAACGCCAAAGCCAATCAGCTCGTCGGATATCTTTCCAACGGTTCGCCCGTATACGCCGACGGCCACGTCGTCGCACGCAACGGGCAAACGTGGTATCCCGGAAATCAGGGCCAAAGCATTCAATGCAATGGCGGCCGATGCTTCGTCGTCGCCGGCACGGGCGGATACGGCTATCCCGGCGGGTACGGGTATCCCGGTTACAGCGCATACCCCGCGAACTACAACGGCGGCTATTATCCGTCGAACTACAGCGGCGGCTATTATCCGTCGAACAACAGCGGCGGTTACTATCCGTCGAACAACAGCGGCGGTTACTATCCGTCGAACTACGGCGGCGGTTACTATCCCTCTTCCAGCACCACCGTCAACCGCTACGTGAATCGTACCTATAAGACGGTCATCCAGCGTCGCAAGGGCGACCGCGATCGCGGGAAGGACGGCGATCGCGACGATCGCGACCACTAGCCGGAAACTGCGACGTCCATCTCGAGCCCGTGCGTGAGCGCGGGCTTCGTATTTTATCCTACTTCATTGCGTCGAGCCAATATCGTAGGGTATCGCGCGAGACGCCGCCGCGCGTTGACGCGAGTCCGGTGACGTAGTCGTACAGTTCACGCGCCTCCGCCTCCAAGCCGAGGATTCGCAGTGAAATCATCATGCGCGTGAGGCGCAAGTGGTTGTGATTACCCGGCGTCAGCCATTGGTCGCTAGCCTTATAGAACGCCACCATGCGGTCGTACGAACGCCGCACGTTCGCGCGCAGTTCGGGTTTCGCGTTAAACGCCGCGACCGCTTCGTCGTCCAGCCGGGGCGCCGTTGGGTTCGCGCCGCTGCGTTCCCGCAGCGGAAACAACCATTGAATGAAATCGTGGACGCGCTCGAGCGACGCGTCGTCAAAGCGCAACACGTCGTCAAGCGATCGTCCTCGGTCGTCGCGGCCCGTGCCTACGTAGAAGGCGACGATCCGCCGGCCGTCTTCGGCTAGAATGTTACTTCGTTTTGGTCGTTGTTCGTGGAACAGTTTTGGTTGCCGGCCGGCGACGGATTATGCACGTCGAGCACGAAGCGCAGGCGCGTCGTTCCTTGACCCGCATCCTTCGAACGCTGATAGACGTACTCGAACGTCGCCGATTGTCCGGCCGGGAGCGGCGGGATGCTCTTGGCATCGAGCTTCTCGTTGGCCATGTAGATATCGACCGACTGCAGCACGTTATTGGCTTGTCCCGAGGCGCCGACGTTCGTAACCGTGCCCTTGATGTGATAGTTATTCAGGCCGTTGCCGGCGGTTACGTCCGCAACGGCAACCGAAACGAGCGCAGGATCCGAACCAGCGCACGTTCCCGCCGCGACCGCCATTGAGGTCGACGAGAGAGCGAGAAGAGCAAATATTGCGATTCGAAACATGCGGTAGCTTCCTTCCTCTTGGTGCTACCGTACTCTTACCCGTTTTCGCTCCTCGATTTACGCGCTTTTAGGACTTTCCTAACATAACGCGGGCCGCGTTCCAGCCCGACGCTCCCATCACGCCGCCGCCCGGATGCGTCGCCGCGCCGCACATAAACAGACCTTTGATCGGCGTGTTATAGCTGGCGTAACCCGGAACCGGCCGGAACATGAAGAGCTGGTGCACCGGCATCGCACCTTGGAAAATGCTGCCGCCAGTCAGTCCGAACGTGTTCTCCAAATCGACCGGCGTCAAAACTTGCCGGTTGATCACCGACGCTTTGAAGCCGGGCGCATACTGCTCGACGATGTCGAAGCAGCGATCGGCGTACTCGTTGCGATCCGCGTCGGTCCAGTCGCGGCCTTCCAGCTTGTACGGTGCGTATTGCGTGAACATCGACATGAGGTGCTTGCCGGGAGGTGCGACGGTATCGTCGAGCGATGACGGCATCGTGCATTCCACGATCGGCTTCTCCGACATTCGGCCGAATTTTGCGTCGTCGTACGCGCGCTCGATGAAGTCCTGATCCGGACACAAATGGACGGTTCCGAAGTGCTGCGGACCCGGCTCGTGTCCGGGCAGCGAGGTAAAGCTCGGCAGCCGTTCCAGCGCGACGTTGATCTTGCACGACGCGCTGCTGTACGAAATGCGTCCGATCGCATCGTTGAACTCCGGCGGTAATATAGCCGGATCCAGAAGCTTCTGGAAGGTCCAGTGACAATCGACGCCGCTGGCGATCTTCTTGGCATAGAACTCATCGCCGTTTTTGAGCGCGACCCCGGAGACCGCACCCTTGCGCATCAGAATCTTCGCAACCTCGGCTTCGGTGCGAATCTCGACACCGAGATCCTTGGCCGCCCTCGCGAGCGATTGCGTCAAACCACCCATGCCGCCGCGCATGTAGCTCCACACGCCGCGCTTGCCGTTCGTCTCGCCCATGACGTGATGGAACAGCACGTACGCCGTGCCGGGCATTGACGGCGCCATGAACGCACCAATGATCGCGTCGGTCGCGATCGTCGCTTTGACCTGCTCCGATTCGAACCAGCGATCGAGAATCGGCCGCGCGGGGCCGGTCAGCACTTCGATCGCCTCGCCCATGGCCGGACCGAGCTTCTGGAGCGCCTTGCCCATCTTGCCCATCTCGAGCAGTTGCCCGAGCTTCGGATGAATCAGGTTCGGCGGAACGTGCGTGAGCGTCGGTTCGACGACCGACGCGACGCGTTCGAGCATCGCCTCGTACTGAGGATAGTTCTCGGCGTCGCGCTTGCTGAACTTCGCGATCTCCTCGACGTCTTTGCTCGTTCCGGTGCCCATGAACAAGTAACGGCCGTCCAAGAACGGTGAGAACGACGCCGGATTGCGCTCGATGGGCTCGTAACCGTACGCACGCAGGTTGAGATCGCGTATGATCTCCGGACGAAAGAGGCTGTTGACGTAGGCCGCCGTCGAGACTTTATATCCCGGCCACACCTCTTCGGTTACGCACGCGCCGCCGACGATGTAACGGCGCTCCAATACGAGCACTTTCCACTTCGCCTTGGCGAGATAGCAGGCCGTAACCAATCCGTTGTGGCCGCCGCCGATGACGATGGCGTCGTAGTTCGATGTGGGCAACTTAAATTTTCACTTTCACTGAGACGTAGGCATTGAAGGGTTGCGTGAGCGAGCTCGACAGGTCGTTATACGTTCCGAAGTACGGCTCGTAGGGGTACTTGAGGAACGTTTGGACGTTGTCGTGCGGGTTGTACGCGTTGCCGACCGGCGGCGTGCCCGGGCCGCCGGCGAGATCGCCGTACAGACAGACGTTGCTGGCGTTATAGTACGTAAACGCCGTCGTCTGACCGCCGAAACACGTTTGGAAGAGATTTGCGAGCGTGGCGGTGATGGTGAGGCGCGGCGATACGTCGTAGCTCAGGCGCAAGTGACCCACCAACTGCGCCGGTTCGCGGAACGAGCCGATTGCATCGAACTGTCCGGTGTACGGATCGGGAATAGCGAGAGCGTTCGACGCACAGGCGTGCGAATCGTACGGCGAGCCGCCGCTGGCACCGTAGGGATAACGCGGATCGCCGTTGGGCGAACCCGGCAGCACGCCGCAGCCGGCGGCGGGATCGATGCCCGGCATCGTCAACGGCGCGCCGTAACGGTTACCGGCTTGGAACTGCAGCGACGGGGTGATCGAGAACTTGTCGTGTTTATAGTTCAAGACTAACGTCGTGACGTATGGATAGTTGTATGCGTTGACGCCCGACCCCACCGGACCCGGGAACACCGAGTAAGGCAGATACGACGCCTTGGGATCGTAGAGCGAGAAGGCCGGGGAGTTCCAATACGGGTTGGCGACGTCGCCTTTTGCACAAACCGCGACCGGCGCTCCGGTTTGCGTATAGCACGGCGCGGGGGCTAATCCGTTGCTCGGGGTACCGCAAACGGGCGATCCGAATCGCATCTTGCCGATCTGCGCGCCGCCCGGTGCGCAGGCTTTGGTGTACGCGTTGTACTGCGAGATGCCCGAATTAATCGGCGAGAGAACGGTGGTACCGTTGGGCAGCGTGCTGTACTTCACCGTCGCGTACGTATACGCAAACGACAGTTGGCCCGAGAATCCGTTGCGCGCGAAGTCGCCCTTGTTGAACTGGAACTCGACGCCGGTGGAGGTTTGATTTCCTGCGTTGAGACCGGAGACGAGCCCGGTCGTATAGTTGATGTAGAAGTTCTCGATCTGATCCTGCGTCTGACGTAGGAACGGCGAGATCTTGAACGACATGTCGGTGCCTTTGATGTGCTTCTCGAGCGACAAATCGCTGTTGAACGACACCGAAGGCGCCACGCGGTGACCCGGCGTCGTAAAGCCGAGCGCGTAGAACTCGGTGAGCGTGTCGGGCAGGTTCTGCTCGAGGCCGTTATATTGCTCGTACGCCGCGCTCGGCTGCTCGTTGTATTTGCCGTAGCTGCCGCGAATGACGGTATCGGAGTTGATCGTATACGTCGCGCCGACACGCGGCTGCACGATGTTATAGTCGAACGACGCCGGCTGATTTTGAATGTTGGCGTTGACGTACTGCTTACCGAACGACGAACAAGGCACTTGCGAGTTGGTGCTCCAGCCGGTCTTAGGCGTTAGTGCCGTACGGTCGACCAACGTGAGCGTCGTCGTGTCGAAGCACGTGTCTTGATTGAACGCCTTGAACCAGAAGTCGCGCGCTATTCCCGTGTCCGTGTTCGGGCCGACGAAGCTATAATTGTCGACGCGAACGCCGGCGTTGAGGTTGAGCTTATCGCTGGGGCGCCACTGATCGGTGATCGAGTAGCCGGCAAAGACCGGCTTGACCGTGTTGTCGAGACCGAAGGCCCCGTTTTCGCCGACGAAATACGCGCAGGGACCGTTGCCGCAGCGCAAACCGTTCACGTTGCTGGTCGAGCCGCCGCCGTTGAGTCCGACAAACGACGGCAAGCGTCCGTAACCGTAGGAAACCCCGCTGCCGTCGCCGTCATAGCAGGTCGTCGCGAACGTAGCCGTGCCGCCGCGTTGGATACGATAGCACGTCCCGCTCATGGGATCGCTCGCGTTGACGAGCTCGGCGAACGCATTGCCGTAATAGCGGCTGTACGCAAACATCTGCTCGTTGTAAATGCGCGCACCGGCCGACGTCGTGTACGTGCCCTCGACGTCGATGAGGTTGTGCGGATCGATTTGGTTGGCATACGAGAGGCTGACGCCGCGCGTATGGTTGTTGATCTCGTAGTCGCCGCTGTCATAGTACGCGTACTGCTGCAGCGACATGAGCGGTCCGTTTTCGATCCAATCCGAGTAGTACGTATAGCCGTAGAGCCGTAGATAGGAGCTCGGGCTGAAGTTTTTCTGGTACTGCAGCTTTACGATAGCCTGGCCGTTGTAGCCGCGGTCTCGGGTGTTAAACGAGCCCTGGTCGATGAGACCGTCGAACGGATGCGCGGGGGCCGATGGGTATTGGTAGGGTATGATCTGCGATTGATAGTTTGCGGGTAACATCGTGCCGACTTTGCCGAGGTACTGCCACGTATCGTAGTAGTACGGATAGTTGCACGATACGCCGGAGCACGGCCCGTAGTAGTTGTAGTACGTGCTTGCTTTCCAGTTGTTGAAGCCTTCGTCGTTGACGGAGCTAGCGAACGTCGTAAAGATCTCGTCATTGTCGTAGAGCAGCTGGATGTCGTCGCGCAAACCGTCATTCTTGTGCGGTACGGCAATATGGAAGTTCGCGACGAACGTACGGTCTGCGACGTTTACCGGGTTGAGCGTGCCGAAGCCGATCGGCCCGAGCAGCCATCCGGGCGAGCCGTTCGGCCCGACGTTGAGCTTGCCGTTGGTGAAGCACGACGGATAAGCGGAGACAGTGGCACCCGAAGGACAGGCGGCGAGCTGCTGCCCGAACTCGTTTGCATAGGATGCTCCGCCGAACTGATCGACGAACCGGTGTTCCTGATTGTATCCGTCGAAACCGACGTAATAGGAAAACGTGCGGTCCGGCGTACTGCCGCCGACTTCGGCTTGGAAGTCGTGGTAAAACGTCGGCGTGCCGATCCCAAACGACCCGGTGGCGTAGCCGGGAAACGTTCCGGTCTTGATGACCTGGTTGATGAATCCCGCCAAGCCTTGCGCTTCGGCACCTGCCGGCGTCGCGCCGGTATACACTTGAAGCTCGAGTTGGCCGAGCGACGAGATCGCACCCGACGGGTAGTTGTCGAACGCGCGGTTGATCGGAATGCCGTCGAACTCATAACCGACTTCGTACGAGTCGCCGCCGCGCACGTGCACCGCTTGCAGATACCCGGTTTGGTTCGTCGGAACGTACGCGCCGGGAACGCTGGCCACGGCGGAATAGGCGCTGTTCAACGCGCCGCCGCCTCCCAGCGCACTCACCCGTTCCTGCTGAGCCGCATTAACCGAGTACAAATCGGCGGTCGTACCGGAACGTACGAGGTTCGACGAGCTTTGCGAGGTGACGTTCGCAATCGTCTTGAGCGCTTTGCGCATCGTGAAGCTCAGCGTCTGCTGGGCGTCGGCGAAGACCGCGGCGCCTGCATAGCTAAGCGAATCGTAACCGGTCTTGCCGATCGAGACCGTGTACTCGTCGGGAGCTAGCGATACGAAGGCAAAGTGACCGCCGGCGTCCGTCGTGCCGCTAACGGTCTGCGACGGGCTGGTGGCCGTCACGCGCGCTCCGGCGACGGGCGCGTGCGTATCGTAATCGGTGACCGTTCCACTCAATCCGCCGGTCGTACCGGCATTTGCCGGCACCACAAACGCAAGAATCAACAGTAAGGATAATAACGCGCGTTTCATTCGATGTGCCTCGCAGTCAAAGCGTGATAGTCAGCCATGGCTTTTTCGAATTCGGTCTTGATCTCCGCTGCTTCACGAAGATGCGGCGGAAGGGGCGGCCCTTGCGATAGGGCGATGACACCCAAGAGAATCGTCAGCCGCTCGCGCAGGCGGTCGGGGCGCCACTGATCGTCCTCGGAGTTGACGATCCCCGACGTCAGTTGAGCGTAGACGCGGTCGATTGCGTGACGCGTCGCACCGGTCGCGTTCGCGCGGCGCGCGTCGAGATCGTTGAGTGCAGAATCGATGGCCGAGAGCTCGCCGTCGAGCCCGGCGAGGAAGTCGTGGCGCGCGACGTACTGCTCTTGCGTCCAGTGCGCGCGCGGATCGGCCTTTACCTCGATCGTCCGCGAGACGCTTTGCGAGCCGGCGTGCAGCACGGCTTCGTACGTTCCCGGGACGACCATCGGGGCGCTCCACGTTTTGTTCCAAACGCGTGCGGCGTTCCACGGGACGATGGACTCTTCCAGCAAGTCCCACGCCGTGCGCTTCACGCCGGCGCTGCCGTCGAGGTCGAAGCGGCGCACGCGCTTGCCGGCGGCGTCGCGAATCTCGACGTACGCGCCCGGAACGGCGTGCGGCAGATAGTACGAAAGCAACGCGCCGTAGCCGGCGTCGGTGCCGCTGAACACGCCGGCGGGTACGCAGCATTCGTCGTCGTGCGTTCCGTACTGCCCTTCCCACCAGATGTACCATGCGTACGCAGTACGAGGCGCGAAGAGTTCTGGCCGGCCGGCGTTACGCGCCGCGGTCAGGCCTTGCAGCGGCGTCAGATCGTCGAGAATGTAGATTCCGCGGCCGTGCGTGCCCGCAATCAAGTCGTTTGCGGCAGGCTGCACGCGCATGTCGTGGACGGAAACGGCCGGCATGTCCAAGTGTAAGGTCTGCCAGTTCGCGCCGCGATCGAAGCTGATCCATGCGCCCTGTTCTAATCCGGCGTACAGCACGTCGGGATTGCGCGGATCCTCGCGCACCACGTGCGCCGGTTCGTTCGGGGGGAAACCGGTAACGATCGTACGCCAGTGCGCGCCGCCGTCGTCGGTTACGAGGACGTACGGCGTGCGATCGCCCATGCCGTGGCGATTGACGACGGCGTACGCGCGTGCGAGCGCGGCGTGCGACGGCTCGACCGTCTCGACGCGCCCCCACGGCGCGATCGACGCAGGCGTGACGTCGACCCAGTGCGCGCCGTCGTCCGGCGTGCGCCAGATCTTGCCGTCGTCGGTTCCCGCCCAAAGCGTTTTGGGATCGACCGGAGAGATTGCGATGTCGAGCAGCGTGTCGTAAAACTCCGCACCGGAGATATCGGTATTGATCGGTCCGCCCGCGAGCTGCAGTTTGGTTGAATCGTTGCGCGTGAGGTCCGGACTGATCGGCGTCCACGTGCGCCCGCGATCGGTGGTCTTGAACACGACGTTGGCACCGAAGTATCCGACGCCGGGCGCGAGCGCGAGCGGCGCTTCCCAATTGAAACGGTACGGCAGTCCGGCGAGCGCGCGGCCGTTCGTGTCCCGCACGTACGGCGAAATGTCGTAGTTTTGGCGCGAGTCCAAATCGAAGATGCCGAGTTGTCCGCTGAGCTCGTTGATCCCGACGTTCCAAACGGAGTTGGGATCGCCGGGCTCGGGCCATACCGCAACGCCGTCGGCGTCGTTGGCGACGTCGCGCCAGTCGCGTTCGGTTAAGCCAAGTGGGCTCAACGAGGTGTTGGGCGCGCAGTAGGAGTCGTCGTCCTGCATTGCCGCGCACACGTGATAGGGATTCCGATCGTCGTAGCCGATGTGGTAGATTTGCGCGAGGTCGACGTCGAACCGCCAGTCCCACGTCTTTCCGCCGTCGATCGAGATCGGTGCGCCGCCGTCGTCGGCTTCGATCAGCCGCCGTCCGTCGCGCGAGATCCAAAAGCCGTGATGGTCTTGATGCACGGCCGAGGATACGTCGTCGAACGTTTTTCCGCCGTCCGTCGTTTCGATGAGGTTTTCCGACGCAAAGAAAACGTGATCGGCGTTGCGCGGATCGACGATCAGCCGGCTCATGTAGAACGGGCGCTGATCGATCAACGTGTCGTCGCTCATCATGCGCCAGTGTGCGCCGGCGTCGTCGGAGCGCCAAAGCAGTCCGGACTTCGATTGAATGAGCGCATAGACGCGGCGCGGGTTGCTCGGCGCGACCGCGATGCCGATGCGTCCCATGGTGCCGCTCGGCAATCCGCCGCCGCCGAGTTTACTCCACGTTACGCCGCCGTCGTGCGATTTGTAGATGCCGTCGACGGGTCCGCCGCTGGTAAACGTCCACGGCTTGCGCCGAAACTGCCAGACCCCGGCGTAGACGACGCGCGGATCGCGCGGATTCCAATCCATGTCGGAAATGCCGCTTTGCGGCCCGGCGAACAGCGTATGCTGCCACGTTTTCCCGCCGTCGGCCGTCCGGTACACGCCGCGTTCGTGCGAATCGCGAAACGGATTGCCGAGCGCTCCGACGAGCGCCGCGCTGGGGTCGCGCGGATCGACGAGAATCTTGGCGATGGCGTACGTCTGCGCGAGTCCGCGATGCGTCCAGGTCGTGCCGCCGTCCCGCGTCAGCCAAACGCCGTCGCCGTACGACGCGTCGTTGCGCGGATTCGGTTCGCCGGTTCCCATCCAGACGACGCCGGCGTTCGACGGTGCGATTGCCATCGCGCCGACTGCCGCGGTCGCACCGCGCGGCGAAACGTCGGCCCAAGTAAGTCCGCCGTTGGTCGTCTTGTACGCGCCGCCGCCGGCACTTCCGAAATAGTAGAGATTTGCGTCGGCGTCGGTTCCGGCAACGGCGGCCGTACGTCCGCCGGCAACGGCCGGTCCGATATTGCGCCAATGCAGCATTAGCGCTACGGTGGCGGCCGCGATCAACTCATCACACGCAGGTAGTAACTATCGAACGCGCCGAGCAGACCCTCAGCGTTGGAGTAGGGACCGGGCGTGTACGCGCGCGAGCGCATGCCGAGCTGGGTGAGTTCGTTGACGTGCCAGTCCTGACGGTTGGTGAGATCCCAAAAGTCGGACGCGTCGCTCGAATCGAATCCGGGCTTGGCCATCTCGTTGGGATCGAAGAGCCACGCGCACAGCACCTCGGTTCGGTCCACCGCAACCGGCTTTGCGTAATGCACCATCACGTAGTCGGGATGCAGGCTGAGCAGCATCGACGGAAAGATCGTGTAGTAGTAGATCCGGTTGACGTCGTCGCCCGATACGTCTCCAATCGGCGGCCGCGACGTGTGACCGCTGCTCGTCAAGCTGGTGCCGTCGGTGCGCAGCTCCGAGTAACCGCCCAGGAACGGACCTTCCGAAAGATCGTTGCGTCCGCTATCCGAGGGCGAAAGCTTGTCGAGTTGGGGATGCACGAGCGGGCAGTGATAGCATTCCGAGTAATTGAGGAAGACGAGCTTCCAGTTGCAGGCCAGATCGTAGTGAATCGTTTTGGCCGTACGCAGTTCGCCGATGTGCCAGTTTGCAAACCGCCCGGTCAACGGTGCGAACAACTCAGAGAAGGGCTGCGGTTTGTCCTCGAGGTTGACGAAGATGAAGCCTTCCCACGCGGCGATGGCGGCTTCGTGCAGCGGATACTGCCCGCGATCGAAGCCGGGAACTTCCGCCATGTTGCGCGCGACCTTGAGCGCGCCGTCCAATCCGTAAGTCCACGCGTGATACGGGCACTGGATCGAACCCTGAAAGCGGCCGGAGTGCTGCTCGCAGATGCGCGTTCCGCGGTGCCTGCATACATTGTAGAAGGCGTGCAGCTCACCGTTCGGGTCGCGCGTGACGATCAGGCTCTCGCCCGCGACGTCGGCGACGAAAAACTCGCCGGGCTGGCGTACCTGCTCTTCGCGTCCGACGCACAGCCAGCTACGCAAAAAAATACGCTCGCGTTCGCGCTTGAGAACGTCGGTCGACGTATAGTAAGACGCATCGAGCGTCATTGCGCCGCCGCCGACGGAAGGTCGTGCAAAAGTGTCCATAAGTGTCACCCCTGAGCCTGTCGAAGGGCGCCGAAAAATGTAGAGCGCGAGGATTCAATCCCATTTGACAGAATCCCCTCCGGACCAACGATTTGTTTGGCATTTACCGGAAATGACCGCCGAAGCCTTCGGGAGCAAGCAGCCCTTGGCCGAACGACCCCTAGACGTGTCTCTGCCCCGCGCCGCCTACTGGGATGACGCTTTCTTCGAGCGCGAGCAGCGGGCGATTTTCTGGGATCAATGGTTTTACGCCGGACGCGCAAACCGGCTCGCCGAGCCGGGCGCGTTCGAGGTCCTCGACGTCGCCGGCGAGAGCATCATCGTTGTCCGCGACCGCGACGGCCGGCTCCACGGGCACATCAACCTTTGCCGGCACCGAGGCAGCCGTTTGCTGTGCGGCGAGGGAGTGCAGCGCGGCGCGATTCGCTGTCCGTATCACGGCTGGTCGTACGCTCTCGACGGAACGCTCGTCGCGACGCCGTTCGTGGAAGAGAGCGACGTGCCGCCGGACGTGCGCCGCCTGTATCCGGTTGCGGTCGATACCTGGGGCGGATTTCTCTTCGTTACTATCAACGGTAAGCAGTCGTTGCTCGAGCAGCTCGGTCGCGTACCCGAACGTCTCGCACGCTATCCGCTCGCCGATCTCACGACGGTGCGCTCGATCGTCTACGACGTCGATGCGAACTGGAAAGTCATTCTCGAAAATTATAACGAGTGCTATCACTGCGCGGGCGTCCATCCCGAGCTGTGCCGCGTCGTTCCCGCCTTCAAGCGACAGGGCGGAGCTGAGCTCGACTGGGAGCGCGGCATTCCGCATCGCGAAGGCGCGTGGACGTTTACCTTTAGCGGAACGACGGAGCGCGAGCCGTTCCCCGGCCTCGACGACGACGAACGCGTGCGCCATAAGGGCGAGCTCATCTATCCCAACTTCCTGCTGAGCCTTTCTGCCGAGCACGTCGCCGCGTTTTCGCTGTGGCCGAAAGGCCCCGCGAAAACGGTCGTGCAGTGCGATTTCCTGTTTCATCCGTCCGAGATCGCAAAGCCGGGCTTCGATCCCAGCGACGCGATCGATTTCTGGGATCTGGTCAATCGCCAGGACTGGGGGATCTGTACATCGGTACAGTCGGGCATGAGTTCGCAGCGCTTCGAGTACGGTTACTACGCGCCGATGGAAGATTACAGCCTCGACATTCGGCGGTACATTCAAGAGCGAATGGGCAATGTCTGATTACGACGTCATCGTTTTAGGCCTCGGCGGCATCGGGAGCGGCGCGGCGTATTGGCTGGCCAAGCGCGGCGTGCGCGTGCTCGGCATCGAACAGTTCGAGCTCGGACACGCGCGCGGCGAGTCGCACGATCACTCGCGCATTATCCGCTTATCGTACTGCACGCCGCCGTACGTGCGTCTCGCGAAAGAAGCGTACGCGGCGTGGGAATCAGTCGAGCGCGATGCCGGCGAGCAGGTCGTCTTTAAGACCGGCGGTTTGGATCTCGGTCCCAACTCCGGCGCGATTCCGTTGGAAGGCTACGCCGACGCAATGCGCGCGTGCGACGTGCCGTTTGAGTGGCTCGACGCGTCGCAGATCCGCAAACGCTGGCCGGCCTTCAGCATCGGCGAGGAAATCCGCGGGCTGTTTCAAGCCGACGGCGGTATCGTTGCCGCCGAACGCGCAACCGCGGCGCATCAGCGCGCGGCGCGCGCGCACGGTGCCACGCTGATCGATCGCACGCCGGTGGGCTCGATTCGCTCCGAGGGGGGTGAAATCGAAGTCGAAGCCGGAGGCAAGCGGTATAGCGCAGGGGCTCTGGTGATCGCCGCGGGTCCGTGGAGCGCGCGGGCGCTCGAGCAGTTCGACGTGCGGATGCCGCTGGAAGTTACCAAGGAGCAAGCCATGTACTTTCGCGCGCGCAGCGTCGAACGTTTTGCGTTCGGGCACTTTCCGGTATGGATCTGGATGGACGATCCATCGTTCTACGGATTTCCCGTGTTCGGTGAAGACGGAGCAGTCAAGGTTACGCAGGACGCCGGCGGCAAGCCCGTCGACGCGGACACGCGCGGATTCGAGGAGGATCCGGAGATTACGAAACGTGTCACGTCGTTCTTGGAGCGATATCTTCCCGAAGCTAACGGTCCGCAGCATCTTATCAAGACATGCCTCTACACGCTGACGCCCGATCGCGATTTCGTCGTCGACCGGCTGCCGGAACACCCGAACGTCAGCGTCGCGATCGGCGCCGGGCATGCGTTTAAATTCGCGTCGGTTATCGGACGGATCCTAAGCGACTTGGCAACGACAGGAACGACGAGCAGCGGGATTGCCGACTTTAGGGTCGATCGCCCAATCCTTCAAATGGAAGCTCCGCCGAAGTCCTATATGGTCTAGTGCCTCGCTTTGTCAGCGCACCGCTAACTCAGCTCGGTGATGAGTTTATCGCCGGTCCAGACGGCAGCGCACCTCCGATACCGAGTGCTTTTACGTGGAAAGAAGGCGATTTCCACGTTACGAGCGTGTTGCGCAGTTGGCGCTCGACGAAAACCGATCGCGGCGATACGTACCTAAAGCGTCATTGGTTCAAGTTGCAAGCCGCCGAAGGGCAGTGCATCGAAATCTACTACGATCGCGAAGCGCGACGCGGCGCTTCGCACTGGTGGCTTTACACGATTGACGAAAGATGACGCTTTATCGCCGGCCACTCGCTCCCCAGAATCGAGAAGCGTGCCGAGTTGCGCGGCGTGACGGATCGTGTCCCAGGCCGTGGTGTATGAAAGGGCCGCCCTCATAGCATAGAGAGCGGCCATCGTGGCTTTCGGCGAAGGTTGTTTTTGCAAAAGAACTAC
>DASRSM010000025.1:0-2347 GCA_035656415.1 Vulcanimicrobiaceae bacterium | reverse complement strand
TCGTCGTCCGCATCTGATGCGCCGCGTTCAGTGCGTCGAGCAGTTCGCGAGCGGCGCGACGAACGTCCGCGTGTTCGATCGCGACCCTTCGGCACTCGTCCGACATGGCACGCGCGGAGCCGGGATCGTCGATGAACCGTTCGCAGGCGTCCGCAAATGCTTCGACCGATCCGGGCTGCACGCGATACCCCGTCACGCCATCGATGACGATTTCCGGCATCGATCCTTGGTCGAACGTGATGACCGGCTTTCCGGCGTACAGCGATTCGAGTACCACGCGTGTATAACCGCACGGATACATGATGGGTGCGACGACCGCCGTCGCTTCGCCGTAGTACTTAACGAACTCCGTGTATGGTATCTTGCCGGTAATGGAACAGACGTCGCTCAAACCTTCCCGTTCGATCGCGGTGCGTACGATCTCTTCGTGCGGTCCACCGCCGAGAAACACCGCTTGAAAGTCGCGGCGGCGTGCGGCCAGGCTGCGGACGACGTCGAGAAAGAATAGCGAGCCTTTTTCCGGATTGATTCTTCCGGGCGCGAGCAAAAGCGGGCGTTCCGGTGGAGGCGATTCCAGCTTCGGGCCTTCCTTTATCGCAATGGTCGGGAAGACGCCGACGCGTTCCGGCTGAACGTTCAGGCGATCGACGACGCGGCGGCGTAAGTACTGCGTCAGCGCGTTGACCAGATCCATTCGTTTTGCCAAGCCGTTGGCAACGCGAAATCGGTGTACGAACAGCGCCGCGATCGGGAACGCTCGATAATCGAAGAAAAACTCGGAATCGACTTCCCACATTTGCGTGACGGCGAGCGCGATCGGCTGCCCCCGCTTTCGCAGCGATTCCACCGCTTCCACAGCCCCCACGATACTCAAGTGATCTTCGATCAAGACGACGTCCGGTTTACGCTCGCGCCAGCGCCGAATAAACGCCGCGCGAAACATCCAGTCGAGAATGCGATTCGGCGCGTAGAGCACGATTTGCCAGGGAACCCACGTCATGTCCGGCAGCACCGCGCCGCCGGGTTCTTTCAAGGCTTCGCGCCGCGAGCTGACGACTTCGACGTCGACACCGAGAGCGAGCAGCTCGGCGACCAAAATGCGCGTGGAGATTTCCGCACCGCCGGGCTCGAGGCCGTACAGCGCGGAAACGATGTCGATCTTCATTTAAGAAGCACGCTCGTCGAATCGCCGCGCGGCGACCAGGGCGATCCCCAGGACGACGACCGCCGCGATCAAACCCGCCAGTTGGGCGATCGCGGGCAGATACAGCAACCGGTCCGTGGCGTTCTCACTCGGCCACGCCATCATCCAGTCGTTCGCGAGCATCGGGCGAGCAAAACTCCACCCACGTACGGCGCGCCATCCGGCGTCGTAGCCGCGGGGCACGACGAAAAGATGCGTCGCGTTTTGCACGGCACTCGATCGCACGGTACACGCCCGTTCGGCCAACGCCGTTAGCGATCCCATCGGCGAGAGAGTCTCCGTCCTCACCCCGGCGCGCACCGGATAGATTCGCCACGGACCGTCGAGCGCGGCCACGAAGCACGTCGCAGCGGCTGGAACGCCGAAAGAGATCGGGCGCTTCGATACGGTCCAAACGAAGGGGTAGATGCTGTCCGGCAGCCACGCGCGATAGCGCCAGCCGAAACGGCCCGCGACCCAATCCAAACGCGGGTCGGCAGTAATCGCCGACGGAGCGAGCTGCAAAGGCACGGTTCCGCTCGTCGTTGCAACCGTTTGCGGCTGCAGCTGTGAAAACAGCAATGCATCCGATACCGTCGCCGCGTACGTCGCTCCCATCGCGGCCCTCAGTTCGTAGATAGTCGAGTTGCCCGTGTGCCCGATCGGAAAGACGTTACGGTCGCGCGAAAGGACCGCGGCAAACGCATCGTCGTCGAACCGTCCGTACGCCAAGCGAAAGCCCGTTCCGAGATTGTCCTCTTTGCGCGCGGAACGCACGTAATCGCGCGCGACGAGATAACGAATGTCCATCGAGGCAAACGCCGGCCAGTCGGGCTTGCCGTCGCGCAGCGTCGCCAACGCGTACGCAAGCTGCGGATTATCGAGATCGTCGCTCACCGACGGATTGCCGGAGGGACCGTACGCGGTGAAGTCGCGTCCCACGTTGGCCGCTCCACGAATTCCAACGGGCTCTTCGGCCGGAAGCCACAGCACGCGTCCGGCGCCGTGACGTTGCACGATCGTCATCGCGCTCAGGGCATCGGTAACGTACTGCCTCGGCACCAGCAGCGTACGGAGTTCGTTCGCGGCGAGCACCGGCAGTCCGCACCAAACGACGAGCGCGACGAAAACCGGCGCCGTCGAGCGAAAGCGCTCGATGGACAA
>DASRSM010000024.1:0-6101 GCA_035656415.1 Vulcanimicrobiaceae bacterium | reverse complement strand
CCGACGACGACACTCGTCGTGTGACTTGCATTCGCGAGCCACGCTCCGGCCCCCCATTCCACGAGAATAAACGCGCCGATCACGATCGACGACACGATGGCGAAGACGACCGTTCGGTTGATAAAGAATCCCACGTCGATGAGTCGCCGGTTTAGTGCCGCATACGTCAGGACGAGCGGCGCACCGATGGTGATTAAGCTATTTCCGTATCCAGCCTCTAGTATGGTTGAGTAGGATAGGAAATGAAAGGCCAATAGGGTTAGCCCACCCGTGCAAAAAAGTATTATGCACGGTACGAGAAGCCAAGCCGCGCGTTGACGCTCGACTCCCCGAGATGCAAAGATCGCGAGCACGCTGCATGCGACCGCCAAGAGAATTGCCGTCGTCACAGATATAATCCAAGCCGGACCGATGAATACCGTCGGGTCGAACCACAGCGTGAGCATCCCAAGAAGCGGTGCGAGGCCCGGTGCCCTGTCGGGCGTGCCGTTTCCAAAGACAATCCAGATTGCGACGGCAATGTAAGTGCAAGCGAGCGCGACCCGCCTCGCCGGCGAGACTGGGCGAGCAAAAGCACTCGCCAAGGTCGCCCACAACGCGATCGAAATCGCCTCCACCTGTCCGATCAGCGCGAGCACTACGTAAGGCCAGGAAGATGGCCACGCAAAAAAGAGCAACGACGAACTGACTCCGAGCGCCGCAGATGCTAGTACCGTCGAAAGCAGGAGATTATTATCGACGTACGGGCGGCGCCATGCAATCAACGCTGCAAAGAGCAACAGCCATAAGCTTCCAAACTCCCAGACGACGTATTGCCAGAATCGGGAAACGGAAAATCGCCCGGGCACGAGCGTTCGCGGTGCGCTTGCTCCGGCGCTATTCACCCGAAACGTAACGGGACGGTCTGCCAAAAACTGCCCCAAAAGCGATAGCCGCACGAGCACGCTCTGCTCGCGCACGTCAATCGTGTCCCCCTCGCGAATTCCGGCGCGCTCGGCCGGACCGCCCGGATCGATTCCCCGAATCGCTACCTGGTACGGCTCCGACGAACCCGAGATGTAGCCACCCAATAAGCCGTACCACGGTGCGGCACCGCCCATCCCGACCTGGTCGAAGAATGCAACGACCACCAGAATCGCACCAGCGCCGCAACATGTCAAAAGAATCGCACGCCAAGTAGCGGGGTTCATGGCTGGCGATTAAGCGCCGGGAGTGCGCGAGCCTGCTATTTGGAGGGAGGTTGGCTACCCGGATAAATAACGTGTGGCGTTATGAGAAAAACGATCTCGTCGCGTTCGTGGTTCGTTTGCTTGTTTTTGAACAAACCGCCAATGATCGGGATGTCGGCAAGACCGGGAACCTTATCAATCGTTTCGCTGCTCGTGTCACGCATCAGTCCGCCGAGTACGATGGTCTGGTTATCCGCAACGCGCAGCGTCGAGTCGATCTTGCGGTTTGCTACGATCGGATAACCCGTCGACGTATAGCCGACGAGCTCGCTGTATTCGGGGTGGAGCTCGGCGGTAACGCTTCCGTCCGAGCCGATCGTCGGCGTCACCCGTAAGTGAACGCCGATGTCGACGTACTGGACGTTCTGCCCGCCCAGAACCGACGTGCTGTAAACGATTGGATAGGTCTCACCGATCATGAGATTGGCTTCTTTGTTGTTGATCGTAACGAGTTTCGGAGTCGCGAGGATCGAGGCATTTCCTTTGCTCACCAGTAAATTGAGCCGCGCGTTGACGGGTATCGTTCCCGTCGTGAAGGCATAGGTCGCGGCGCCCGGGAGCGGTTGACCCGTCAAGTCCAAGCCGCCGAATTCGAAACCGACGTTACTCGAGTCGTTAACCGGCGTGACGTCTGCCACTTTGACTTCAAACATGACTTGCGGACTGGCAACGTCGATCTGCGCGAGCAGCTCGTGCGCGATTCTCTGAACGCGTTCCCCGCCCGATACCAGCACCGCGTTCTGCTCCAATTCCGCGAGTATATTGCCGTCGCTGAGTAAAACCTTGAGCTTCGCGACGGCGTCGTCCGGCTTCAGGTAGCGCAGCGGATACGTCGTCGTTTGCGTTCCGCTAGCGTCGGACAGATGCGGTGAATCCAACGCACCGACGAGCGCACGCGCTCGCCGCGTTACCGACTCGTCCGCACTGACGAACAGCGTGCCAGTGCGCTTGTCCGGGACGACGACCGTGCCTTGCGGCAAAACGGCCGTCAGCTCGCGAGCCGCTTCTTCCGGCTCAGCGTGGTGCAGGGCAAACACGGCCGTCGCCGTCCCGCGGCTGACGGGTTGTCCGCTCTCGACGATCAGAATCGATCCGTCGCGGCGGACCGTTAAGCCGTGCGCGAGCGTAATAGCTCGCAGCGCGTCGTCGAAAGAGACGTCGTGCAGATGGACGGTGATACGCTCCGGTTTGACGGAACGATCCGTGACGACGTTGATGCCCGACTCAGCTGCGAGCAGCGAGATGACGTCGCTGATGTCGACGTCGTGCGCGTCGATCGTTATTCCGCTTCGTGCGGCGGCTGCGCACAACAACAGCGGCAAGAGTAGGGCTCGCAGGACACGCGCGTGCTTCACGGATTCCGCCCTTCGAGCCCGAGTCGTTGGCCGTTATCGAACACGATGCCGCGAGAATCGATCCCCACGATCGCCGCGCCTTCGAGCTTCGTCCCGACGCCGACGATAGCAGTTCGTCCGTCGACCTCCACCAGCGCCTTCGGCTCGGCGCCCAAAACGAGCGCTTGCAGGTGCGGCGGCGAAGCAATTCCGGCGTTCGGCGGCAGGACGAGATCCGACGGGAAGTCGTCCTCACCGGCGATGGCCGGAGCCGGCCGCACGAACGGATCGTGACGAATCTCGAGCGCCGGATACGCGAGCGGCGGCGGAATCTCGGGCAGACCACGCAATGCCTGGGACGTCTCGCGCGGCGTGTCTGCCGACAAGCGCGGCGGATTGGCCAGCGGCAAAAGCAGCAGCGAGACGACACTCGTTGCGACCGCGACGCGCGCGACGCTCCGGCGTTCGTTAGTCGTGAGCGGCGGGATCATGCGGACGCACCTCCGTTTGGGTGTGAGTGAATGCGGCAGTCGTGTGGTACAGCACGACGCGGACTTGAGCGTCGATTTCCGAGCCGTCGCTCGTGTCGGATGGGCGCTGCAGTTCGGCGCTTTCGACTTCGACGAGTGGACGGTAGCGTGACAAATCGCTTACCAACGGCAATACGCTTTTGTACGAACCGTGCAGCGTGAGAGCGACGCGTTGCGGGTCGGCGTGGGAGCCGGTTTCCTCGGGCGCAAAGATCCCGACCGAAACGTTGCGCTTCTCGGCCTCGCGATCGAGCAGCTGGATAAGCGCCAGCGCGGCCTTGGCCGGCGTCTTTTCAGCACCGAGCTCGTCGAGGTCGCGCCGAACGCGATCGTGTAACGTGACGAGCGACGCTCGCTGCGCGAGCACTGCTTCGTTACGGTTGGCGAGATCGTAGAGATCTTGACTTTCGCGCTCGAGCGAGCGTACGGTCTGCTCCGACGGCGCGACCACACCGGCGTAACCGGCGACGGCGGCGGCGAGAATCGCAAGCCATGCACCCTTCACGGCGCGTCGCCGGCGTGAAACTCGAACGAAAAGCCTGCGAGGACGCCCGAGTCTTTTGCGATTCGGACGACACCCGGGTGCGGCAGTGCGGCGTTCGCAACGATGCGCCCGAGAACGCCGCTGACCGCAACGATCGTCGGCGCTTTGCCTTTTACGGCGTAGTCCGCGCCGGTGGTGCTTAGCGAATCGACGCTCACGCCGGCGGGGAAAAGGTCGCCGATCGCCGCGAGGCGTTGGGCGACGCGGCTTCCGGAGAGACGAATCTCCCGTAAGCGTCGCTCTTGTGCGATTAGGCCGTCGATTTCGCGCCACTGCAAGCGAAATCGTTCCAGATCTGCGCGGCTACGCTCGAATCGCATCTGAGCTGCAGTGCGTATTCGCCGAGCTTCGGCCACACGTCCGCGCTCGATGGCAGCGGCACCGGTGACGAGCAGCGCGACGGAAACCAATGCCGCAGCGACGTTATGAAATCGTCGCGGCAATCGTGCCGTTCGCACCATTCCCCACAGCCTCGAGGGCGGATCGTGCAAATAGTCGAAGCGAATCACGGCGTTTCCCACGCGGCAAGCGATGCCGCAAGGGTCCAATCGGGAGCGGCCGACCGCGCCACGTCGTCGGGATACGCGGGGACCCGCAGCAAATCGCTGACTGGTACGTCGACCATGGCACCGCTGGCGGCTTCCATCGCTTCGGGAAGACCTGGTAACCGCGCGCCGTTTCCCGTCATGGCTATACGCCGAATCGGGTTGCGTTCGCGAACTTCCGCAATTGCGGCGGCGGCGCGACCTACGAACGCGTCGCGCGCTGCCTCGCCCGCGCCCGCCGTACCTAGAATGCGTTTACGGCGCTCCGCTGCACTCGAGTCAATTCCCAGATCTCTGCAAATACCGGCCGTCACTTCCGAACCGCCGACAGGGATCGTGATCGAAAACAGACCCGATGCCGAGAACACGTGCAAGCTCGACGCTTCATAACCGACGTCGAGGACTGCGTCCGCAAACGGAAAGGCGCGCAGCATCGCGCACGCGTCGTGATCGACTCCGCTAACCGACAGGCCCGCACGACGCGCGCAGGCAACGCGCGGGCGTAGTGCATCTTCGCGCGCGACGCCGATCGCCACCAGACCCTCGCGCACGTTCACCCAGTGCGCTCGCACCACTGTAGCGATCTCCTTGGAATCCCACGGAGCGATTCGTTCCGATTCAAAACGTGCGGCGTGGCGTCGCTCCGAGTCGCTCATCTTCGGAAAGCGCACGACCTTCAACACGCCGTTGCTCGCCGGCAGCGAGAGCACGCACCGCCGTTCGCGCGTGCCCAACTCACGCCGAAGATCTTCGAGAACTGCCGAAGCGCACTCCGCATCATCCGGCAGCTCGCTCGTCGCAACGCCGACGAGCACGGGTTTTCCCGACGCGGCGCGCACCGCGGCGGCGACGCGGATGCGCGTCTTGCCGATATCCACGCCCAGCGGAAGCGACCGGACTTTCACCATGCGGTGACTCCAGTCGACAGCAACGCGCCAAGAGCTAAGAACGGAGCGAACGGCAACGCGTCGCCGCGCGAACGGCGGCGGAGGATATAGCCCATCGACACGATCGCTCCAATGACGAACGCATACCATATCGCTCGCAGGGTTCCGTAAAGGCCCAGGCCGCAACCCAACACGCCGGCCAGCTTCACGTCTCCCAGACCCAGACCGCGCGCACGGCTCAAGGCCCACGGAACCGCAAGCGTCACGGCACCGGCCGCCGCTCCCGCGAGCGCGGCTCCGACGCCTTCACGCACCGCCGCGGCGATAATGAGTCCGGCGCCGCCGGCAAGCAAGACGCGGTCGAAGACGTAGCCGTATTGCAAATCGGTGAACGCCGCTACGGCGGCGATCGCAAACAACAACGACGTGTCGGCGCCGCCGATGCCGCGCGATGCGAGGAAACCTCGAACGCCCGTGACGCCAATGCTGATGAGCATCGTGCGGACGCCGATTCTCAAAGGCTCCAATCGGTACGCATGAATTCGCTCGCGCGCTATCGTTCCTAAGAGAAGGATCGCGACCGGCGTTAGGGACGTTGCGATGAGAACGCTCATTGTGAGGCGACCCGTAGGCGCAACGCGTGGCGCGAAGCGCGAAAGTTGCGATCGAAAGACAGCGCTCGTCGCCACAATGCCACCGCGCGCGATCGCTGACGAAGCGCGAGCGCGCAGTAACCCGCAAACGTCAAAGCCGTTGCATCGCGTTCGCGTACGCCCGCTCGTTCGAAGTCGTCGCTCGCGTAACGCCAGTCGCCGAGCAAGCGGAAAGCCATCGCCCGATCCAGACGTACCACGTCGTCGTTTGAACGGCGGCGCAAATACTGCGACGACAGCTCGACCGCCTCGCGAACGACCCGTCGATCGCGAAGGCTAACCGCACCGAAAGCGAATCGATCGACCGCCGTTCCGTCGAGCGGATCGATCAGGATGGCGCGGCGGTAATAGGTCAGCGCGTCCGCCGCGCTCCCGCGAT
>DASRSM010000023.1:0-3729 GCA_035656415.1 Vulcanimicrobiaceae bacterium | reverse complement strand
ACCCGTCTCCACATTTTTCGAGAACGTCGATCCAAACGTCGGCGTTAACCCTTTGCGACTCGAAGAACGCCCGAGCCGCGTCGAGGTCCTGGAACGGCAGAGGCCAGTGCGACAACCACGGTTCGTCACCCCCGTGATTGTGCGAGGTTGCCTCAATAACGATCAGTCGATCCACCAGATCGGGACGCCTAGCGGCGACGAGAAAGGCCGTTATGCCACCCATCGATTGGCCGGCGAGCAGGACCGGACCGCGATCGAGAGCCTCTATCGTCGCGATGACGTCTTTCACCTGAGCGTCTCGTGACAAGTCGCTCAATCCTTTTTCGCTTTTTCCATTGCCGCGCTGATCCAGAGCGAACGTTTCATGTGATTCGCACAGCCAGTCGGCCGTGGAGCGCCACTCTGTAGCTGTACCGTAGAGGCCGTGGACGAGCAGAGCGGGCGCTCCGGCACCGCCGAGCATCGCACAGGAAAGCCTCGCATCGGTCCAAATCGAACAGCGCTTAATTTCCGCCTCGTCATCGGCTCGAAGTTTTAACACCATCCGTCGCCTCGGCGGCACGAGCGGACATATTTCCGCATTTTCGAATCCACAGCTTTTATACAGCCGAATCGCCGGCTCGTTTCCCTCGACTACGAGGAGATCGACTTCACGATCGGCATTGTCGATTACCGCTCGAAGTAACGATCTGCCATAGCCGCGTCTTTGGTAGACAGGGTGGATGGCGAACGACCTAATGTGCGTGTGCGGGTTCTTTTGAACGAACGCGTACCCCACGATGCGCTCGTTATCGTACGCCACGAGACTGAGGCCGGACCGGAGCATATGGCAATAGATCCCGTCATCGTATTGCTCGTCAGGAGAAAACGCGGCACGGTCAATTTCTTTGACGTGCTCCAAGTCGGAGGCGATGAGCGGTCGGATCACAAGTCAATCTTTTTACTCCGCGTATACGGCGCGCCGTCCTGGTTCCTTCCGGGAGTACAAAAGAACTAGGCCCGCCCCGCGTTCTTCGGCGACCATGTTTTTAGGGCTCTCCCGCGAACCTAGAAACGTAACATGAGATGGCTTTCCCGGCTGTTCGGACATGGGCGAGAGCTCGTAACCGACTCGTCGCGCGAACCGTATCGGAGTCCGGTACGCCTTCCGCGCGTCACCGACGACGATGACGACGGCTTGGCCGGAGCGCTCGTTCCGCGCAAGCCGTATCCGCCAAGATTTTCCGGCGCCGCCGCGCTCGAGATTCCCAAAGAAGACCGCCGCGCAAGCTAGTTCTTTGCCTTGGCGGCACCTAAGACGGGATCGCTGTAGACGAACAACTTTATTTTCATTTACGCTTGTACCAAGGTGGTCTGAGGGCCGCTCTTTACGGGTGCGGCGGCGCGTAAGTGCGCGAACACGAGGGCGTGGCCGATCAGGTACGTCGGAACGAGCACCAGCGGAATGAGTGCCCAGGGTAAGGTCGTCATCTCGGCCGATCCGGATTGCGCGTACGTGATTCCCAGCGCTACGGCTACGACGAGATCGAGCGCGCCGAAGATATTCCACTCGAGGACGCGTACGTCGCGCAGATTACGCGCGGCGACGCGTGCGACGGGAAGGGCGAAAATGCCCGTGACGATGTCGCCGATGCCGGCAGCGTACGGAAACGGTCCGCTCATGGTACCGGCGACGGCGGCGAGAACCATGAAAACGCCGAGCACGCGCCAGGCGTTGAGCGCGACGATCGTCGGTACGGGAATAGCCATCATTGCCGAGCGCGCCGGCGCCGACGATGCCGCCAGCCCCGCTGCGATGAGCGGCAGTGCGAACAACGCCGGCACCACGAGTGGTGATGCCTTCACCGCGCCCGACCCGGCGAGCGCGACGATGAGGGAGATCCAAGCGCCGATGCCCGCGCCAAGGGCCAGCCGCGACCCGAGACGGATCGGCAGCGCGCTAAGAACTGCCGCGAACAGGGTTCCGGCCGTAGCTCCGAGGGTCAACGTGCGAAGAATTACGAGCATGGGATTTTCTCACTTTCAACGACGCTACTTGCGTGACACAAGTTACTGTATCACCTTGACTTGCGTCATGCAAGTAGCATATCCTTGGCACGTGAAACACGTCAGCTTAGCCGCTCTACCGTGCCCGATCGCTCGCACGCTCGATCTCGTCGGAGAGTGGTGGACGCTCCTGATCGTGCGCGACGCCTTGCTTGGCGCGCGCCGCTACGACGACTTCAAAGCAACCGGGATCGCCGACAACGTCCTCTCGGCGCGTCTAAAGAAACTAACCGAAGCCGGCATTTTAAAACGCCGGCGTTACCAGACAAGCCCCGAGCGTTACGAGTATCTCCTCACCGAGAAGGGGGGTGCGCTCGCGCCCGTCGTTCTGGCGCTGCGCGCGTGGGGCAAACGCTTTACGAAGGGCTCGGATCGAAGCAATATCGTGCACAAAACGTGCGGCGGCAACGTCACGGTAGCCTTTCACTGCGCGCACTGCGATCGCGAAATCGACGGAGACGAGATCGTCCCCGGACGCCTGTCCGAAAGCGCGTCCGCTTAGACAGCGACCATAAGGCTTGACGAATATAAGCTGATGCTTTAATATGGCGGCATGCAGGCTTTCGCGGCACTTGCCGACCCGACACGCCGACGGATTGTCGACCTGCTCGCTAAGGGCGAGCGGTCGGCCGGCGATGTGGGACGGCACTTTACGCTGACCCAGCCCGCCGTCTCCCAGCACCTCCGAACGCTGCGCGACGCGGGTCTCGTGCGGGTGCGAAACGACGCGCAGCGCCGCATGTATTCGCTCGACGCCAAGGGACTGGCCGAGATCGATAAATGGCTTTCGCGCTACCGCACCTTCTGGACGAAACATCTCGACGCGCTAGAACGCGCACTCCAAGATGAGGACGACAAGAAATGAGCGATCTCGCTACCATCGACGCCCGCGGCACCTTGACCTTGGTGCGTCATCTACCCGGACCGATCGAACGCGTTTGGGCGTATCTGACCGACCCGCAATATCTGTCTAAGTGGTTTTCTGAGGGCGTCGTCGCCAACGCGGTCGGCGGAGAAGTGCGATTCGAAATGGGTGCCTACGGTCAGATTACCGCTTACAACCCGCCGCATATTCTCGAGTACACGTGGAGCGAGGACGACGCGGCCGTCGGACCGATTGCCGATTCGGTGCTGCGTTGGGAACTCGCACGGGAAGGCAACGGCGTGCGCTTGATGCTTACGCATATGCGGCTTCCGGATGTCGAAGTCGTGGCGCATTGCGCGGGGTGGCACGCATTCCTCGATCGTCTTTTGGCGTTCGACGCAGGCCGCACCGTCGAACCCGTTATGGACCTCTACGCAAAATACAAGCCGGTTTACGGAGGCTAAAAACATGTCCGCTGACGCAACGACGCAACGAATCGCCACGCACGAAGAATGGCTCAAGGAGCGTTTACAGCTCCTTCAAGACGAAAAAGCGCTTACGCGACGCAGCGACGAGCTCGCGCGCCGCCGGCAGGAGCTGCCATGGGTTCCCATCGTCAAGGACTACCGCTTTGAGACCGAGGACGGTCCGGCGCGGCTTGCCGATCTGTTTCGGGGCAACTCGCAACTGCTCGTCTATCATTTCATGTTCGGCGAGGATTATACGGCCGGCTGTCCGTCGTGCTCGTCGATCGCGGATGGATTCAACGGCTTTGAAATTCACCTCGCGCATCACGGCGTAACTCTGTGCGCCGTCTC
>DASRSM010000022.1:0-21324 GCA_035656415.1 Vulcanimicrobiaceae bacterium | reverse complement strand
GATCGCAGGCGGAGTTCGCGTGCGTACGATGCGGACAGTTCGATCATGCCGACGTCAACGCGGCCAAGAATATCGCGTATCGGGCAGCCGTCAACCTGCCTCTAGTCTCGATGCTGGTTCTCATACGGGAGCTGGCGTCAGGGACAAGCTCCGTCCTTCAGGGCGGAGTAGCTTGACAATCGTGCGTGGTTCTTCGCTTTGTTGTGCGCGCTGCCGCTCTTGAGCATCGCAGAGGAAGTCGTCCGCAGCGGACGGATGGCTTCGATGCTCAATTTTGCTTTCTTGCTGGCGTTCTCGGTGATTGCCGCGATCGCGTTCTTCCTGCCCGCGCGCCGCGTTCAAAGCTGGATTGCGGGCCAAGCGATGGTCATGACGGTCGTCTACGTCGTCGCGTTGTATTTGACGCTGCCGAGTTAAATGTACTCTTTGAGTTGCGGCCAGAGCGTGGCGAGTGGAACTCTAAGACCACGGCAAACCATGATTGGAACCTCGTGTTCGTACGAGATGACCCACGGCGCGTCAAACACCGCCGCACGGCGCGAAGAAGCGAACAGATGCTCTTTAGCGCCGCAGTCGCCGTGAACGTCGACGATCACGTTGCCGCTATAGCCATGCGTTCCCCATAGCCAGTAGTTATTGTGACCGGATAAGGCCGGCGGCAAGCCATACTGCTTGCCAAAGAAATCGATCGCGCCCGCTTCGCCGTAGTTGCTCGCGACAATTGCGGCCTGTCGCCGCTCGTCCGGCGGAAGTGCGTTATAGACGCCGGCGATCGTTGCGACGAGCTCGGGCCAGCCGTGCATGTCGGCCCAATCGGTCGGCAACGCCGCCGTTTGACTGTGCTCGGTAGCCATCGTCGAACGGCTGATATGCAGCACGTCGCCGACCCATTGCTGATAATCGACCATTTGCGCTTCGCCGAGGACCGGCAACGAGAACGGCAAGAAGAACAGCCCGGCGACGATTGTGACCGGAACGAGTGCAACGCGAACGAGCGTGACGTTCTTCGTCCAGCGTTCGATCGCGACGCCACCGGCAGCGATGACGATCGGATACACGTTGCCCGGATAGTAGTGCTTGCCGTGCGCGACGATCATCAGCGCTATCAGCACGACGTACGTCCAAGCCAAGAATCGCGCGACGCGATCTCGGAATAGCCAAACTAAGCCTACGATCCAAATGGGCGCCAGAAAGAGATTCGTCAGCAGCAGCTGCTGAACGAGATAGAGCCCGGGACTAGCGATGACGTTCTTCCCGTTCTGTCCGTTTCGCAGCAGCTCGAGCATCGGAAAACCGTGAACGGCTTGCCAAATGACATTTGGAAGCGCGATCGCGGCGGCTAGGGCTGCGCCGGCCAAACACCAGCGCGAAAAGAGAATGCGGCGCTGCGACGTCAACAGCAACCCCGCCACGAGCGCGGCCGCAAAGAACACGACGCTGTATTTGCTTTGGAGGCTGACGCCGATCGCCGCCCCGGCCGCAAGCCACAAGCGCGGATCGCCGCCTTTTGCGATGCGCAGCACGTAGAGCGCGGCGAGCGGCCAAAGCCACAGGCCCACCATGTCGGGGCCGACCTTCGTGCCGAAGCTCAACAGAACGTTGCAGAAGAGGTACGCGATCGCCGCAACGACTTCGGCGAACGCGTCGCCGCCAAGCTCGAGCACGATCTTGCACGTGACGTACGCGCCCGCCGCCGCGAAGATCGCGGGTACGGCGCGCAGCAAGAACAAGGAGTGACCGAAGAGCTGTGAGCCCGCGGCGAGCAGCGGCGCGACGGGCGGCTGATCGACGTAGCCCCACGCGGGATGGAATCCGCAAATAATGAAGTACAGCTCGTCGCGGAAAAATCCGTAGTGCGGATTGCCGGCCAGATGTACGACCAGCGTGACCAGCGCCGCGATGACTGGAACGCGCGCGGCGTTCAAGCGAAACGGCTCCGGTATTCGGTCGGCGCGACGCCGAAACGCCGTTCGAACGCGCGGCGGAACGTGTCGTCGCTTGAGTAGCCCACGTTTTCGGCGACCTTCGCGATGGAATCGGCGGCATTGACGAGCAGCCAGCGCGCTTCGTCGAGTCGCAGCTCTTCCACAAAATCGGCCGGGGTCACGCCGAAGAGATCCTTGAACTTCCGAGTGAAATGGCGGGGGCTGAGATCGACGCGTTCCGCAATCGATTCGATGGTCAAATTATCCGCGAGGTGCCCGCGAATCCATCCCGCGATATCGCCAAAGTGTTCCTTGGCTTTCGTTTGCAGCAGCAGCGGTTGCGAATACTGCATCTGTCCGCCCGAACGTTTGAGATAGACGACCAGCTCGCGCGCGACTTTGAGTGCGACCGCCTGGCCGCAATCTTCTTCGACGAACGACAGACAGAGATCGATGCCCGCGGTGATGCCGGCGGACGTGTAGTATTTTCCGTCTTTGACGAAGATGGCGTCGGCGTCCACGCTGACCTTCTTCCACGTGTCGCGCACGTCGCTTGCAAAGCGCCAATGCGTGGCCGCAAAGCGTCCGTCGAGTAAACCTGCTTCGGCGAGCGCGTAGACGCCCGTACATACGGAAGCGACGCGGCGAACCTTGCCGGCGTTGACGCGCAGCCAGCGCGAAATCGGCCCGCGCACTTTGGGATCGACGCGCACGCCGCGGCCGCCCGGAACGATCGCCGTGTCGAACAATAGGCGCTCGTCGAGCGTCGCGTCGGCGAACAGGCTCAATCCCGACTCCGTTCTGATGCGGCCTTTGCGAACGCCGAGAAGAACGACTTCATAGGACGGGACTTTTCCCGCCACGGCCTCGTTGGCCGCCGCAAACGTGTCGGCCGGACCGACCACGTCGAGCGCCTGTACGTCGTCGTAAGCCAGGATTCCAATCCGACGCGTTTTCATAGCCCGAGTGTAGGGCCAAGCGTGAGTGGCCGCAATGGCCTGGATCCGGCGATTTAGGACATCGCCCTTCACGAGCTCAAGGGTGACACTCCGAAAGGCCGAAATACAAGGCGTCATGGTCAAGCGCGACCGCGTGACGCGCGAGCTCACGAGAAGGGCCGAGTTCCCCATCCTGTTGATTCGGGGTGCGGCAGGGTGCGGAAAAAGCGTCGCGCTGCGCGACTTCCTCGCCACTAGCGGGCAAAGCTATATTCTCTACGACGTCAATCGCGAGCGGAGCACGTTTGCGCGCTTCGTGTACGGCTTTACCGAAGCGCTCGCGGCGCGAGCACCGGGAGCTCGCGCTGCATTTGCGAGCGCGTACGAAAAAGCGGCGGTATCAAAACGGCCGGCAGACGATCTCGCCGCGTGGCTGCACGAACACATCAAGGCGCTCGACGACGTCATAGCGATCGACAATCTGCACAACTCGACCGACCCTCTGTCGGAAACGTTTGTCGGGTCGCTGATCGACCGCATGTCGGACAGCGTGCGTTGGATCGTGTCGACGCGCAATGCCGACGGTTTTTCGCTGCCGTCGTGGATGGCGTTCCGCTGGATGGACGTACCGTTGGAAGGCTCGGATCTGGCGTTCGATCGCAACGAAGTTGCGGCGCTCGCAAACGACGCCGGTATCGAACTCAGCGCGGCTGGATGCGACCACATCGTTGACGAAACCGGCGGCTGGGCAACCGGCGTTGCCGCGACCATGCACGCGCTCGCAACGGCCGACGCGACCGCGACGACGCGGTTTTCGGCCTTCGAATCGATGATCGAAGCGTTGTTTGGCCAATGCGACTCGTGGGAGCTGCGAGCGCTCATAGGCACGGCGCTGATGCCCGACCTCTCGGACGAGTTGCTCGAACCCGGGCCCGCACGCGAAGCGGTCGCCAATCTGCGCCGGCGCGCGCCGTACCTCTTCTTGAACGACGGCGAGCAATATCACGACTTGGTCGCCGACGCGTTGCGCTCGCGCATGCATTCGATCGATCCACGCGAACATCAGGCCGCGATCTCGATGACGGGGCAGGCGCTACGGCGACGCGAGCGTTTCGTCGAAGCGTTGGAGCTTTACGCCGAAACGAATCAGGCCGACCAGGCGGCGAAGCTCCTCGAGCATCACGGGTTGCGCCTCGTTGAGCAAGGCTACGGCGACGTAGTCGAGCTCGCGCTCGCGTGTTCGGAGCGCAGCGGTCACGTGGAGCCGGCGAACGTTCTTGCTTTGCGCGCGATCGTCAACTCGCGTTTGGGACGATTCGACGCGGCGGAATCGTGGTTCAATCAGGCGTTATCGCGCGCCGCCGACAACGACACGGGCATGATCGAGATCAAGTACCTCTTCGCGTGCGACCTCATGCGGCGCGACCGGCCGGACGCACTGGATTTGCTGGAGCCACACGCAAGCGACGAAGAGCTCCCGACGCCGCTGCGTGCGGGCATCGTGTCGGCGCTTGGCGAGGCATACATGCTTTCGGGCAACTCCGCTCGCGCCCGGGTCGCCCTCAACCTGTCGCTGACCCTGGCCGAGCAGGTCGGCGACGATGCGCTGAAAGCGCGCGTCCTCGCGCGCGCGGCGTACGTGCGTCTCTACGATTCCGACAACGTCGAAGCGACGCGTTTCGCGCACGCCGCCGCCGACGCCGCGAAACGCGCTTCGGCGTTCAGCGTTGCAGCGGCGGCATACAGCACGCTGTACGCGATCGCCGATGAAGAGGAAGACCCGGTCGCCGCGCGCTTGTACTTGGATCTTCTTCTCGAAAACGGGCTCAAGTCGGGAAACCTCGGTTTCCTGATCTACTATTTTACCTGCGCGTTCGAGATCGCGGTCGAACGGCACGATTCGGCCGAGATTGGGCGCATCGAGGCGGGGCTACGCTCGTTCGACTTGCAATACGACGACTCGTATTCGCACGAAGCGCTGTTGCCGGCGCAGGCGCTGCGCGCGACCTGGAGCGGCGAGTTCGACTACGCTTACCGTTTGCTCTTTCCGACGGCCGCGCAACAGGCTGGTGCCAACCGCACGGCGCAACGCTGGGCCGAAGTGGCGCTCTACGCCGTTGCGGCGCGGCGCCCGGCCGACGCGCGCGAAGCGACCGATCGCGTGACGGAGGCGTTGAGCGCGGTCGAGCAAGAGTCAAACCGCACCGCCCGTGCGCGTTTGCTCGCGTATTTGGCTACGGCGCTCTCGGGAAACGCGCGCGGTGGGACGAAGTTCATTGCCACGCTTGCGACGTCGCGATTGCCGAAGCGATTGGCGTCCTTGCACGCAGCGGTGCGAGCGATCGCGGAAAGAATCGAGGGCGCGCCGAATCACGACGACATGGACCTTGCGCTGCGGGCGCTGTACGCCAACGACTTCGGCGGCGTCGCCCGAATGCTCGAAGCGCTCCCGCTGCCGCTGGCGCTCTACGCGTGAACGCTGCGGAGGGCGCGATGGACTCCCGCGCGGAGATCGCTGCGAACGTGCTCGAGCGCGCGATTTTGCCGCACGAGCGCACGCTGGCGACGGAAATCGTGGTCATGCAGCTGCTGGATTGCATTGCGGACGTCGCCGCCGGCGCCGGCTCTGCGAAGCTGGTTCGCTGGCTCGACGACGTTTCGGTCCGCCACGCGGAGATGGCGTGCTTGAGCGTTCTGCTTTCGGCGACGTGGCGTCAAGTGCTCGAGAACGGCCTCTTCGATGGCCGCGTTTCAGAGAAAACGGTGTTGTTGGCGCTGGGCGAAAGGATCGACGCATCGGCGCGCCAGCCGCTGCGGGCTGCAGTACAGCGCGACGAGCCGTTCGACGAAGTCGACGCGTGCCTGGCGGATTTGGTGTCGCGCCTCTTCGAGCACGATCCCATCACTGCCGAACATTCGAAAGCGGTGTCGTCGTGGTGCGCCCGCCTGGCGCGTAAGCTCGGCTTGTCGCCCGTTGAAACGCTGCTGGTCAAGCGCGGCGGCTTGGCGCACGATGTGGGGAAAATCGGAACCCCGGAGCCGATCCTGCTCGCACCGCGGTCGCTAAGCGATAAAGAGTGGGACGTCATGCGGCGCCACACCGTCGACGGCGCGGCGATCGTAGCCGATCTACCGCTTCTCGCCGAGTTTCTGCCTGCGATACGGAGCCATCACGAGCGGCTCGACGGCGGCGGGTATCCCGACGGCCTGCGCGGCGAGGAAATTCCGCTGAGCGCGCGCATCGTGGCCGTGGCGGACTGCTTCAACGCCATGATCGGGCGCCGCCCGTACCGCCCGCCGATGGCCCCGTCGCGCGCGTTGGACCTTCTCGACAAGGCCGCGGGACCGCATCTCGATCCTGAGATCGTCGCGGCGATGACCTCGGTCGTCCACGGGCAGGCTCCGCCGGCTATAACCCGCGTGTAACGTTTCCTTTACGTTCCTTGATGGCGGGCAACCGTGCCGTTACTCTTATGAAGAGACGACAACTTACCTCAGCAGATCGAGAGCGCGCATGGTGTGGCAACTGGGAATCTCTCGCTACGGTGTGGCTTGTGTGGCCGCGTTATCCCTTTTCCTTTCGGGATGCTCGACGGTCGCGACCGGGCCGGCCCTGCCGAGCGGCGGAAGCGCCGCGCCGGCTGCGACGCATCACCGCATGCACCATCACACTACGGCACTTCCGATCGGCGCGCGAGCGATCCCAATCGGCGCCCGAGCGATTCCGATCGGCGCCCGGGCCATTCCGATCAACTTTACAAACCTGCCGCAGCTGCTCTCGATCTGCGGGCTGCCGATCGTCGGCCAGGTTTCGTGCGGCGCGATTCGCCGGCTCGACGTGCTGCCGCAACTCAATCTTTTGCCGGCGCTGGTCGCGGGCTACCAACCGTCCGATCTCGCCATAGCGTATAACGTGCCGCAAGGCGCGGCAGGCGGAACGATCGGCATCGTGGTCGCGTACGGCGACCCGAACGCCGAAAACGATCTTGCGACGTACCGCGCGACGTTCGGACTCCCCGCGTGCGGGACGAGCGACGGATGCTTGCGATTCGTCAACGGTGCCGACGGTTCGAACAAGCTGCCGGCGGGCAACGAAACGTGGGCGCAAGAGCTGTCGATCGATCTCGATATGGCGTCGGCAATTTGTCCGAACTGCCGGCTGCTGGTAGCGGAAGCACCGTCCGCGGATATCGAGGCGCTGACGACCGCGATGCAGACCGCGGTGCAAAAGGGCGCGTCGGTTGTGAGCAACAGCTACTCGACGCCCGAGAGCGCGGCGATCGCCGCCGATAATCCGAAATGGAATCATCCCGGAACGCCGATCGTCGCCGGCGCCGGCGACTCAGGATACGGCGTCGGCTGGCCCGCATCGTCGTCCAACGTCACGGCGGTCGGCGGAACGACGCTGCTGCCGATCCTCGAGGACCTTGCGTGGCTAGAAACCGCGTGGGGCAGTACGGGCAGCGGTTGCAGCAAGTACATTACGAAGCCGGCGTGGCAGCACGATACGCTGTGCCACATGCGCACGGTCAACGACGTGTCGGCGATTGCGAATCCCGTTCCCGGCGTTTCCGTGTACGACTCGTATTTCGCCAACCAATCGATGCGCGGATGGGCCGTGTATGGGGGCACTAGCGTTGCGACGCCGATCGTCGCGGCGCTATACGCGATGGCTCCCAACCATTCGGGAACCGGCGCGTCGGCGCTCTACGCCGCGCCGCGGTCGTCCTTCAACGACATTTTGTTGGGAACCAATGCGCTGTGCCTGACGTATCTGTGCACGTCGCTTCCGGGATACGACGGACCGACGGGTCTCGGTACCCCGAACGGAGCTGCAGGCTTCTAAAACGCGCTCACGGCGCGTAGGCGTGGAGCTCGATGGTGTTCCCGTCGGGGTCGAGCACTTGAAATGCGTGCGCGTGGTCGCCCTGAGCGCCGAAGTTCCCCACCATTTCGCGCTGGATCGGAATTCCGCGCACGCGTAGAAACGCTTCGATTTCCTGCGTCGCGTTCGCTAGCGTAAGTGCGATGTGGTTGACATTATTACCGCCCCGCGTGACGTGGTGATAGTGCGGCGGGAAGAAATCGATAATCGTTTGGGCATTGATGCGCACCGACGGGAAGGACACCGTTCCGTCGCGATATTGCTCTGTGAATCGTTTTCTGCAGCGACCGCGCTGCATCCCAAGCTGGACGAAACGGGCGCTGCGGCGTTCGGGTCCGCCGTTTCAGTTGTCGCCGACCGAACTCTACCACGAAATGATGTTGACGTCGGGTATGATGAATCGCGTCGATCGCTTGGAAGAAGCCGGCTTGGTTACTCGGCGTCCCGATCCTGACGACCGCCGCGGAACGCTGGTACGGTTGACTGCTAAAGGTAAAGCGCCGATCGATTCGGCGACGAGCAGGCACGTTGCTAACGAAGAACGTTTACTTGCGTCGCTTTCTTCGCGCGAGAGACAGCGGCTCAAACGAACTGCTGCGCAAGCTGTTGATTAATCTCGGCGACATATCATAGCGCTCACGCGTTTCTTCTAAAGCAGGCGCGCGAACGTCAGCCTGGAATGTTGCAGTCATCGGAGGTTCGTTTATGAATCGTCGGCGTTTTGTCGTCATTTCCGCTTCAATCGGTGCCGCCGCCGCTGCCGCCGCTGCCGGATGTTCCGGTCGCTTTGGCGGACCGGTAAGCGAGCTCGAACCGCTCCTCTCCGGGCGCGCACCCGGCCCTCAATACCGTCTCAAAGCACAGTATGCAACCACCGTAATCGGCGGCAAAAGCTTCCGCACGCGAACCTATGGCGGCCGGATTCCCGGCCCGACCATCGTGACGCGTCCCGGCGCAACGCTCAACGTCGAGGTCGACAACTATCTCCCGCGCAATCCGAAGGCACCGTGTCCGAAAGGACCGATGATGGTGCCCGACATTCGCGACGAGATGGAAACCATGAACAATCCAAACCCGAAGCGCTACCGCCGCGCGACCGGGCCGTTCGATTGCATGAACAATCCTCACGACTTCAATACGACGAATCTTCACACGCATGGCATTCAGACGACGCCGCATCTTTTCGACCCGATCGGCACCTCCGATCCGATGGCGCCGATGCTGGGGGTCGAGCCCGGCAAAAAATTCCGGTATCAACTTCCGATACCCACAGACCATCCATCGGGTCTGCACTGGTACCATCCGCATCATCACGGCGCGACCGACGTCCAGGTGTCGGGCGGCATGGCCGGCCTTATCGTCTGCCGCGGACCGATCGACGAAGTTCCCGAGATCGCTGCGGCGCGCGAGCTCTTTTTAGTCATGCAGTCGATACAAGTGAATAAAAACAAAAAGCGGCGCAACCTCTACGACTTAGAATACGAAGCATATAAGCCGCCGGACCAGGGCGGATACTTCGTCGATACGGAATACACTATGTACACGGTGGCCACCGACGGAGCCGGCGGCCGCAAAGATGCCGCCGGCGTTATGTGGCAGGATGATACCGGGCCAAAACCCGTCTTCAGTCCCATGCCGCCTCCGACGTTTACGATGGCACCCGGTGAAGTAATCCGCCTACGTCTGCTCAACGGCTGCAATCAACATACGCTTCCGCTCATTTTGCCCGGTATGGAAGCATGGCAGATCGGCTTCGACGGCGTGAATCTGCTCGAGCCCAGCCTCAAAGACATGAGCGGCGACGTTAAGGGCGGCGCGCTCACTGTTGAAAACTTCATCGAGGCGCCGGTACGGATGACGATGCCGGGAAATCGCATCGAGTTCCTGATCAAAGCGCCCGATACGCCGGGAAAAACTTACACGCTTTCATCCATGGACGCCAACGATTTACACGGACCGGCAACGAAGATCGATTGGTTGACCTTCGTCGTTACCGGTGCGAAGAAATCGATGGGTATCCCCAAAAAGCTGCCGAAGCCGGAGCGCGAGTATCCCTTGATCGGGCCTGGAAAGACGCCGCGGACGTTCACGTTCAGCTTCAAAGCCGACGATCAGCACGAGACGATACTTACGGGGTTCAAGTTCCTGGTGAACGACGAGCTCTATAAGGAGATGGAAGTTCCGACGACGGTGCACCTCAATCACGAGGAAGAGTGGACGATCGAGAACGCTTCCGGCTCGCCCCACCCGTTCCACGTTCACGTCAACTCGTTTCAGCTCGTCGCGATCAACGACGTTCCCAACGATCCGGTCGAGATTTGGGACACCTTCTACGTTCCGCCCAAGCGCAGCCGGAAGGACGGAAAGAACGGCAGCATCACGATTCGCATCCGCTTCTTGGACTTCAAAGGAAAGAGCGTGCATCATTGCCACTTCCTCAGCCACGAGGACACCGGCATGATGCAGAACTTCCTTATCGAGTAGCGTTAGGCTGCATCGAGAACGGTAAATACGCGGTCGAGCGCCGTGACGGCGAGTGCCTTGCGCACGTCGGGACGCGTCGCGCGCAGCGCAAACTCGCTTCCGATGTCGCGGCTTTGCCTTAGCAGCTTGATCAGGCGACGCATATCTTCGATCTCCAGCGCCGGCAGTTGATCCAGATTGACGATAACGTTGCGGCCGTCGCCGAGCGCCTTCAGCGTGGCAGCCTCGAGCTGCACGCCGCCTTCGCGGTCGTAGACGATGGTCGTATACTTCATGGCGCCATCCTAGGGCGCCGGGCGTCCAGGAAGCGTCCAGCGCGAGTTGCGACGAAAGGCGGGCCTTATGAAGAGTACGTTCACCGCTGTATTTGCACTGGTCGCTTTCGGGCTGGCTTCGATTCCGGGCTCCGCGCAGACGGCGGGCGATTTACCGCCCGGCGTGAAGGCGATCGTGCACAAGCCGCGTTACGCGCAAGCATCGTGGTACATGCTCGTCACCGATCTCGCGACCGGCCGGACCGTGTATCAACTCACCCCGGATCGCTTGGCGTTTACTGGTTCGGTGCGCAAGCTGTTTTCGGTCGGTTCGGCGATGAACGCGCTCGGCGCGAGCCATCGCTTCGTAACGCCCGTATATCGTCGTGGAGCGGTCGATGCGCAGGGCACGCTCCACGGTAACTTGGTGCTGGTGGCGGCGGGTGACTTGACGTTCGGCGGCCGTCTTCTTCCCGGCGGCGGCGTCGCGTTTACGGATTTCGATCATAACGACGCCAACAATCTCGGCACTGCGATTTTGACGCCGCAAGATCCGTTGTACGGCCTGAACAGTCTCGCGCGACAAGTGCGCGCATCGGGCATCCGTTCGGTTCACGGCGACGTCGTCGTCGACGACCGGCTCTTCGATTCGTATCGCGTTCCCAATGGCAACTTACTTATCACACCGATCATGATCGATGAGAACATGGTCGACGTGTGGGTGACGCCGGGGAAGCCCGGCGAGCCGGCTCGTGTCGATTGGCGTCCCAAAACGGCGGCGTTCTCAGTTCGCGCGAACGTGAAAACCGTTGCAGCAGGCACGCAGAGTGCGGTCGAGTTGTCGAACAACGGGCGCGCTGAGTGCAACTGGCCTGCGCCGTGCGTCGGCACGGTGAGCGGCACGATTCCAGTCGGTTACAAAGCGCCGCTCTCGGGAAGCCCGACGTTCGTAGGAACGTTTCGCGTCGAACAGCCTGCGTCGTTTGCCCGCATCGCGTTCGTTCAAGCCTTAGAGCGCGCGGGCGTTCGCGTTACGGCACCGGTCGTCGCGCCCAACGCGAGTGCGCTTCTCGGGGCGCGCGGGGCATATTCCGCCAGCGATCGCGTCGCACAGTTCGTTTCGCCTCCGTTTTCAGAGTTTGCAAAGCTGATTCTCAAAGTCAGTTTGAATCTCGGCGCAAACCTCAGCTTGTCGCTCTTCGGTCTCACGCAAGGGGAGCGCACGCTTCACGGATCGTTGGCAGCCGAACGGCGAAGCTTGATCGCACAAGGCGTTCGTCCGGCAGACTTCGATTTTCCGACCAACGGCAGCGGCAGCCCCGATAGCCGCGCGGCCGCCCGCGCAACGGTACGCTGGCTGACGGTGATGAGCCAAGGTGCGAATGCCAAGGCGTTTCGCGATGCTTTGCCGGTTCTCGGCGTCGACGGTTCTATTGCCGGAACGGGCCGCGACCTGCCGGCGCGCGGCCACGTGTTTGCCAAGACGGGAACGACGGTTGAGGGCGGCGCGCTCAAAGCGCAAGTACTGGCAGGCTATATCGATACGAAGAGCGGCAAGCATTTTGCGTTTGCCCTCTACGTCAACAACGCCGGGCCGCTCAAGAGCATCGAAGACGTCGGCGGCGTCTTCGAAGACGAGGCCGCGATCACGAACGCGATCTACGAAAACAACTAGAGCAGATCGAGCTCGCTCAAACCGGGATGATCGGCCGGTCGCGGGCCCGACGGCCAGCGAAACAGCCGCTCCTCTTCGGCGATCTTGACGTCGTTGATGCTGGACGAGGAACGGTAAATGGCTTCGCGTCCCGTGAAGAACTCGGACCGGTTGCGCCACCGGCTCTCTTGGCTGTAGGCCATCGACACTCGCTCGGGTTCCCGAGTGTTCCAAGCGTCTTCGGCGGAACGGACCTTTGCCGTGGCCGTTTCGAGCGTGAACGGCGGCAGCGGGGGACGCGGGGCGACGGAGGTGTTCATCCCGCCATTCTACAAGATTTCGGGCGTGTGGCTGACGGCCGGCGCCGTCGGAGGATAGGAATGGACGAACCTGTCCGTGTGTTTACGACGGTCGTGTTTTTGGCAAGCGCGGCGTACGTCGTGGTGACGAATTTGCAGTTCCGGCGTCAGTGGCCGGAGATGGTCGAGCGGTGTCGCACGCGCGTGACGTCGCTCGGCTTCGAAGCTGCCCTGCCGGGAATCGAGAACGATCGGAATCTCATGTTGGTGGTCGCGACGTGCGCCGGAGCATTTTCCGGAGCGCTCGCGGGCTTATTGCTCAACGCGGCACTGATGACGCTGAGCGCACCGCCTGCCATCGATCGCAGCCTCAGCGACGTCCTCGTCGGCGCGGCTTTTGGCGCTTTCGCGTTTGGCATTTTGGCTAACGAAAGGTAACGCGCGCCCTTTTGACCTTGATCGGATAGGGCGCCGCGCGAATGACGGCCGTCTGCGGATAGCTCGTCATCCATAGGGCGCGATCGGGACCGGCTGCGATGCCGAACGGATCCTCGTGCATTTCGTTGCCGCCCCGGAAATAGACCGACACTCGCCCTTGCGTCGTAAGCCGCCCGATGCCGTTACTTCCATACAGGGTAAACCACAACGCGCCGTCCGGACCGGCCGCAAACGCCGCGGGCTGGTCGACGTTGGGAAGGTTGTAATACCCGACGTGACCTTGTGCGGTGATGCGACCGACGATCGACCGGCCGAAATCGGTAAACCAAACCGCTCCATCGGGCCCTAATACAATCGCATACGGATCGCGATCGTTCCTTAGCGCATATTCGGAAATCGCGCCGTCGGGCGAGATGCGTCCCACACCGCGATGACGCTCGGTGAACCAAAGCGCGTTGTCGGAGCCGGCGGTTATAGCGAACGGACTTGCGGACGCCGCGAGATCGTATTCGCGCACTTTCCCATCGGTAGTGACGCGCCCGATCTTGTCGCGACCCGTTTCCGTAAACCACATCGCCCCGTCGGGTCCGGCCGCGATGCCCCACGGACTCGCGTTACCCTCGCCTTCGGGCACCGCGTACTCGGAAACTTTGCCGTCCGTCGTGATGCGCCCGATCGCGTCGCCGATAAACTCGGTGAACCACAGCGCGCCGTCCGGTCCGGCGGCAATGCCTTCAGGCCCCGCAAAGCGGCTCTCGCCGAGCGGGTATTCGACGAGCGTTCCGGCCGTAGTCATCTTTCCGATCGCATTGGCTTCGTATTCGGCGAACCAGAGCGCGCCATCGGGACCGGCTGCGATACCTTGGGGGTCGGGGTTCGCGTCGGCGGCGGGCAGCTGGTGAACGGCCACGTTGATACCCGGCGCGGGCACACGCGCCGGCGCAGTGGAAAGTTCGCTTAACGCGAGCGAAAGCAGCGCGGCTTGCAGCACCTTCTCATTGTGCTGTTTTTACGCGCTGGCCGCAACCGGCACCATTCCCCCGCTGTCGACCCGACTCGGCATCATCGTCTGGTGACAAACGTGCCATAGCGCTGCGATTATGTCTGCAAAGCACCAGTTCGCATTTTTAGTTCTTTCGAACCACTTTATTGCCCGGGTTTCTTCGCCGCCAAAATCAAGAGGCGAAATCGCTCGATCGGCTTCAGCATGAGTGCGGACGCGATGCGGTTCAAGAGCGTCAAAGATGGATACACTCCCGCGTCGGTTTCGAGCCTTCCGTACCACGTGCGCGTGACGTCGATCGCCTCGGCGACTTCCTCTTGCGTTACGGATTTGCCGATGCGACTCGGTAATCTGTCGTAGCTTCCAAGCCGCGTAACCTGGGGCGGGATTCTCGTTCTGCAGCGGCGCAGGTACGCGGCGAGCGTCGTGTCCATGGAGGATTGGCGTTCACTATAGCGTACAGTGTTTACTATAGTCAACGAGGAACGTCTCAGCCAATGAAGGACCCCCACCAGACCCTTGCCGGCTTTGTTGGAGAGCGAATCAAGCGGCTACGTACCCAGCGTCACTACTCGCTGCGCGACCTGGCCGAACGCGCCGGCGTCTCGGCGGCGATGATTTCGGAGATCGAGCGCGGCAAAAAGTCGCCGACTGTCATGACGATGAACGCTCTTGCGTCCGGGCTCGCGGTACCGACGTCCTATCTATTCGAGCAAGATCGGGCGATCGACGGCATCATGGTGACGCGTCGCCGCGAGCACCGCACCGTCCCCATAGGCGTAGGTGCAACGAACGTTGTCCTCGGTCATCCGATAAAAGGCAGCAACCTGCATTGGGTCCGCTTAGATCTTCGCAAAGACGCCGGAAACGATTTGCTTTCAGCGCATCCTGCGGGTTCGCTCGAGCGCGCGCACGTAGTGGAAGGACGCGTCGAGTTAATGGTGAGCGATGAGAAGGTGCGGCTCGGGCCCGGCGATTCGTGCAGCTTTCTCGGAGAACTTCCGCACTGTTATCGCAACGTCGGACGCGGTACCGCGAAAATCTATTTAGTCGTCGAGTTCGCCAGCGGCTGACGCCGGCGCGCCGGCGAGTGAGCCGCCGGCGCGAGCAACGAGCAACGCAGCCTGCGTTGTCTACCAGCCGCCTCCCGGAGGAGCGGAGGTGGGTTGCGAAGATGGCGCCGGGCTCGGGCTCGATGTCGGTCCGGGCTTCGCCCCATCTTTGACGACGATCACGTCCTGCATGCCTTCGGCATAGTGAAACGCGCAGCCAATCAGATACTTGCCCGCCTTGGAAAGCTTGACTTTCACCGAACCGCCAGGCGGAATCGGACCGCTAGCATAGCCGGGCCCGAATACGCCGTGACCCCGTGCGTTAACCGAAAGGTTCGTGTCGGACGGGAAGCGCGCCGGTGGACCACCGACCATTTTGACAAAGTTGAACGTGTGCTCGTTGGTTTTCGAAAGATTGTGAATCGTAATAACGGTTCCGGGCGGAAACGCGAGCGTCTGCGCGCGCTTCGTCTGTGTGAAACCACCAACCGTTCCCCACGGCTTGTGGTCTGACGTGCCGACGCCTTCAGCGGGAAGTTCTTCACCAACGCTGTTGCGAGGGAAGGTCGCCGTCAGGGCAAGGCCATCGCTAGTAGACATCGCACTTCCCACCATCGTGGGCGTAACATTATTGCCACCGGCATTCAGTGGTACGGCGATGCCGCTTCCCGCAGTTTGAGGCGTCACGCCTCCGCCGCAGGCAACGAGGGCGCACGTGACGAGCGCCGTCGACAAAAATAGTAGTTTTCTGAACATCAAGTCCCCCAAAGATTCCTGTTGATGGACTCATGCTACGCGATAGTAATTAAAAGACTATAAATCGTGTGTCGCCGCGCGCCGCATTTTATGGCGCGGGCGAAGCGTAAACGATTCGAGCGGATGCGACGGGCGTGTTGCCTTCAAGAAGCTGCACGCTCGAAACTCGCTGCGATATTTTTACGAACGCCGATCGCGTGGCCGGTCCCGGCGGGATCGACGCAATCGTCGTCCGTTCGTTGCCGGTAATCGCGACGACGTCGATTGTTTGGTTCGTCCCACCGACGAGCACGTAGAGCCAACCGCTCTCGCGTGGATAAATCACCTTTGCTTGCGGTGCTCCCGGCACGAGCGCGACAGCGGGTGCATGCAGGAAGTGTCCCGCCAACATCGCGTTCATCGCAAGCTGTTGATTCGAACCGGCTTCTACATCGGGATGACGAAGGGTCGATACGCCCCACGGCAGTAACCCGATCAGAAACGCGGCGGCGATCGCAGCGATCCACATGCGTTGCGGTTGACCGGAAAATCGAATGCGCCGGTCGAGCTGCGCGGGCGCCGGTACAACGTCGCCGGATTCAATCAGGCGCAGAACCGTAGCCTCAGCCTCGCCTACGCGTTTAGCGCACGAATCACAGCTACGTACGTGGTGCTCGACACGGCTCGATTCGAGCTCGCCGAGCTGGCCCAGCGCGTAGAGTTCTGCGTTCTCGCCGATGTGATCATCCAGCATCGAACGCCTCCTCGGGTGTAAACGTCTCGCGCAATTTGCGCAACGCCGACGAGAGGCGGCTCTTGACGGTTCCCGTCGGCTCGCCGAGTTTGCTCGCAATTTCTTCGTGCGTCATGTGTCGCATGTAAGCAAGTTCGATCGTCTCCCGTTGCTTTGGCGTAAGCGTCTCAAGGGCGCCGCGGATCGATTCCCGATCGACGACGCTCGCGGCGATGTCGCCCGTGGCGCTTGGACGATCCAGCGTCTGACCGATCCGGTCGCGGCCGCGTGCTTTGCGCAAACGCGAGAGCGCCTCGTTGCGCACGCAGACGGCGAGGAAAGCGCGCAGCGCGCCGCGCTCGAGGCGGTACGCGTCGCCGCGCCGCCACAATCGGAGCAGGACGTCTTGAACGCAGTCTGCGGCATCGCCCGCGTCGCGCAGCACTTGCAACGCGGCCGAGTAGAGCATACCCCCGTGCGCTCGATATGCCGCATCGTATGCCCATGCTTCGCGGTTCACGAACGCGCGCGCGAGCACGAGCTCCTCATCGCTCACTTATCCTAGGGTAATGTTGCGCGTCGCAGCATTTCCTGCATGCATCTCGACCGTGCGGTAGCCAATCGCGTGCAGAAGCTGATCCGGCGGAAGTGCGAGCGGGCCGGGCTTCGGTGCTCCACCGGGTGTGGGCTGCGGATACGCCGTCGCATTCGCCGTGGCGAATCGAATGTTGCCTTCGGTGTGCTCGATAATCTGGTGAATGTGGCCGTTGAGCACGGTCACGGCATCGAAGCCGGCGAGCATTGCAAGCGCCTTCGACCCGTCTTCGGTGGTCCAGCCCCATTGCGGATAGAGCGCGTAGAGGGGCACGTGGGCGAAGACGACGACCGGGCGCGATTTCGGCACCGCGGCGAGGTCGCGCTTTAGCCAGTCGAGTTGGTCGTTGCCGAGTTTGCCCATATTCTCGAAGTCGAAGACGTTGACGAGCGCAACGTAGTGCACGCCTTGCGCTTCCCATGAAAACCAGCCGTCGGTTCCGGACTTGGCCGGGAAGTTTGCATAGAACGGTTTCAAACCACCCTGCAGCGCATCATGCTCGCCCGGCAACACGATCGTCGGCGCTTTGAGCGTGCCGAGGAGCTGCTTGCCCAGATCGAACTGCTCCGGCTTCGAAAGATGCGTGACGTCGCCGGTGTGAATGACGAAGCTCGGCTGGTTTGGAAGCGCGTTGATCAGGTCGATCGTCTGCTTGAATGTGCCTGCAACGTCGGGGTTTGCCGGTTGGTGAAATCCGAGGTGGCTGTCGCTAATCTGAATGAAATACGCGCCGTCGGGTGACATGCCGGCCGCGCGCACGATACCACCTGCGGTCAATGCGTACGCGATGCCCGCGCCGGTCCAGCCGACGTGTCCGAGAAAGTCGCCGCGTTTCATGGTGTCGTTCCTCCGGTGGCGCGCACGACGATGACGCCCTTCATATACGGGTGCAGCGCGCAGAAATATGCGTACTTGCCCGGCTTGCTAAAAGTGTGGGTCCAAGCGTCGCCGGTATCCATGCCGGCTGAATCGAACGATTTATCGACCGCGGTTACCGTGTGCGCCTCACCGTCGTCGTTGACGAAGCGTACGGTCGTACCCGGCGTAACGGTAAGCGTTGCCGCGTGATAGGCAAAGTCTTTGACGTGCACCGTCGAACCGGTGGAAGGGACCGGGGCCGTGCCCAGGGCTGCCAGCAGTGCCGAGGCTAGTATGAGTGTCTTCATACTTTTACTATGCCTAACCGGGGCTCACGGTTCGCCTGGCCCTAACGTATTTTTGCGATCACGAAGCCAGTGCGAGGCGCTCGCTCATACACGCATCAGCGAGGTCGTACAAATCGTCCTGTTCGGCCGCCATATGGGCAAACAGTAGGGCGCGCACGTCTTTCCACGCCGCAACGAACCCTTGCGGATCCTCCGCGATCGACGCGGCGGTCGACCATTGTGCGCAAACCTTCAGGAAAGACGTCAGCAGCTGCCCCATGTCGTCGCGGTGCCGGCGAACTCTCTCGCAAACGCTTTCCGAGCTGCGCTGGAGCATCCACGGATAGAGCAGTCCGTTCTCCAACCGAATGTGCACGACCAGCACGGCCCTCACGCGGAATAGTGCCGCGTGCGCGGCGTTCGGATCTTCGATGACGTCGTTTGTGGGAAGGGCCGTCGCAAAATGTGCCAGGTGCAGATGCTGCTTGCGGTAAGGGTCGGTCTTCAACTTCACGCTACTCCTCTAGTCCAATGTGGAGGGGCGCTGTGCGCGCTCCACACCCAATACAATGCGCAGCGCATGAAGGAACTCTGAACGACCAAAACACTCGGCGACCGTCGCCGCGACCCACCGAACCGAAACGAGCCGTTGCGCGTACTCACGCTGGACTGACACTACTTCCAAGAACGTTGGAACGCTATCGAATCAATCAATACTCATGAGCTCGGGGCATGGCTGATTTCCCTGATTGCCGTCGTTTCGGTGCTCGGCCTTCTGGTTCTTATCATGTCGCGAATGCGAACCGTAGCGGGACAATACCGCGCCCTCTTCGACAAAAGCCCTCAACCTACCGCGGTCTGGAGCGACGCAACGAGTCAACTATTGGTGGTAAAACGCAGTTGGCGCGGCGACGCGCTTTTGCCCGATCGCCAAAGTATTTGGTAAGCGGCCCCAGCTGCCGTCGCAGATCGCGCGACTCGTGGACCGCACGCGGCGAACCTAACATCGAACCGCTTGTTGCCGCCACCGCGGTCCAGTTTGCGGATGGGACGACGTGGGACGCGAACTGAGCCTAACGGCTACGCCGGCGTGAGCACAGCGATTCCGGGCTTCCAGTTGGCCGCGCATAAACCGCCGCTTTGCAGGGCTTGGAGCATGCGCAGCACTTCATCCACGCTGCGGCCGACGTTATTGTCGGTAACGGTAGCAAACTTCAAAATGCCCTTCGGATCAATGATGAACAGTCCGCGCTGGGCCAGACCGGCATCATCCAGGACATCGTAAGCGCGGGAGGTGGCTTTGCTAGTGTCGGAGGCCAGCGGATACTTCACGCCGGCAATGCCGTTGCGCTCGCGCGGGGAGGACAGCCAGGTCCAGTGCGACGAGACGGGATCCACCGAACAGCCAAGGACGTCGGCATTGAGGCGCTCGAACTCCGGGTAGCGATCCGAGAAGGAGACGATTTCCGTGGGGCAGATGACGGTGAAGTCCTTCGGATAGAAAAATAGCACGAGCCACTTGTCGTGATAATCCGAAAGTGACACTTCCTTGCCGAGCGTTGCCTTATCCGTCGCATCCTTAGTACTGGGAAGCCGAAAGTCGGGGGCGCGTTTGCCAACCTTTATCATGAACTGGTCCTCTCTACAGCGTGAGAGCGATTCTGAACGCATTAAAACGTCGCTCGCCCTTAGTATGCGCAACCAGGGCACGCGGTTCGCCGGCGGCTTAGTTGCTAGTGCAACGCCATGCCGGCCGAGCATTCAGGCTTTTTTCAGAAATCCGGCGCACCGTTGGCTTATAATGACCATTGGCTTTTAAGAACGGAATTTTTCGTGCGTATACTAGCTCTATTCTTCGCACTCGCGGTGATCGCGCCGCAAGTCGCTCGGCCTGCGGAAAACCCGCAACGAGTCTCTCTTTCGGGAACGCTGGTTTCGTCGACCGCGTCCGCGCTGGTTATCAACACCTCGTCGGGACGCAAGACCGTGAGCTACAACTCAAAGATCAAATTCTTCGAGGTTAGCAAGTCCACACTGGCTGACGTTGGCGAGGGAACGTTTATCGGCACGACGGTCGCTCCTCAACCGGACGGAACCTTCACGTCGACCGAGGTGCACATCTTCGCGCCGGCACTGCGTGGAACCGGCGAAGGTTTCACCCAAATGGGAGACAGCGGACGGCATATGATGGCAAACGCCACGGTCCAAACCGTCGCGCGCCCGAACATGATGGCCAATTCGACGGTCAGGACGGTGGGGTCGACCGCGGCGGGAAAGACGATCACGATGACATTTCCGAGCGGTACGAAGACGATACACATTCCTTCGAACGTTCCCGTGTTTTACATCGAGCCCGGCACGATGGCAATGCTCAAACCCGGCGCTCACGTTCGTGTCATCGCTGTCGCGGAAGGCGCCGCGCTGGCGGCGCGGTTCGTTCTGGTCGGAAAAAACGGCTTGGTTCCTCCCGCGTAGAGAACCTCCGGCTCGGCGTGTCCGAAAACGTCGGAAATGGATCATTGCAGACAACAGAAGCGCGTCGCAGTAGTCTGGTCCTATGGTGAGTGCCAAACGGATCGCACGCGGCGTCGCAACCGCGTGCCTCGGACTCATGTTTCTGACGGCTTTCGGACCCGCTCCCGACGCGGCGCTCGCCCAAGTGGCCGGTCTGTCAAACGTAGGGATTGTCGTTGCCACGTTTGACGACGGAAAGACGGCCGCCCAATCCAACGGCGCTCGCCGGCCATTGGATTATGGAGGAGCAGCCAGAACAGACGATGTCTGCCCTCATCGACTTCTTGCGCAAGTAATCTTTCAATTCGAATCCGAGGAAGAAATCTAGAAACGTCTCCGCCCGTCCGGCAACCAAGCCAGGCGGGAAATCCGCAACCGGTGATTCCACACCGGGGTTACAGCGCGCATGAAGATTCTTGTTATCGGTGCGAGCGGCACCATGGGAAAAGCGGTCGTTGACGAGTTGAAGCAACGTCACGAGGTCGTCACTGCGTCGCGGAGGTCAGGCGACTACAAGGTCGACCATACCGACCTTCAGAGCATTCGCACCCTGTTCGAGCAGGTTGGCAAGGTAGATGCGGTCGTGAGCACGGCCGGCAACGTCCATTTCGGCCCGCTTCTCGAAATGACGCCGGAGCAGCACGGTATTGGACTCTCCGACAAGTTGATG